>JBBRZT010000126.1:0-9952 GCA_038236395.1 Candidatus Acidiferrales bacterium
CTTGCCGGATATTTTTGCGGCCAACGGGCACGTGTCCGACGACATCAGCGTGGTGCAGCCCAACGTGAAATATGCCCAGCGGCCCAGCGTATTTCGCAATCGCGGCAACAAGAAATTTGAAGACGGGGCTGGGAAGTTGGGCCGCGCCCTGCAGAAAGAAGTTGTGGGGCGCGGCGCGGCTTACGGCGATTTCGACAACGACGGCGATCTGGACCTGGTGGTCACCGCGAACGATGGCCCCGCGCGTTTACTGCGCAACAATAATGGAAACCAGAACGACATGCTGAGGATGAAAACAGTGGGAACGCGTTCGAACCGCGACGGGATCGGCGCGAAGGTCACGGTGAAAAATAATAAGGGCGTGCGGCATACGCAGATGGTGAAATCAGGGTCGAGTTATCTGTCGCAGAGCGAGATGCCGTTGACGTTTGGTTTGGGAAAGCCGGAAGAAGGCCGAACGGTGACGATTGAGATTGCCTGGCCCAGCGGGAAGAAAGAGTCGCTGGCGAGGATCAGAGGGAATCAGTTCGTCACTGTGCAGGAAGGGAAGGGCGTTATCGCGGCGCAGCCGATTGTTTTTGCGAGATAACTGTCGCCGTGCGCGACATTTGTGATCTTAGCAACCCTCAACCGCGACGCCGCACATCATCCCGAACCCGCGCTTCTTCAGCGGGTGAGGGATCTGCTGTTCGCATCGCATCTCACATCAGGCGTTACCTAGGGAAATTACTCATTTCCAGAAGCCGCACTTTTCCAGCACTTCCTTTATTTCCTCTTTTGTAGATGCGAGCTTGGCGGCCGCATCCAACAGGTCGTTCGCGTCCACCGGATACCAGTTGTGCCGCGCGGCGTTTCCCAGGCCGGCGATGTTGATTGGTCCGATGATTTCCGCAACTTCCTGGGACACTTCGCGCATCTTGTCTTCCGTGAAAGCCTCGCGAGCATGCTCAAAACAGCGCTGTGCTGACACATGGAAATGTTGGTTGTCGCCCAACAGGAATGAGCGGGCGAGATACGGCTTGCCGAGCCGACGAGCGGCCTCTGAAAAGCTGGCGGCAGCGAAATAGAGCATCGAGAGAGAAACGAACAACGGAAATCTGTCCATGGTGGCATACATACTGGCGATCAGGCGCCCGGTATCGACAAGTTCGCTGCCGGTTTGCACCGCGTAGGTGTTCAAGCGGCCGGGGAATCGCGGCGTGTCCCAATCCTCCTCGATGATTTCGGCGAGCCGCGATACGCCGAGAAGTGTGAGCGGAAATCCGCTGGAGAGTAACGGATCGACGAAGCCGGCGGCGCTTGGCAGCATCGCCCAACGTTTACCGGCGATGTGTTTGCTGCGGAACGCGACGCGTGGCATGTGAGTGAAGGGCCGATTCGCTTTTGCTTTTGCGAATTGCTCTTTCACAGCGGGAAGCAAATCCAGAAGACGGTCCCATGCGGGTTCGCCTTCCGAGAACCGGAGGCGTTCGGCGAGTTCATCTGTTGCGGCCACGCCTGCGCTGGTGATTCCATTGTTGAATTTCAACACCCAGATCCAGCCGCCTTCGAAAACGTGATGAACCGCAGCGTTGTCGACGGGATACGGTGGTTTGTGAGCAGCCTCGGCCAAAACGCCTTCGGCGATTTGGCCGACTCCTATGAAGTGACTGAAGAGCGCCTGCGTGGCGGGGAAGTCAGGCAACTCCAATTCAGAAATGTCCAGCGAACGATGGAGAAAACCGCGCGGACCGGTGGCATCGACGAGGAATTGTGCGCCAATGGAGAATTCTTTGTTTCCGCGACGACCGGTTACGCGAATTTCCGAGTCGGATTCGGCCACATCTTGAGGGTTGACCTCGTCGAAATATGGAACGCCGACTTGCTGCGCTTGCTGAACTAAAAAATGATCGACATCGGCGCGATACCAGTGCGTGTCGGCAATACCGTCGTGGGGACTGGCGGCGACCAGAAGTTGGCGCTGATGCTGCGGATCCGGTGCGGGTGGTGCGCCGAGTGTGTGGTGGTAAAAAGTGAAGCCGCGCTTGAGTCCACAAGCCACCTGCGGATTGGTTTTTTGCCAACTGCCCCACTTGGATAACGGCGTGAGGTTCGGCAGTCGATAGCGAGTCGTCAAATGCTCCAGAAGGATGTTGGAGAGAGGCGTGGAGGATTCGCCGATGGCGAAGCGCGGGTGTTTGCCTTTTTCCAGCAGGATGACCGAGCGGCCCAGTTGATGGGCGATCATGGCCAGCAGGCTTCCGCCGAAACCGGAGCCGACGATTGCGATGTCGTACGTGTTGTTCAATCCGTTGCACCTGATTGAGCGCTAGGCATTGGCCTGGGAATTGGTCGAGCCGCAAACGTCGCAACGTGGTGGGGCTTGATCGATCTGCGCGAGATTTATTTCGCGCAGGCGCGCGATGCGTGAGACGCGGCAATGATGGCAACCAGGCATTTTGTCGGCATTCCACAGATCGGCAAAAACTCGACCGCGTTTCAGGCTCAGTCCATAAGTTACAGCCGACTCCAGCGTACCGATGCTCGGTGGCGAGAATTCGCCGTTGGTGGCCAGAGCTTCCATCGCGCCGTTGCCGCCGCGAGTGGGGATGAGCGTAGCCGCTGTGGCGCCGCAATCAAAAGCAAAGTCCAGCGAGCGTTCGCCCCAGTGCAAAGCGTCGCCCGGCTTCATAAACGGGGGCTGCACGAGAATGAACACGCGAAGATCGATATCATGGGCGCGCAGGAAAGTTGCGGCGCTCGAAAACTGCTCCAGGGTCATGCGTTTGTTGAGCCGGGGCAAAATGTCGGGATGAACGGTTTCGAGTCCCATGGCGATTTCCAGGCGACAGCGCAGGCGGTCGCGAAATCGCAGGATTTTGTCATCGGTGAGAGCGGGATGGTTTTCGACGATGAGGCGGTCGAAGTTGTTGGCGCGTTCCGCGATGGCGGGATGGTCTTTCACGGGGATGGCGCGCGCATCGAAGAAACTGCCGCTGTTGTAGAGCTTCAGCACACGTGCCGTGGGAACTTGCGACAACGCGAAATCAATTTGAGTGGGGATAGCGCCGGGCGGCAGCGAAGTTGTCAACGTGTTGCGCCACAGGTCGCACATCACGCAGCGCCAGGGGCATTCGCGATTGGTGAGGAACATTGTCGCCACCGGAATGATTTCACCGCAGGCAGCGGCCTCATCCTCGACAAAAAAGGCGTGCGGTTTCTGCGCGTCGAGAATTTCGCGAGGCGGCCGCTGACCGAGTATCCAGCGGTCGCGATCCAGGTCGCCCGATGGATAATTCGACGGATAACTCGACGGATAACTCGATGGACGAGACGATGGCAACTTCAGGCTCACGCGTAGAGCGACAAAAACTGTTTGCGATATTCGGGTTCCAGCAACGGCAGGCGCTGGCGCAGCGTGTCTTCCGACACGGCCCCATGCTGAAATCTCCGCTTGGGGAAAACGGCCATGCGCAGCCCGGTCAACTGCTCGATGCCGGACGCCACGATGGTGCCTTTCAATTTGTAGAGTCGCGCAACGTCGTAGCCGGTGAGGTCGATGAAGGGAATGGCTTCAGCAACGGCAATCACGTTTGAGCGCGTGAACGGGCTGAAGCCGGAAAACCCATAGTGATGCCCGGGCGCGTAGGTGCGCGTATACGAGCGACTTAATCCGCCGCTGTAGGTGAGCGAGTGCTTGATTTTTCCGACGCCCCAGCCTTCCTGATAGAGCATGGAATTATTCACCACGCTGCGAATGGTGAGCTCGGGATTTTCCTCGATCGGATAGTCCTTCAAATTTTCGTCACCGCCATCGCCGTCGAGGAGATAGCGCCAGTCAGGATAACGCTGGCGAATTCCGCGGCAGAGCGCCAGCCCCATGGCCGCGCATTCGATATCGAGAGGTTTGTAATCTTCGATAACGCGAATCGATTCGGCGGCATCGAGCGTGGACAAGTCGGCCTCGACCGGTTCGAGGAATAATCCGAGGCCGAGCGGTTCCAGAAACGCCCGAGCCTGCTGCAGGTCGGGGCCGCGGCCAAAATCCAGCACAAACGCTTTGAGCCGAGCGAGGCTCATTCCGAGTTTTTGCATCACGTGGCAGGTAGCCAGAAACACGCTTCCGCTGTCGATCCCGCCAGAAAAACAAACGCCGATCGGTTCTTCAGCCGGAATTCGGCGCAGCCACAGCGAAATCTCTTCCGCCAGCGCGGCGATATACGCTTTCCCGATTTGCTCGATATTAGCGGGCAGGGAATCTTTTTCCGGCGTAAAAAAGCGGGTGTAATCGGGATCGGGATCGGGGCAGCCAATCAGCTGCAGCTCCACGACATGATGCGCGGGAACCATGCGCGTGTAACTGGGATGAAACTGCGCGTGGAGATTTTCGGATTTGAGCCAGTCATAAATGGCGTCGATGCGGTGAGCGACGATGAGCACCGGGCCTTCCCGGCGCTTGGCCAGGAAATAACGCATGGGGCGGTCGAGAGAGCGCGCCATTTTTACTGTTTTGCCGCAGCGCGCCACCAGCGCAAAGGAGCCGGCAATTTCGTTTACTCGCTCGGCCGAAGAATTGAGAATAGTTTCCCGCGCCGCGTCGGCAGTGAGGTCATACAGTTGGTTGGCGCCGGGCTCGGTTAAGTCCACGACGCGTTCGACGTATTGGTCTGCCATTGGGCCTCGCGAGGTGCTGCGCTGTTTCGGGTGGAAGCGAAATTATACGTCAGCGGGCGGGAAGGGCAAATAATTCGAATGCATTAGGGGGCGACCGGGGGCGGATTGGCTAGATGACTGCCAAGATCATTTTATCAAAAAAAATGTGGGCCACTCGACGAATCGAAGGCCCACGGTTAAGTTGATTTGTCAGAGCGGCTGCGGATTATCGCCTGCCGTGTGGCGGATGATCTTTACCCTGAGGCTTGCTCTCGTTTTTAGGCGCGCTGTGCTGCTGTTGCGGCGCGGGTCTGGAGTTGTGCTGCGGAGCAGCTCTCTCCTGTCTAGGGGCACGCTCCGGTCTAGGAGTTGCCTGCCGGTCGACATGTTCCGGCCTGGCGTTGTGCGACGCGGAGGGCCTTTCGGCACGCGGTGCGCGCTCTGGCTTGGCGCTCGGAGCTGAAGTAGCCCTGGCTGGCCGATCCGCGCGCTCTGGCTTTGACGTGTTCGCGTGGGCGGCTGGCCGGTCGTTGGATCTCGCCGCGTTGTTAGCTCTTGCGGCGTCGTTCGATCTCACTGCGTTGTTTGGGCGATCTCCCGAAGCGCCACGCGTCGCATTGTTGGGCTTTGCAGCGCCCGCGTTGGCCGGACGATCATTGCGATTCGAGCCAGTTTCGCGCGCGGTGTTTGGTTTCGTCGCATTGCTGGAACGATCCGTGCGCCCGCCGTTTGATCTCGCGGCATTGTTCGTGGCGTTCGCCGGACGATCGGCGCGATTGCCGTTCACACGCGTGTTGGTGTTTGCGGCAGCTCCTGCTCGGTCATTGTTACGGCCTCTCGACGCAGGCGCTTCCTTCGCACGGCTTACCGCCCGGTCGTTAAACGCGCCGGGTTTCGGAGTGGCGGCCACAGCGGGTCGGCCATGATTCACGGATGCGAACTGGGAACGATCCGACCTGGCAGCCTGCGCGTGTTCGGTTTGAAAGCGCGTCCCTTCGACGTGTCGCTCGTGGGCCACTTGACGTTCTCTGGCCGTCTCGCGCGCTTGGATGCCGCCCCTGCCGCCGTTATAGCTGACGCGAGTGGTGTTGTTGTTCACGATCCTGGTGTTGTAGGTGTTGTGAATGACGGTCACGTTCACGCGATTCACGTAGGTGTTGTACGCAAAGTGGCCGCCATCCCAGCGTCCACCGTAGTAGCCGTGGCCGGTGTAGCCGAAGCCGTAGTCGATACCGCCATAAAATCCGACGTGCGGTCCCCAATAGCCGCCGTGAAAGCGATAGCCACCATCGCCCCAGCCCCAATAGCCGGGAGTCCAAAGCACGCCAACGGAAGGTGGTTCTACCCAGGTGCCAGGGACCCAATAATAATCGTCGTCACCATATCCCCAATAGCCGGGAGTCCACAGATAGCCATCTCCCGGGCACTCGGGCTGCTCGTAAACTGGAATTTCCGGCGGCGCGACTCCGACCGCGATGCCGACACTGATCTGCGCAAACGATGCCGCAGGTATGGCAAACAACATAGCCGCAAAGAACAATGACCTGATAGAGCGCATAGCACGCATGGGTATCCCCTTTCCATAAGTATGCTTCGATCCCGGCTGGATCGCTTAAGTTAAGAACTCAAAGCACTGTAAGAATAAACACCTGAGGGCGACGAAAGTCGCATCTGCGCAACCAGGTAGTCTTAAGCGCTAGGATGGAACCAGGCCACCCGCGGTTCTTCTGTTACATCAATATGAGGTATTCTATAGCTCACCTGCTTGGGAAAGGCCCTGTTGCGAGTTCTGATTGCCGATGATCATGAAGCTGTGCGTAAAAGCGTGTGTGCCATTCTGAGCTCGCGCAAAGATCTGGAAGTCTGCGGCGAAGCGGAGAATGGCAGGGACGCAATCGAAAAAGCCCGCGAGCTGCAGCCCGACGTGATTATTCTGGATATCACTATGCCGGTGCTCAGTGGATTTGAGGCGGCGCGGGAAATCCGAAAAACGATGGCCGTGCCGATCCTGATACTTTCCATGCACGAAAGTAATCAGCTCATCGAAGAAGCCAAGAAGATCGGCGTGCAGGGTTACGTCACCAAGACGGAGGTAGCCAGCACACTATTGCAGGCCGTGGATACTTTGCTGCGAAAGCAGGATTTTTTTCCCAACCGGAGCCAACGCTCTGAAGCAGTTCTCCGGCCAGCCTAAGGCGGAGTTTTTGATTCGACTACCCGAAGCCCAACGGGTTGGTCGCTCGTTTGATAAATGCTATAACAGCACCTGCGAGTAGAAGCGTCCATCTAGCTAGCTGAAAGTTGAGGGCACAGAAGTGGAAAAGCAGCCACCCGTTTCGAGCGAACGTCAGCCCCTCAGACCCCGCGGCGACGTCATGCAGATTTTGGTCGCCGACGATCACGACATTGTCCGGCGCGGACTGAAGCAATTGCTCAATTCCCGAACTGGATGGGAAGTGTGCGCGGAAGCGAGTACCGGCCGCGAAGCGGTTGCGCTCGCGGAACAACTGAAGCCCAAAGTAGTGGTGATGGACATCAGCATGCCCGAGCTGAATGGGCTGGAAGCGGCGCGCAAAATACTGAAAATTTTGCCCAAGACCGAGATTGTAATTTTGACGCTGCACTTTTCGGATCAACTGGTGCGGGAAATTCTGGCTTCGGGAGCCCGCGGCTACATCATGAAGTCGGATGCCGATCGCGACCTGGTGGCCGCGGTGGAGGCGGTTTCCAATCACCGCTCGTACTTCACCGCCCGCGCGGCGGACATGGTGCTGAACGGCTTCAATGCGGGCAGCCACGCGCCGGATCCCGGCGCCGTGCTGCGAAACCGACTGACTCCCCGGGAACGCGAAATTGTGCAATTGCTGGCGGAAGGGAAGAGCAGCAAGGAAGTTGCCGTGTCGCTGAATATCAGCGTGAAGACCGCTGAGACGCACCGCGCCAACATCATGCGGAAGCTGGAGCTGCATTCGGTCAGCGAGTTGGTGCGCTACGCGGTTAAGAACCAAATCATCGAAGCGTAAGAAGCTTTCTTGCTGAGTCCGCGTTGCTGCAATTGTCTCCAGGTGAGCGGTACCGGTGCAACTCCGTAGACTTTCCAGCCGTCAAACTTCATTGTCCTTGGAAACACATCTCACCTCATCGAGTGATTTGGAACGGGAGCGAAAAACGGTATGGTCGGGGAACCCAAACGGGGAAGCAGATTTAGCAGCCAGCCGATGGTAATGGCTGGATGTTTTGTCCTGGTGATGTTTTGCTGTGGCTCGCTGCTGGCCCAGCAGCAGGGCCCGTTGCCGGTTCCGCCGAGCTCGGGTCCCGCGCAGGGCGCGCCGGCCACGATACCGCCTGTTCCGGCTCCTGGCGCGGATGCCTCGAAGAAGCCGGAATCGTCCATTACCAACCAGCCGCCGGCGTTGCCGGTGGAGCAGATTATCCAGAAGTTTGCGGCGCGCGAGGAGGAGTTCAAGAAAGAACGCGACAACTATACGTACAACCAAACTTTTGTGATTCAGACTATCGACTCCGACGGCATCGCGGACGGCGAGTACCAGATGAAGAGCGATATTCTTTTCACGCCGGATGGAAAGCGCTATGAAAAAGTCACTTTTGCGCCAGCGTCAACATTGCAGCGCATTACCATGTCGCAGCAGGATATGGACGACCTCGAGCACGTGCAACCGTTCGTGTTGACTACCGAAGAGCTGCCCAAGTACGACATCAAGTATGTCGGGCGCGAAGCCATCGATCAGCTGAATACCTACGTGTTTGATGTGGGGCCGAAAAAATTGGAAAAGAATCAGCGGTACTTTCAGGGGCGCGTGTGGGTGGATGATGCCGACCTGGAGGTGGTGAAGACCGACGGCAAAGCCGTGCCGGACATCAAGAAACACGGGCAGGAAAATGTGTTTCCGCGATTTGAAACGTTTCGCGAAAATATCGAAGGGCATTACTGGTTCCCGACGTACACGCGGGCGGACGACATGCTGCAATTCAGCACCGGCGGGGTGCACATTCGCATGACCGTGCGATACGCGAATTACAAACGGTTTGGCGTGTCGATCAAGATCGGTTCTGCAACGGAAGTTAAGCCGGAGAAACCGGCAAAACCGTAAGCGGCGGTGACGGCCCCGAATTTTCGGGAATGCAACGGCTGACCCGCCGCAGCTCAATGTTTGGTGAGCAGGACGATGGTCACTCCGGCGCAGACGATCAGCACGCCCACCCAGCGCTGCAAGTTGATGCGCTCCCGCAGGAAAAGCATGGCTCCTACCGCGCCGGCTCCATAGCTGAGCGCCGTGACGGGAACGACGAAACTCACATTTTCAAACGACAGCGCCGCCAGCAAGGCGAAAAACGCCACGGTCATCATGGCGATGCCGATCCACATCCATCCCACCAGAAACGCCCGGCGTATAAATTGCAGCAGCGCCGCGGGGCGGAAGTCGTGAACTTCTCCAATGTCTTTCATGGCGCGGGTCACGCACAGCTCGCCGCCAGTGCCGGCCACAATAATGATCAGAAATAAGATGGCTTCTCGCACGTCAGACTTTGACCGCGGTGGTGCGCGGATGGGTGTGACCTACGATGAGCACGCCGAGACAAATGACCGCTATGCCAAACCAGCGCAGCGGCGAAACGGATTCTCCCAAAAGCAGGTAGCTCAACAGCGCCACCATCGCGTAAGAGAAAGACGAGGCCGGCTGCACCCAGCTGTAGTCCGCCCAGGTGAGCACCAGCATGTACGCCACGAAAAATGTGAGCAGCGACGCAATGCCCAACCAGACATAGCCGGAAGAGCCGATGCGCAGCAGCACGTTGCCCAATTCGGAGGGCGTCCAGTTCGTGGCCGGCCCGACATTTTTCATGCCTTTGCTGAGCAGTACGTTTCCCAGCGGGGCGAAGATCACCATCATCAGAATCAGGAAATAGGTTTTGAAGTGAAAGCCGGGAGATTCCGTCATCTGCTCTCGAAGGTGCCTTTCGTCGTCGCGACTCTTTGCCGTGACTGTTGTTGCAGTGAGGATCGCTGATTAAAGTTTACTTGATGTTGTGAAGCAGCCCAAGGCTTGCGCGTTGCAGGTTGCTGCACTCTGGCCGTCCATTGGCACCGCGGCGACGACATAAATCTCTGCTTTTTGCTATTCTTCCGGGAACATGCGAGAGGTGCGATAATTTCGCCGTTCTTTGAGTATTTGCTGCTTGCGGTCTGTGGCATTCCCTTTATTTATTATTTGCTGGCTATCTACAGCTCTATTTTGTTTTTCCGGCGTACTCCGCAGGATGCCGCTGCCAATCGCGAATTCACTCCTGCGGTGAGCAA
>JBBRZT010000127.1:0-9941 GCA_038236395.1 Candidatus Acidiferrales bacterium
ACGTCTGCAAAGCCGGGGCGAAACATCCGGCGATTCACCATGACTGCTCCTTATTACGGCGAGGGTGGCTCTTAGGTGCTATGTCCCTATGATGCCTGCGATCTGCCGCGGGTTACAGTACGCCGTACGAAACTCTTGAATGATGCCAATGCAAAGTTAAGGGCGTACGTCGCGCTCGCGACTCATGCCGCCGGCCAGTGAAGCCGCCAGGGCATCCAGGCCCAGTTGCTTGTTGAGATTGCGACGGGCCCCGGCGTGGAGCTGGTCGAAACCGGCGATGGCGCGCATTACCCAGGAGACGTCGACGATGTTGCTGAGGGACTGAAGCTCTTTGGCGAGGGGCTTGTTGCGCAGCATGGGAGTTTTTACTTTGGCGGTCAGCTCGAGGAGATCGGTGAGCAGACCGTAGAAAATTTCCAGCTGGCGCTCGAAGGTGGTTTCGCGGTCTTTGGCCAGCGCGGCGGTGTCGGCGAAGAGTTGCGCGAAGCCCTGTCCTTGCGCGGCGCGAGTGAGGATGCGCAGAGCGTCATGGCGGCGTTGCGCGCTGGCTTCCACGTCCATTTCTATTGCCAGGCCCGGGCTGCCTTCGGCCAGTTGCGCGGCCAGGGTGATTTCGGCGCCTTTGCGATCGGTTTTTTCTTTGAGGATGCGCTCGACGTCCGTCAGCGGGAGCGCCGCGAAGTGAAATTGCATGCAGCGCGAGACGATAGTCGGCAGTAGGGAATACGGCGACGGAGCGATCAGGATCAGCGTCGCGGACGGCGGCGGCTCCTCGAGAATTTTCAGGAATACGTTGGCGACATCCCAGCGCATAGTGTCCGCGCCATCGAGGATAAAAACGCGGCGGCGGCCCATGGGCTGGAAATAGGCGGCCCGTTGCACGGCGCGAATCTGGCCGACGCGGAGCATGGGGCGGGCTACCGGAGTTTTGAGCCTGACGGGATCGGGGACGAGGGCCCAAACATCCGGGTGCGTTTGCAGGATGAGCGGCATGCGTTCGACCATGGCGGCGTCGGCGCTTTCGCCGCGCTCGGCGAGGCCTTGTTCGATGAGCAGCGCGGGATCGGCGAGCAGCGCGACGCGCTGGCAGGTGGGGCATTCGCCGCAGAAGTCATCGGTTAGGCGCTCGCAGGTGGCGGCCTGCGCGAACATGCGCGCCAGCGTGTATTTGCCTACTCCGCTTGCGCCGGTGAAGAGCAGGGCGTGGGGGACGCGGCCGGCGCGGAGCGCTCCTTGCAGGGCGCTGACGACGCGTTGGTTGCCGAGAAAATCGCTGAAGCCCATCGTTTAAGTTTTCTCCTGCGTGGGCAGAGTGGCTAGCAGCGGTTCGACCGCCGCTAAAATTTCTTCGGCGATGGTTTGCGGGGCGCGCATGGCGTGTTTGGCGGCGTCAAAACATTCGACCGTGTGCCAGCTGGCGCGCTTGGCCAGTTCATCGTACATTTCCGCGGCGTCTTCCAGGTGGCGCAGGCTGCCTTCCTGTAAATCGTGCGTTGCGGGAGTGTAGCGGCGCGTTTTTTTTCGCGCTACCAGTTTTTGGCCCTCGAGTGGAGGAACGCGGAGATAGATGACCAGGCTTTCGCGGGGGAGGCCGTAAATTTCGTATTCGAGGTGCTCGATCCACTTTACGAATTCCGGACGTTCCGCGGGAGAAGAGCGCGCGGTTTGATGGGCGAGATTGGAGCCGATGTAGCGATCGGCCAGCACGATTTTCCCCGCGGCGAGGGCGTCGACAATTTTGGCTTTGGCTTCGAAGCGGTCGCCGGCGTAAAGGAGGGCGGTGAAATGCGGGTCGACTTCTTCGAGGGGGCCGAATTCGCCGTTGAGGAATTCTCCGACCATCTGGCCGAACCAGGAATCGTAAATTGGGAAGCCGGTGAGATAGGTTTGATGCCCCTTGGCGGCCAAGGCGTTTTTTAGCAGGTCCACCTGGGTGCGCTTTCCGCTTCCGTCGATGCCTTCGACAGCGATTAGTTTGCCGGTGGTGATCATTTGCCGGTACTACAGCGACGTGCTGGGTTGGAGTTGATGACCGTATTTCGGAGCGCGAGACTCATTGGCAGCCAGTGTAACCGTGCCGATGCCGCGCCGCAAATACAGCTATGTGCGGTGTGGGTCAGCTTTCGGTTAGCGACTATATGAGGGCTTAGGCAATCGGGCCGTGACAGCTCGTGCGCCCACCATTCCCCGGAGACATTTCAATTTCCGGGAACCGCGATTGAATTGCTCTCCGACCTGACCTAACATTTACCCACATGGAAAGCGGCGTCAAACATTTCTCGCGATTTGCGACAATGGTTTTGACTTTCTGCGTGTTGACCAGCGCGAGTTTGCTTCTCGTAACTTGCTTGGAGAGTGCGGGACTTTACATCCAACAGCAAGTTGGGTTTCTAGTATTGGCAGCCGTCCAGCCTGCGTTTCTGGTCGGTTGCGTAATCTCTTGTGTCCTCGCCCTGCGGGCCACAATTACCAGACGACATTCCGGCTTGGCCTATGCTGCGGTCGCAACTCAAGTTGTCACCGTGCTGCTACTAACGGTGTTCAATCTTCCGAAGTACATCGAACGCTGGAACTTCAACTCGCGTCTTACCCAACGGATGGAAGTAGTTGAATTGGCTAAGCAGGGAAGCCTGTCTGTGAGGAAGAATGGCCCGTGTAATTGTTCCTATGTCAACCTGCCCGAGCAGTATGCAAATCTGTCAGCAGGCAGGGAAGTGCTTGTCTCCCGTCACACCGGTGGTTTCTCGGTGACATTCTTTGTATCTCGAAGGGGAATGTTCCCTGATGATGATTACACGGGGTTTGTTTTCAGGTCCGATGACATGCAGCCTCAAACAGGGGTGGAGGATACGGACAGGTTTACCGCTATTCAATTAATCCGGGCGCACTGGTTTTCTGTTCGTCACACCTAAACTCTAGACAATTTGCTGATAGTTTTAGCGAGCGATCCCGCATGCAGCGGTGCGTCAACTCCTGACAAGTGGCGTTACCGGGAACTGATCCACAACGCGAATGCCAGGATTTAGCCGCGATCATGCCTACAACCATCGGCGAGAATATTCTGCGAATTCAGGGGCGCGCGAGACACATTGGCAGTCGTGTAAACCGTCGCGTGGTGCGCCGCAAATGTAATTCCGGTGCTGAAATAGAACGAGCCATCCGGCAGGAAGAAAGAGAGGGAAAAACTGAGGCGGATTCTTGTCCGCCTCAGTTCACCGCAACAACTGGTGTTATTTTTTCTGTGAGCAGTGATTAGCTACCAGTTTCCATGCACCACCCTCGTGGGCCCAGGCGTCGGTGCAGATGACCGAGCGGCTGCGATGCGTGCCATGGTAAACGTCGTCGTAGGTGTTTAGATAACGGGCGACGGCGACGTTTTCGTACGCCGTGACTTTCAAGTCGCTGATGGTCATGCTGTTGGTTTTGTTCTTGGCCGGGTCCGCAGAGTCAGCAATCAGCGAGGCCTTAGTGAGCCATTCTCCGAAGCTGGTACCCTCGACGACATCATCAGCTAAATTATTTTTTATAAACGACACATCGTTCGCTAGCGCTGCCTTGGTCTGCTCATTCTCGAGTTTGGTGATCGCCGCGACAACATCGGAACTGCTCATCTGGCTGCGCAGAACCGGGAGCAGGACCGCGACGCAGATCAAACATGTGGCCACCACGATTGAAGTTTTAATTTTCATGAAAAACCTTTCTAACCTGGATTGTCGATTTCAAAACGGAGCACGTACTTTGGACGCGGAGCACATCGTATGCTTCGCTTGTGCTGGAGGCAACAAAGTTGTTTCACACTCGGCCGATGTTTCAATCTACCTCGCGAATTCAAGTCGTAATTATTGAGTTACCGGAAACTGCCGTACCCGCGTGCTAGGATTTACCCGCGATCATGGCGACTACCATCGGCGAAAACATTTTGAGAATTCAGGAACGCATTGAGCGGGCGCGGGAGAAAACTGGGCGAGGGGATGAGGTTACCCTGATTGCGGTGTCGAAGACGCAGCCTGCTGAGGCGATTCGCGCGGCGTACGAGGCGGGGATTCGACACTTTGGGGAGAATCGGGTGCAGGAGTGGGAGGGGAAGCGTGGGCTGCTTGGGGATTTACAGGCGAGATGGCATTTGATTGGGCATTTGCAGAGTAATAAGGTGGCGCGGGCGGCGAAGGCGTTTCATTGCGTCGATTCTGTGGATGATTTTGGTGTGGCGGAGCGGTTGGATCGCGCATGGGTGGAATTGAAGGCGGTGGGGAAATTGCGGATTCTGATTGAGGTGCGAGTGGAGGAGGAGGCGACGAAGAGTGGGGCGGAGATTTCTGGGTTGCCTGACTTGCTCGAGAAGATTGCTGGGCTGAAAAATGTGGAGGTTGGGGGGTTGATGTGTATTCCACCGTTTTTGGAGGATGCGGAGAGAGTGCGGCCTTATTTTGCGCGATTGCGCAAGGTGCGTGATGAACTTGCTGGCGCTAGTGGGTTGGCGCTGCCTGTGCTGTCGATGGGGATGAGTCATGATTTTGAAGTGGCGATTGAGGAGGGGGCGACTGAGGTAAGGATTGGGACGGCGATTTTTGGGGGGCGGGTGGTGATTTGAGTTGTGGTGGCGGGATTTGTGATTTGCGATGCGTTTATGAAAAGCAGGTCCCTCACCCGCCTGGAAAAGGCGGCGGGTTCGGGATGACAACCGTGGGCTGGTGGATGTGGTGATCGCCAAGATCAACTGAAAAACAACGAGGCTTGCGCGATCAATCGAAGAGAGATTCCTCCGCTGCGCAAGCCCGACAACTTCGCAGGAGCGAAGTTGAAGAAAAAGCATCGGCTCGCTTCGGTCGGAATGACAGGTTTTGGGTGGGCGGGTCGGGAATTGCTATGGAACGTCTAAATCACGGCGGCGAATTCGAGCGCTGCAATTCCAACGGTGCAAACTTAAATGGGGGCGAATTAGAGCGCGACAATTCTAACCGTGCAAACTTAATAGGGGCAAATTCGAACGCGGCTAGTTAGGGCTGGGGGAATTGGGGCGCGGCGAAAATGGACGGTCGCGTTGCGGGAGTTGGTCTCCGGCCTGATCTCTTGTGCTGATGGGTTTCAGCTTTTTCACTGAGGACGGCGGGAATTGGAGGCGCATGGTGGGGTCGCCGAAGAGGATCCAGGTGCGGCGGACGTCGGCGTCGGTGATGGAGCTTTTGGCGGCTAGGATGGCGCTGCCTAGCGGCAGGGTGCGATTTTGCGACAGCGTGGTGAGTAACGCTTGATTCAAGAAAGCTTGGGGTTGCGCGTCGGTGAAGCCGGAGGATGCCCAGACTGCTACCGCTCCGCCGTTGGGCGAGAGCATGAGGGATTCCGCGAGGCTTTGGGTGTAGACGTCGTGGAAAAATCCGTTGAGGCAATCCATTAACAAATAGACCGGGAGGCGCTGGCCGTTGGTCAGGGCGGTGGCGGCGTCGTCGTCGAGGAAATTTGCGAAGGACCATTGTTCGGTGGAGCCGTGGCCGTTGTAATTGACGATGAGCGCGCCGTTGTTGAGGCCGGCGAGAATCTGCTGGCGGATAGCTTCAGGATCCTGGCCGTCGGCGAGAATTTTATTTACTGTCAGCGAGGATTGCAGCGTGGCGGCGGCGGAATTTGCGGGCGTCGAGAAATTCGCGCCGATGTTGTTGTCGGCGACCACCAGAGCCTGACCATTCCAACTGCCCGCGTAGGAACCTTGCTCGTAATCGACGATTTTCTTTACCGCGAGAGCGGCTTCCGCGGCGGTGCGTACCGGGAGGCGGCCGGTGGGGATAGTGGCGAAGCCGTTGCTCTGGAAATCGGTGAACCAGTCGTCGGAAGCGGTTTTGAACGCGGCGGTTTCGATGATGCGCGTGGGAACGAGATCGAGATTTCCGAAGCCCAGATAATTTCGCGGGTCGAGCGAGGCGTCGCCCACGAAGAGGACGGCTTGCAATTTGTGATTCTGGTTTTGCGTCGCGGCTGCGGATTGCAGGAAAGCGCGGATGGCATAGGGGCTGCGCTCGCCAAAATTGTAGGCGTCGAAAATCTGGTCGACGGTGACGACGGAGACGTCGCGTTTTTGCGATTCGCGCAAATTTTTGAGCGGCGCGAGACTGTTTACGAAGTCGGGATGGGCGATGTAAACGAGGTCGGCGTTGGCGCGATGTGCGGCTAGCGTGCTGGGAGCGTGATAGGTCAGCGCGGACGGAGCTGAAATCTGGTCATCGGCGAAAGCCAGCAGGGTGCGCTCGGCCGGCGAGTTGCCGCGCAGTGCCGCGCTGATGGAATACGTGGAGCCTTCGAGGCGCACGGTGCCGTTGAGTTGGGTGATGGCCAGCGGATCGGTGATGTCGTAGAGATGAATCTGCGGGCCGGTGAAGCCGGTGATGTGGATGTTGGCGCCGGCGGTCGTGGTGGCGCGCAGCCAATTCTGGTCGGCGACGTAGGTGTGCGGGTAATGCAGCGCGATGGATTGGACCACGCTGACGTCGTTGTCGCCTTCGAGGGCGGTGAGCGTAACGGTGTTGGTGCCTTCCGCGAGCAGGCTGGAGTCGACCGGGAACGTGTTTGTGACGTTGGCCTGGCCGGAGAAATTCATTTCGCCGATGGATGCGCCGTTGAAGCTGACTGAGACGCGATGCGCCTGGCCTTCGGTGGCTCCTTGCAGAGTGACGTCCACGGTGACCGGCAATGCCGAATTGGAAGCGTGGTTGGCGACGGTGAGGAGTTCGTCGACGGGCTCGGAAGTGACGGCGTCTCCGAAGAAATTGTCCTGATCTTCTCCGTTCAGCAACGTGGCGAAGTAGGTGGTGCGGTCTTCGTGGATGACGGTGAAGGGGAAACCTTGCGCGTTGTCGGTGGCGCCAGAGCTTGTCGCCGGTAGCGCGTTGATGCGTTTGCCGGGGCGCGTTCCTTTGACCAGCCAGTAGACGCGCGTGTCGCAATAGGGCGTGTCGATTCCGGTGCCGTAAAATTCGATGCTGTCGCTGGGGCTGAGCGGTCCTGCTCCGCGGCCGGTGATGAGCATGGGTTGCTCGATACCTTCGGCGTAGAGCTGCAGCAGGCGCGCGGCGGCTCCGGCGTCGAGGCCGGCAGAGATCAGCGCGGATTGCGAGACGCGATACCAGCCTTCGCTGCGCACACTAATTTTCACCGCGGCAACGGAGTCTAACGACTCGCGGAATATGCCGGGAACAATTTTTACGAATGTCGGCCGGGGCATTTTCAGGCGTCTAGGCGCGGCGGAAACGGTGAGCGATGCGGACTGCGCTGCGGCGGCGCTGACCTGGTTCAACTGCGTGAGCAGGACGGAATTGGAAGCGCGGGAAGCAGAGTGCGTGGCGCGCGGATTCGAATTTATCGCGGCTTCGACGCTCACCAGGCTGTGCGAAGTGCGCACGCCGTTCATTTCGACGTCTTCGAGCACATAAGAAGATTCCGCTGTGCCTGCGGGATCGATCCACTGATAAGTTTTCGCGCCGTGCTGCGGCTTGCCTCCGCGCACGAACAGCGCGGCACCGGCAATGATAGACGGATTGACGCAATGGCGGCCGAGCGCGTCTTCGCGATAGATGTTGAATCCGAGATTGCGGATTTCTTCGCGGGTGCGCCATTCGAGAAGCACGCCGCCTTCGGCGCGCGGGGCGGCCTGGAAGTAGACGAGCTGGACAAGGTTGGGCGCAGCGACGGTGGAGGTGAACGTGGAACTGTTGTTGGTGTTGTCGGGATCGGAAGTTGTGGAGCTGACCGATGCGGTGTTGACCGCATAACTCGCGGTGCTCATGGTGGTGGCGGTGACGTTAATGGTGATGGTGACGATCTGGCCGTTGCTCATCGTGCCGATATTGCAGGTGACGGTGCCGCTGGCCTGCGAGCAAGTGCCTTGCGTGGCGGAAGAAGATTGATAGGTGACGGCGGAGGGCAGCGGGTCGGTGATGACCACGTTGGCGGCGGACGCGGGGCCATTGTTGGCAACGGAGATGGTGTAGACCAGCGTGTCGTTCTGGTTGACGGGATCTGGCGAAGCGGATTTGGTGATCGAGAGATCGGCTTGAGAAGGCGAAGTGACAACAGTGTTGGTGGTCGCGGTGTTGTTGGCGGCCGTGGGATCGGAGACGGCGGAACCTACCGTGATGGAATTGACGATCACCGTCCCGGGCGCAGTGCCGGCGGTGACCGTGAAAATAAATGTGAATGTGGAGCTGGTATTGGCAGCCATGGACGGATTGCTGCAGGAGACCGTTGTCGCGTTTACGACGCAGGTCCAACCTGCCGGTACGGTGTCAGACGAAAAAGTAGTGTTCGCCGGAATGGTGTCGACGGCGGTGACGGTGGTGGCGGTGGCGGGTCCGTTGTTGGTGACCACCGCGGTGTAGGTGATGTTGACGCCCGCGAGCACCGGGTTGGGCGAATCGGTCATGGTTACTGCCATGTCGGCCTGGTTGGCAGCCGCGACGGTGACGTCGGCGGTGGCACTGTTGTTCGAACTATTGGAGTCGGTGACAGCCGACGAACCCATGTCGGTGTCGGAGATGACGGTGCCGGTGGCGGTTCCGGCATTTACTTTGACGACCAGCGTGAAGTTGGCGGTTGTGCCAGAGGCGACGGAGGCGACGGTGCAGGTTACCGTTCCGGTTCCGTTGACCGCGGGGGTCGAGCAGCTCCAGGCAGCGGGTTTTGTGATGGACTGAAATGTCGTGTTGGTCGGAATCGCTTCGGTGAAGACCACGGTGGTGGCTGTGGTAGGACCGTTATTGGTCAGAGATTGCGTGTAGGTGATGTTGGCGCCGGGTGCGACCGTGCCGGGAGACGCGGAGTTGGTGACGCTGATGTCGGCGGAAGCGGGCGCGGCGACGAGAATATTTACGGTGGCGGTGTTGTTGGCGAGATTGGTGTCGTTCACGCCGGAGCTGACGGAATCGGTATCGCTGATGGTGGTGCCAGCGGGGACGGCGGCGCCGACTTTGACGACCAGAGTAAAGGTGGAAAGAGTAGCGGGACCGTTCGAAGGCAAGGTGCAGGAAATATTTCCCGAGGCGCCGACCGCGGGAGTAGAGCACGTCCATCCGGCGGGCGTTGCGAGAGAAACGAAAGTTGTGCCGGACGGGATGGCTTCGCTGAACACCACGTTGAGGGCGGGTTGCGGGCCGTTGTTGTTTACCGTTTGCGTGTAAGTGATGTTGCCGCCGGCTAGCACCGGACTGGGTGAGCCGGAATTGGTGACTACCAGATCGGCGACGGAGCACTGCGCGCCGGGGCGATTACCAGGAGTCTGCGTGAAGCCGCTCGTGCCGAGATTGGTGTTGACGATTCCGTTTCCGAGGCCCGGAGTTGCGCCGTAGGAATCGTGAATGGTCGTGGAGGTACCGTTCGTTCCGGGCAAAACGCTCGCTGAAGCAGGGGCAGTGGATGTGAGGATGACGCCGCCGCCGCCGCCGCCGCCGGGTCCGTGACGCGAGCCGGGATAGGTGGCACCGGGAGCCTGGGTCAGCCAGGTGTCTCCGCCGGTGCCACCATTGGCGCTGAGAGTAACGCCGGAAATTCCGCCGGAAAGAGTGAGGAGTTCGATGGAGCCGCCCGCTCCGCCGCCGCCCGCGCCATCATTTTGCACGTCGAGAGCGGTCTGGCCGTTGGCGGTGATGGTGCCGGTGCCAACTACTGAACCGGCGTGAATGATGATGATTCCGCCACCAGCCGCGCCGCTGCTGTTGATGCCGGAAGGATTGCCATTGGCGGGATCAGCGGTGCCGTCATTGGTGGTGCCCGCACCACCGCCGCCGCCCATGATGAGGCTGCTGACCGAGCCGGGGAATGGCGCGCCGCCAAAGCCGTTGCCGAGGGACGCGGTACTCCAGGCGTAACCGCCGTTGCCGCCGCCGCTGCCGTTTCCGCCGCCACCACCGCCGGAGTTTTGGTCGTTGGCCGTCGGCCGCGCATCGGTGCCACCGCCG
>JBBRZT010000128.1:0-9907 GCA_038236395.1 Candidatus Acidiferrales bacterium
CCGCAGCACCCACCGATGAAATTCAGCCATCCGTGATCCACAAATTTTTCCAGTTGCGCCGCCAGCGTCGTCGGCGTTTCCAGGTATTTGCCTTCTTCATCCGGCAGTCCGGCATTCGGGTAGCAGGACACATACGTATCCGTGAGCTGGCTCAGCGTTCGAATGTGGTCGGTCATGAATTCAGGCCCGGTTGCGCAATTCATCCCGAATGCCAGCGGTTTGGCGTGCCGCAAGGATGCCCACAGCGCCTCGACCGTCTGCCCCGCCAGCATCGTGCCCATCGGCTCAATGGTCACCGAAACGATGAACGGAACGTTCGCGCCGATTTCTTTTGAAAGTTGATGGATTCCCAGAATCGCAGCCTTGATATTTCGCGTGTCCTGGCAGGTTTCCACCAGCAGCAGGTCAACGCCGCCTTCCACCAACCCGCGCGCTTGCGTGTGATACGTCGCTTGCAGTTCTTCGAACGTTACCCCGCCCGTCACCGTGATCGCCTTGGTCGTCGGACCCATCGCTCCGGCGACCAGACGGGGTTTTTGAGGCGTGCTGAACTCATCCGCCGCTTTTCGCGCCAGCTCCGCGGAAAGTTTGTTCAACAAAAACGCATCGTCGCCCAGCCCGTACTCCGCCAGAACGATGGAAGCCCCGCCGAAACTGTTGGTCTCAACGATGTCGGAACCGGCTTCAAAATAGGCCCGGTGAATATCGAGTACCACGTCAGGACGAGTACGGACGAGGTTCTCGTTGCAGCCTTCGAGCGCGGCGCCGCCAAAGTCCTCGGCGGTCAGATCCCGCTGTTGCAGCATGGTGCCCATCGCGCCGTCGAGCACGAGAATGCGCTGCGAGAGCAATTCCCGCAGAGCCTGCGCCGATTTGGTGAAATCCCTCATGTTGTCGACAGCCTGGGCCTCGTCTTTGCCGGGTGCTGGGTGTGAATGGCGATGCGCAAGATCCGGGGCAGTTCACTCATTTTACGCGGGTTTCCTGCAATCTCCGAATTTCCTGCAGTGAACGCCTCCTTTCGCTAACTGAACGGCAATTCCAACCGGGTGGATTTGCCCCTACGCGTGGTCTGCGAATTGGAAAAGCGGCGTAGGCGTTACGTAACGGTTCAAGAACACCTGCCGCCAATGGCCTTGCCCCCCTGTCCGGTTTTCACTACGCTGCAAACAGGCAAACTGTGGCTACGAAACGAGCAAGTTCCAAACTGACTGTCTGCATTCTCTCTCCTCACCCGTTGGTACTGGGTGAGTTTCAGCGCATTCTCGGAAAGGGCGAGTTCAAGGTTATCTCCACCCAACTGGAGTCCACCCTGGCACCCGATTTGCGCAGCTTCGAACCTCCGCCAGCCCAGGTTTATGTCATCGACGCGCACGCTTCCAAGCCTGCGACCGGGGCGCTGCTGGCTAATTTGATGGAAAGAGCTCCTGAGGCGCGGCTGATCGTCGTCGGAGAGCAGCATAACGAAGCCAACAGCTACGCACTCCTACGCCTGGGAGTAAAGGGTCTTTTAACCTACGTCGAGGCTCGTGAACAACTTACCCGCGCTCTGCCCTTGGTGGCCAGCGGCGGTTTCTGGGTCCCTCGTCAGTTGCTCTCAGGTTTCGTGGATTCGATTCTCACCGGCCAAGGCCGTCGTCTGAAGTCCGATACGGTCACCAACCTCAGCCGCCGCGAACAGGAAGTTCTCGATTCGCTTTTGGAAAATCTCTCCAATAAAGAAATCGGCAGCCGCTTGAATATCGCCGAGCGCACCGTAAAATTCCACGTTTCCAATTTGCTGAATAAATTTGGCGTGCGCCGCCGCGCCGACCTGATTCTTCTCACCTTTCAACGCCGTCTCGCGCAGACCTAGCCAGGCACCTTCTTTGCCAGGCACTTCTTCAATTTCAGTTGGACTTAATGAACCGGCAGGCTTGCGCTGCTGAAGACTACCGCATCGCCAAACACCGCGTGATTCGGCAGCGAAGCGTATTGCTCCCACTTGGCGGGTACTTTCGAGCACTCCAGGCAGATGATCGCGCAGGCCGGCGCATGCGGCTGCTGCCCTGCATAACGCGCCGTAAGATTGTGCACCCCCGAGAAAAACGCCGTGCGCGTGCGCCCGTCGGCGTGTAGCAGCGCCAGCAACGGATAAGTCACAAAAGAATCGGGAGTCTCCCTGATTTCCGGATCGCTCAACGGCATGTAGGAGTCGATACCGACGGTAGCGCAATCCGTTTTGTTCACCGCGTCCACAGCGCCGAGGTAAGAAGGCGCCAGCCGGTCCAATCCGTACGAGAAATATAGCTTCTCCCGCGGTTCATAAGCGCTTTCCCAGCGCCCGAACGGCACCAGCGATCGGAAGCGATTGATCGACGCGTTCAGCAAGCCCCACGCCAGAAGCCCCACACAGATTACGTTGACCAGCCTGCGAGGAACATAACGCGCCAGCACCAGCGCGACGACCACCGCTCCCAGCACAAAAAAAGGCAAATGAAACCGGCTTGACCACCGCTGCCATTTCAAAATCGCGCATATCGCCAAAAATCCCGCCGCGATTGCCAGCGCGTACCACACCAGCACCCGGTTTTCGGGTCGCTTGAATTTCGCAAAGACAATTCCCAGCGCCGCCACCAGCAAAATAAAGTGCCAGGGGTCCCCAGCCAGCAGCTCCTGAAACGACATGTGATTCACAACGAAACGTTCATTCCAGATCACCTGCCGCGGGTCGTCGGGATCGACACCAATGGCGTGCATCGCGCCGCGAAAGCCGTGCTCGATTTTCAGGTTTACGGATTCCACCGGAGTTCCGGTGTGGAAAGAAATGTTGCGCAGGATGTTCGCCACCGTGCTGCGCACCCCGATATTCTCCACCGTCAGGTGCAACTGCCCGTAATCCAGCGGCACTCCCAGCGGGGAACCGTCAAATTCGTAATTGCGCAAATACTGCGCCCCATTGATCGCCAGAATCAGCGCCACAAACACCACGCTGCGCTTCAGAAACAGGATTTTCTTAGCTCGCGAGCCCGCCCACCAGCAGGCCAGCACGAAAAATGGCAGGATGATATACGTCGTGCCCTTAGTGAATATCGCCAGACCGGCCGCCAGCCCTATGCAAATAGTGTTCAACCAGCTGGCCTCTTCGTTCCATGCCAGAAGGAACACTACCGTCGTTACAATCCAGAAAGACGTGGAATACGTGGTCATCGGCCCGGACGCCTCTAAAATTCCCTCCGGGATGGTGATCGACAACACCGCTGCAAGAGCCTGCGCGCGTTTGCTGCCCCCCAGCAGTTTCACAATGTAAGACACCGCCACCGCGCAACCCACAAAAGAAAAAAACTGGATCATGTTGGCGAAGCGATCGCTGCCCCACAGCAATATCGTGTGCATGATCGAATATTCAGCGAACGCGCCATAGATCAGCTGGGTGTAGTTGGCGGTGGCGAAAAATCTGACGTTGTGATTACTAATCCACATGGCCAGCCTCGGCATGTGATACGTCATTCCATCGTCGCCGCTGGGCGGAGCGAGCAGCGCGGTGATGCCCACCAGCAGCACGATTACCCCCGCGGCGCAAAGCAAGCCGATGGTGATTCGATCTAATCCATCCGTTCCACGCTCAACGTCATCGCGAGAAGGCATTGGCAAAGTATTTGCCGATCGCTCGACCTTCAGATACACGGCCAGGCCGATCGCGCAGACGATCAGCCAGGAAATCGCCACGCCACCGCGCGTCACCAGCCGCGGAACGCTCAGCAATTCGGTAATCAGCACCACGCAGGTGCCGCAGAAAGTGGTCGCCGCCAGAATAGCCCGCCGCGCGTCGATACCCTTCTGACGCAAGGTAAGGTAAAACAGCACGAAAGCTATGACCGGCAGAATGATCATCGCGGCAGGAATGGAATCGTCGGAGTTCCGGAAGTAAGGTCGTTCATTACCATGGAACATCCATCATAGTGAAAAAAACGCAGCCAGCCCACGTTTCCCCATCCTGACCGTGCCGCGTTCCTCCTAGAAGTCATTACTCGTTTAACAAACAACAGGGAGCAATTGTTCGACTTCGCCATCTATCCAAAATAGACTGAACAGGCGCCGATTATCGGCCAAATACCATCATTGAATCGATTGCTCACTAAGTCGTCTGTAACGACTGGATAAAAATTAACTATTTTTCCTGGCGCACCCACGAATGCCGACTATCGCCGCTCCACAAATCGCTGCTGCTCAATCCTTGCTTATCGCGCCCCTCGACGGCGCCGCACAGATAGATTTGTCCATGGTCCTGCCCACGTTTAATGAAGGCGCCAACATCGTTGCCGCGCTTGAGCAATTGATGGCCCGCCTCGACACCGTCCCCGGCCTCGCCTATGAAATCATTGTTGTCGACGACGACAGCCCGGACCGCACTTGGGAAATCGCGGAACGCCTTGCGGAAACGCGTCCGCAAGTTCACGTATTGCGCAGGCAGTCCGAGCGTGGCTTATCCACGGCGGTAATTCGCGGCTGGCAGGTAGCTCGCGGGAGAGTGCTCGGCGTGATGGACGCGGATTTGCAGCACCCACCCGAGGTAACCGAGGAATTGTGGAAAGAAATGGCCCGCGGCGCGGAACTGGCCATCGCCAGCAGGCACGTCGAAGGCGGAGGCGTCAGCGACTGGAGCCTGGCGCGTCGAATTATTTCCAGGTGCGCGCAGATGATCGGCCTGGCCATCCTGCCCGAAGTGACCGCGCGGGTCAGCGACCCCATGAGCGGCTACTTCATGATCGCGCGCAACTGCATCGCCGGCCGGCTGCTGAATCCGCTGGGCTACAAAATTCTGATCGAAGTACTGGGGCGCGGGAAAGTCGGCTGGATTTCTGAAGTTCCCTATACCTTTCGCGAACGCGTCGAGGGCTCCAGCAAAGTTACCAACAAGATTTACCTGGAATATTTTCAGCATCTGCTGCGCATCCGCATGTATCTGTTGCACTCTTCCTCGTTCTTCCGCTTTTGCGTCGTGGGACTGAGCGGAGTAGTCATCGATATGTCGTTGCTCTATCTTTTGAGCGACCCCAAGATGCTCGGCTGGGGATTGACGCGCAGCAAAATCCTGGCCGCCGAAGCCGCGCTCATCAACAATTTTATCTGGAACGATATGTGGACTTTCGCGGAAGTCTCCCGCCATCAAAACCATATCGGACAGCGCCTGAAGAGATTCCTGAAATTCAATGCCATCTGCGCCGTCGGCTTGGTTCTGAACGTGCTCATCTTGAATTTTGAGTTCAATGCTCTGCACATGAACCGCTACGTCGCAAATTTGTTGGCCATCATGATCGTCACGGTGTGGAACTACATGGCCAACTGGAAACTGAATTGGCGGGTTACCGCGAAAGAATAGTGCAGAAATTACTGGTCTGTACGCGCCAGGGTGCGATTGATTTCGTACTCTTCGGGAATCGCCGCGCAGGTCCCCGGCCGCTGGTAAAGACAGATGCCATTCCAGCACCCCTGTAGTGCGAAACCCAAGGGAACATTTTCCAGTGGCCCATCGTGAAGTAGCGCGTTGATCGAGCCGGAACTTTCGGTCAGACTCTCGCTGGTGGGCAGCAACAGGATCGGCACGTTGCGGTGCAGATAGCTATATCCGCCGGTTTCCAGCCACGAATATCGGCCGATGCCCACTCCGCACAGAGTCTCTTCCCAGCTTAATCGCTTAAAGGCGATCAAACTTCCCGAAAAGCGCGACCAATCCTTGAACATCGCCCCCAGCAGCATGGACGTCGCAACGCACAGCGCCATCCCCGTCACCATCACCAGCCGCGGAGCCACCGGTATTTTCCAGAGCGTGCTAATCAGGTTCGCGCACTCCACAATTCCCAGCGCTGCCAGCGTAATGACCAGCGGCATCATCGGATACAGGAAACGCGCCTCTTTGTGCCCGATCAAAGAATGGAACACCAGAATCGTAAGAGCCAGCCAGCCCAGAAATGGCGATCGTCTGACGCCGACAATCGCGAACAGCAGCAGCGGCCCAAGGTGCCGGACCAGTTTTGGCAGATACCAATACCACGCTTCCACTCCGAACCTGGCGCTGCGACCCTGAATCAGATTTACGTAGAAATACATGTAAAACGATTGAAACGGGTGCGACCACGTGAAGGCGTCTACCAATCCAAAAATCAAAACCGGCAGAAGTAGTCCCGCGGTGACGATGGGAATTCGCCTTCGCCAATCCGTACGGCAAAAATATAAAGCTGCCAGCCCCACTGCCGGCGCCAGTTGAATACGCAGCGAAACCGCCAGCCCGCAGCACAGTCCGGCGAGAAATAATCTTCTTTTCCAGTCCGCCTTCTCCGTCCACGCGCCGAGATACAGGCCCGGCAGAAATATGTGCGCGGCCACCACCTCCGAGAAAGTTTTTGGTCCGAAATATACAAGCTCCCACCACGTCGCGCAGGCGAAGCCCGCGAGGATCGCGGCGGTGCGCCCGCTCGCTTTTTCCGCCCAGGCAAATCCAAACCAAACAGTGGTAAGGGAAATCAGCGTCATGACCACCGCGATCCCCGACAAATATCCCGAAGAGCCTGGGCCCATCCACGAAGTGGCGCGCATCACCAGCGCCAGAAAGCCGGGGAAAACCCAGGAACGAATTCCCAGCCGCCATTCCCAGGTGACTACCGATGGTCCAAACGCCAGATGGTGCGCTGGTTCGGTAGTCTGAAAAATTTCATCGGGCTGATAGGTGCTGGGTGAATGCATCAGCATCGCCAGGCGCAAAATAATGGCCAGCGCGAAAAAGCTCATTAAAATGTAGCGATTATTTTTTTGCGAGAGATCTGCTGAAGTTGTCAAATCGGCTCCGCCGAAATCGGATTATGCTAGCACGCGGGTTGGCCCGTTAGAGGCAATTTCAGCCCGTGCTGACAACGCGCAACGATTCTGATAGCGTTTCAGCGATTCGCGAACAACTGGAATCCCATGCCGACTTTTTATATTGAACAGTTTGGATGCCGCGCCACGCAAGCGGATGGAGCCGCGCTGGAACATCAATTGCTCCGCCGCGGTTACACGCCGTCGGCCCGCCATGCCGCCGACATCGTGGTGGTAAACACCTGCACGGTCACAGCGGCAGCGGACGCTCAGGCTCGCGACGCCATCCGCAAAATTCGCGCCGGAAATCGCGCTGCCCAGGTAGTCGTCACCGGATGCTATGCCCAGCGCGCTCCCGAGGCACTCGCCGAGCTGCCCGGCGTCGCGTGGGTCGTCGGAAATTCGCACAAGTCTGAACTTCCACAGATCATCGAAAATCTTTCATTGGCTTCAGCTTCGCGGGCGGCAGACTTTGTCCCCGCCGGGCTCCTGCAACAGAGTTCTGTCGCAAATTTTCCTGGCTCTGCGAAGATTCTGACCGGTGCATTTACGCTGCAACCCCTCCTCAGTGCTCCGGTTTTTGGCGGGGAGGGAAATCACACTCGCCCAACGCTGAAGATTCAGGATGGCTGCAACTCCCGCTGCTCCTACTGCGTGATTCCGTTCGTCCGCGGGAAAAGCCGCAGCCTGCCGCCCGAGACCGTCGTGCACGAAATAAAGCAGCTCGCCGCTTCTGGAGTACGCGAGATTGTTCTCAGCGGAATTAATCTTGGAACTTACGGCCGCGATCTTTCTCAACGCATCGCGTTTGGCGATTTGCTGCGCCGCATTCTGGATGAAACGCCGGTCGAGCGTTTGCGAATCAGCTCCATCGAGCCTATGGATGTCACCAGCGAACTCATCGATTTCTTTGTCGCCAACGATCGCATTGCGCAGCATTTTCACATGCCGCTGCAATCGGGAACCGATCGCATTCTCGCCGCCATGCACCGCTGGTATCGCGCTGAACATTACGCCCGCCGCGTGCAGCTCATCCGCGAACGCTTGCCGGATGCCGCCATCGGCGCGGATGTAATCGCGGGATTCCCGGGAGAAACTGACGAGGAGCATTCTTCGACAGGGGCCTTCATAGAAAGTCTGCCGTTTACATATCTGCATGTTTTCTCGTTCTCGAAGCGTCCCGTCACCGCGGCCGCCGCGCTTTCCAGCGAAATCCCCACGAACGTAATCAAGAATCGGGCTCGCGAGTTGCGTGCCTTGGGCGAAAGGAAGTCCGCGGCGTTCCGGCGCGAACAGGTTGGAAAGCGATTGCGCGTGCTTACGCTGCGCTCCGCGAGTGATGAGGATGCGCCCTCGGAAAATCTGCACGCTGAGGTAATGCCAGAGCCCCAATTCACTCCGGGGCTCTCCAGCAATTATTTGCGAGTGCGTGTGCCGGGAAGCTGGCCTGCCAACCACTGGGTCGATACTCGAATTTCTTCCAGCCAAGGAGGCGTTTTGATTGGAGCGCCCGAAGAACTAGCGAACTGTGTCGCGGCCGTTCACGCCTGTAATTGAAAAGTGTGGACCAGGATTTTCTTAAGACTCAAAAATCACCAGAGCGAAAGCCTGTTCCGCAGTGTGCGTGATACTCACCGCAATATTTTTTACTCCCAGCCGCGCCGCAACTTTGCCTGCCTCGCCGGCAATCGCCAGAGTTGGCCGGCCGCTTTTTTCCCGGACCACTTCCAGGTCGACCCAGCGCACCCCATGCTGCCAGCCGGTGCCCAGCGCCTTCATGGCCGCCTCTTTTACCGCAAATCTTCCCGCGTAGCGCTCAAACTTGTTTTTGAACCGCTCGCAATAGGCGATTTCCTTGGGGGTATAAATCCGCTTCAAGAATGCCGGTCCGCGTTTTTCAATCGCCGCTTTAATGCGCGCGACTTCCGCGATGTCCACTCCCATACCAACGATCAAAACTCCTCCAATTAGCTTCTGCACCTGACGCGATTATACTGGGGCTATCTTGAGCGTCACGAAAACATCCTCGAAGAAGCGCGCGAAAACAAACAAGCCTCGTCCCTCGAGCGCCGACGGGGCCTGGACGCTGCGCACCTCCGCCAGCGGCGTCGGCGTCCTGCAGGTTTCTGCATTCCACAATTTTCCCTGGCTCGTTCACGGATTCAGCACGTCGCCAGGCGGAATCAGTGCGCTGCGTGGCAAGAAAGTGCTCAATCTCGGCTTTACCGAATGGGATAGCCGCGCGAGCGTTCAGGAAAACCGCCGCCTGTTTCAATCTGCTATCGGGGCGGACGATCTTTCGCTGGTAGCCCTGAAGCAGTTTCATTCTGACGTCATTTGCGATTTCGCTTCTCTGCCCGGCGACGCCTGCAATGGCGACGCTTCGATCACCGCCACTCCAAATCTGCTGCTGGGCATTCAGACCGCCGATTGCGTCCCAATTTTGCTGGTCGATCCAAAAAATCGCGCCGTCGCCGCCGTACACACTGGCTGGCGCGGCACTTTGCAGCGCATCGTGGAAAAAACAATCGGCCGCATGGTGATGCAATTCGGCACGCGTCCCGGCGATCTGCTGGCCGCTATCGGTCCGGCCATTGGCGGCTGCTGCTACGAAGTCGGCACGGAAGTTGCCGCGGCGTTTCTTTCGCAATTCGCGCAAGCCCCGGAATGGTTCGATGAACTGCGCACCGGCGATGAACCGAATCCATTGCAATGGCTCAACCAGTTTCCGCCTGGCCACCAGCCGCCGGCCAAAAATGTTCGCCTCGATTTGCGCAAAGCCAATCACGCCCAGTTGATCGCGGCGGGGGTGGACCCGCAAAATATTTTCACCAATGAACTATGCACATCGTGCCGGCCTGATCTTCTTTTCAGCTATCGCAAGACTGGCAAGGAAAGCGGCCGCATGATGGCAGCTATCGGCATTCGCAAAATTTGAACAATCGCCATCCGTTCTTTCAGACATTTACAGAGTCACGAATTGTGAATCGGCCGCTCCGGACCCGGCACTATCCAGCAACGCCAACTGTCCGCACGCGGCCATCACGTCGCGCCCGCGCGAACGGCGAACGAA
>JBBRZT010000129.1:0-9836 GCA_038236395.1 Candidatus Acidiferrales bacterium
AGGCTCGATATCTGAATAACTTTCGGCACTCCAATCTTAAAAAACTGTCGAAGACGGGAATGTGAAGACCGCCCTTTTCAAGAACAAATTTGCACGAAATGAGACAGGCGCGCCATTTGAATTCCTCGGTACCGTGCTTCTTGCCGTAAGCAGTGATGTCTTCCTGGGAAACGCCAAACACCACGGCGCCTATTTTTGACCAGACGCAGGCACCCGCACACATCGCACAAGGTTCGTGTGTGGAATACAACACGAAATCCGGTAGATACCGGCCGTATCCGGAGGAGACATATTTCAACGTTTCAAGCTCTACGTGCTTGATCGATGAACCAAAAGTTTTGACCCGGTTGCCCGCAGATGCGATGACCACTTCCCGATTTCCAATGAGGCGCGTGATAACGGCACCGATTGCGTAGTCGCCCCGGTCGCGGGCGCGCTTTGCCTCCGCGATCGCAAGCTGCATAAATTTTGTCTTCGGTTTGTATGTTGGAGGAATCATTATCCTAGCATTCCATCTTTTTCTCCTGATCCGGTTCTCGTCAACCAGGCATCCAGATGCGAACTTCATCGCGCCCATGACGGCATACTCAGCGCCGATCGAAACTAATTCTCCCGCAGCGCTGGTGACGAGGTAGTTTGTCGACGGTGCCTGGATGACGGCGCACTCTGAAGTAATCCACATGCCTGGTAAAACGCGGTGGTCTCAATGGTCGACGCAACACTAAGCTCGAACCCACCTTGCATCTAAAACAAAAGCTAAAATCGCTCGCTAAGGCCAGACCAGCCGGAACGCTGTCCTGGCTAGGTTTTGATCGAGTACAGCCAAAACAGATGGTTCTCCTGCGGAAGCATTCTCGAATCAATGCACTGGGTGGTGTTGCGTCGACCGGTTGAGCTGGCACCGCTTACCGGACATCTCTAACAATGGCGGCCCTGTCAAACACTTTTTGAGCAGACTCCTCCATTTACTTGAAAAAGTTTTTCTCTCCGCTTCCTTCGTCGGTTTCAGTCCGACCCAAACATCTCTTCGATCAAAACGTCGACCATGATTATTTCTTCGGACTCGCTCTCACGAGGGAGCGGGATGCCCTATCAAGTGCACGGCGCTTTGCTGCACGCCATGTGCGGTACCAAGCTGTCCCGCTTACGAACCGAACTCCGGCTCCTTCGTCCCGAGCCTATCAACCAAAGTCTGCTCGTGTCGAGAGGGGCCGGCATTGTTATGCAATCAAGTGAATTCTTGCTCCCTTTGCTCCACGCCCTTTCGAGTCTCCGTAAGATCCCGTTCCCTGTTAATCCCTGTTTGGAGACCTCCAATACGTACAACGTGACGAATAACTACCACCCGCACCGACAGTTATGCGTGGTCGTTTGGCCTGAATGTGGCCTTCTTGATGTAGTTTCCCTGTATTTTTCCCTGTTCGCGGCGGGGAGAATAGTTCGCTCATGACTGGCTCCTCCGCCACTTCGATCAGGGGTCCAACCCGGAGACATAAGTGACACAACGTACTTAAGACATAGGCAAAACTTCGGGCAGCACGGATTCAGCCCCACCTGCACCAACCGTCAACTCCGCTTTGTAATTCGCGTACCGCTCGAGCCGGCGAGACTTTATTTCTTTTGCGGTGGCCGAATTGCGATGAAGGACATCTGCTCGAGGTCCGGGTAGTGGCCTTCTTCGTCGGCGGTCCGTTTGCCCGCGGATATTTGCTGCAGCAGCGTTTCGGCCGGTACGGGAGACTTGAAATATTCGGCGTAGACTTTGTGGAACGCGTCCGAGTCCGCGAGATCGTCTAGATACACCGTGGTGTAGACCACTTCACTGAAATTCATTTCCGCTTCCTCGAGATTGTCGAACTGGTTGCGCATGGTCTGGCGAAGTTGCGCCGCGGTCGTTGCGCCGTAGACGCCGCCGTGCGGCCCGGGGATGAATCCACTTTTCGCGGAACAATACAAAGTGTCGCCGGCAAAAACGCAGGGGCTGGCGGTGGGGCTGGGCGGCATATTTTTGGGGCGAATCGAATGGCGGAGGCTTAAATCGCGCACCGCTACGCCGGTGTATTCGATCTGGGCGTTGTGGGGCAGCGCGGAGACTTCGATGGTGGCGCGCGCGGGAGTGTTGCCAAATTCGAAGCGTTGCGCGTAGTGTTCGTTCATGATCTTCGCGGGAATTTTTTCCGTGAGGTAGGGATTCACGAAAACCATGTTGGCGAGCTTGAGTCCGGCGGCTTCAACGACGGCTTTCACGCCATCGAGAGCGAGATCGGTTTGCGCGGCGGGATCGTCCGGCACCGCGCCCGATTTCGGATCGCGACCCTGCATGGCGGAAACGAACAAGCGATCGCGGGTGAGGATGCCAGGGGAAAATGGCTCTGTCGACTCGTAATTTGCGGGCGTGACGACTTTTCGCTCCGCGAGATCGCGCACAGCCACCGCGGTGATCTCGATGGAGCCTTGCGGCACTTTCGCGACTCCCAGGACCGCGCGAGCCGGCGGCGTTTTCGCGAAATATTTTGCAAAGACGGTGTTGAGGCGATCGTAGTTGTTTACGTCTTCGAGATACACCTGCACGTAAACCACGTTCTCCAGATTCAATCCGGCAGCGGTGAGGATCGATTTGATACTTTCGAGCGACTGGCTGGCCTGGGCTTCAAAATCGGGCGGACCAGTGCCGTCGCTGCGTTGGTCACCTTGACCGGAGATATAGATGTAGTCGCCGGCGTCGATCGCCGATGAGCGCACGGTGTTTTTTTCGTTGGCGCCGGGCTTCTCGACGGCACGCACTTGAGCGTTAGTGGCGGCGGCCGTGAAAAGGAAGATTACGAGCAAAAGAGTTTTCGCGAGCCCCGTTTTCAATAGCATCGGTTCAATCCGGTATTTTCGGCCAAACGGAAATATGGAAATAGGCATGGCGTTTAGGCCTGCGGCGCAGCTTTTCGCGCGGCGCTGAGGAGTTCCCGAATGCGTTGGCCGACAATGAGCGTTTCGGATGGCTGGATGGTGGAGGCCACCAGTTCCAGCTTACGGCGCTGGCTCGCTTCCATTTCCTTGGTGCTTTGCTTGGGATTGCCTTCGCGCACCGCGGTAACGATGCTGGGATTATCCGCGCCTGCGACTTCAATCACCGGATCGCCGGAGCGCAGTTGCTGCACGCAATCTTTCACGGTATAGCCCCATTTTTGTTCGTCCCAGGAAATATGCAGGGTTGGGTAGCGATTTCCGTCGGTGGGTATGGAAATCTCCGTTTCCACCCCCGGAACGGTTTTCACCAGTTTCTCAATACGCGCGACGCGTTCGTTCCATTCGCGATTCAGAACGTTCAGGTCCTTCTTCAGCCAGGTTTCGACAGCGGTTAGCAAACCGATAATTTCTTCCTTGCCTACTTTCATGGCCCGGCAGACTGAGCCTTCCCACGGGCTCGTGTTCAGCATGGCCGCTTCGATCAAATCTTTTTTGCCGAGTAGCAGGCCGCTGCATTGCGGGCCGCGCAAACCTTTTCCGCCGGAGAAGGTATACATGTCGATGCCCATCTGCGCGTAGAGCTTGATGTTCTCGATGGGCGGAACACCTGCCGCGTCGTCGAGCAGCATGGGAATATTTAATTTTTTTGCAGTGGCCAGCTCGGCGCGCAACGTGTCGTCCAGATGCGTGGTGTAGACCATGGCGGTCTTGTCGGTGACGGCGCTGGCCATTTCTTCCGGCGAATGCGCCAGAACCAGCCTAGCTCCCGTCAGGCGAATGGCGTTGTCGAAGGCGCTGCGGCCGCCCATCATGATCACTTCGTTCTTTAGTCCGGTGGTGTCCGGGAGTTGCCAGATATTTTTTGGATCGCTGCCGGCCATACATGCCGCGGTAGCCGATGCCATCGCGCCTGCCGCGCCGGAGGTGACCATTCCAGCTTCGGCACCGGTGAGTTCGGCGAGCCGGCGGCTGGCGGCATGCTGGAGCTCGAACATATTCACAAAATGTTCCGAGGCTTCGCGCTGGGCCACGGTTACTTCGGGGAATTCCAGGGAACCGCTGAGATAAGTCCACGTGCCGCGGCAGTTGATGATGGTTTTCAGACCCAGGCGCGTGTAGACATTGCCGCGCACATCTTTACCGACCGCGGCGGCTGCGCTGGCGATGGCGTTTTTCGCGGCAATCTGGCTGAGCAACGGAGCCGCGGCGGCGAATCGCAGGAACCCTCTACGGCTGAAACCGGACATGATCGACATTCAAAAGCCTCCGAGGCGTAACAGCAGGTGCCCGCGCTGTGGCGTTAGCGGCGGCAAATTTTGCGCCGTCCGGCATATTTATCACAAGTTGGTTGGCTATGAGCGTTTTATTTTGTTTCATTTCGAATTGTTTCGATTTACTATTCGCCTGTCTAATGACGAAAACTTCGCTCCTGTGCACTTTTACCGCAGCGCTGATCATGGATTCCGCGGTGACAGGAATTTGTGAATTGCGCGCGCAACAAAAGTCTGACGCGCCGCCAGCGGCGCCAGCCGCGGCAAATTGTCGCGTCGAGCCCGTCAATTACAAAGGCTGGCAGGCCCAGCAGGTTTCGAATGCGTGGATCAAGTTGATTTTTGTGCCGCAAAACGGCGGCCGACTGATGCAGGTGATCTTCGATGGCCATCCATATTTATTTGTGAACGAACGCTACGCGGGAAAATACCTGCCGCCATCGAACTCCCAGTGGTTCAACTATGGCGGCGACAAGTTGTGGGTTTTGCCGGAAGGAAATGACGACGAGCGGCACTGGGTGGGCAACTCCGACGTGCTTGATGATGCGCCCTACGAGTTTCAGGTGCGCTCGCAGGGACAGCGTTGCGAAGTCGCTTTGAGCGGGCCAGCCGATCCGCAGACCGGTTTGCAGTTTACGCGCACGGTGAGTTTGGATGCCGATTCGACCGGCATCAAGTTTCACGCCGTAGTCAGAAATGCCAGTGGGCACCCGGTCGAATGGTCAGTGCAATCGGTATCGCAATACGACACGGGGGACGCCACGGATCGCGCGCACCACAACAAGAATTTCTGGGGCTTTACCAAGACGAACCCGTCGAGCAGCTACCTGAACCAATATCACGTGAAGTTTGGCCCGGCGGAAAATACCGCGGCGCAGGTTCGGTCGAATGGGCTTTTTGCAGTCCATTACACGCCGCTGGCGGCGGAGTTGTGGATCGATTCGAAAGACGGCTGGCTGGCCGTAGTGGATGGCGATACGCGCTACGCGATGGTCGAGCGATTTCGCTACGACGAAACGAAACCCTATCCGGGAAAGGCCTCGGTCATTTTCTGGACCAATGGCGCGGAGTTGCATCAGCACCCGGACGGCACCAGCACGTTTGGCGATTCTCACGACGGACCGCCGGAGATCTACATGGAGGCGGAGCTGAATTCGCCGATGGTGCGGCTGGAGCCGGGCGATGAGTTCAATTTCGATACGGCGTGGCTTCCCACCAGAGCGGACGCGAAATTTGAGGGAGTCACGGATGCGGGTCTGGTGCTTTCCCCGCTTCGCGCATCCCCCGGCGCCGGCAACGAGGTTACGCTCAGCGGTTCTTTTGGAGTTTTCTTTTCCGGGAAACTGGTAGCCCATCTTTACGACGAGCATGGTGCAGCGACCGGCACGCGAGCGCTCGACGCGGTAGACCCCAGCAACCTGGTTACTTTGCGGGCGAAGTTAGGCGGCGCGGGGCGCACAGGTAGAGTTTCCGTCCATGTGGTGGATAACAACGGGGTGGATCGGGGAGCGCTCGGAGAAGTGGCCGTCGAATCGGCGGACAAAAACGAGTGACGGGCCAAACTAGTGAGAGAAATGAAACAAATGTTGCAGTGAGTACCAGTAGGAGCGAGCACGAAAATACCAATCGGACACAGAAAAAAGTTCGATAAGGATTTTGGGCTTGCATGTGTCAAATGTTTTGTGACAAGGTACGCGCATTCTTGGAACATTGGGGGGGCCAATGTTAAATCGCTTTAATCGAATTTCCATCCTGATCATTTGCGCGCTTGTTTTTACCGCGCAGACTCTTCGAGCCGACGTTACCGGCTCGCTGCTTGGCGTGGTCCACGACAGCAGCGGGGCTGTGGTCGGAGGCGCAAAGATCGTAGCTACAAATGTCCAAACCAATTTCAAACAAGAAACAGTTTCGGCAGCGGACGGATCGTACCGAATTTTGGCGCTCCCGGCGGGAACCTACGAGCTCACAGCCACGGCCGCCGGCTTCCGGACGTTCACCGTGACTGGTATCGAGGTACAAGTAAACGACCAGTTGCACTACGATGTCACGCTCAACGTAGGCAGTGTGTCCGACCACGTCGAAATCGTGGCGAACGCGGTGCAGGTACAGACCGAGAACACCCAACTGGGCGACGTCATCGACTCCAAGAAAATGCTGGCGCTGCCGCTGAACGGCCGCAGCTTCGTCGACCTTCTGGGCCTGCAGGCCGGAGTCGCGCCGGGCAGCGCCCAAACGATCCAGCAGGATCGTCCGGTATCGGGGATATTGAATTCGGGCAACATCTCCGTGAATGGCCAGCGCGAAACGGCCAACGCCTATCTGGTGAACGGCGGAGATGTCAGCGAAGGACGCAATCTCGGCGCAGGCTTGGTTCCCAACCTGGACTCCATCGAGGAATTCCGCCTGATCACCAACAGCTTTGACGCCGAATATGGAAAATTCAGCGGCGCAGTCGTCAACGCCATCACCAAGTCGGGCACCAACGGCTTTCACGGGGACGCCTTCGAGTTCCTGCGCAACGACAAGCTGGATGCCACCAATTACTTTGCACCTTCCAAGTCAGAATTGCGGCGCAATCAATTTGGATATGCGGCGGGCGGGCCCATCTGGAAAAACAAAATTTTCTGGTTCTCGGACTATCAAGGCACCAGGCAGGTGCAAGGTGCGGAATCCGGCTTGGTTACGGTACCGACGGCAGACCAGCGTCTAGGCAACTTTGATCCCGAGCTCTTGACCGGTACGATCGATGGGCCTTACTGGGCGCAAGTGCTTTCGCAACGTTTGGGCTACACCGTGACGCAAGGCGAGGCTTACAGCTTCCCCGGCTGCGGCAGCACGGATCCGGTAGCAGGGTGCGTTTTTCCTGGTGGCGTGATCCCGCAGGCGGCCTGGTCAGCGCCGTCCGTTCAGATCCTCTCGTACATTCCCTCTCCCACTCTTCCGGGAGATTCACAGAACTATTCGAACAACAGCGGTAGAAACATCGCCAACGACGACAAAATCGGGGAGCGCGTGGATTTCAATAACCAGAAAACCGGAAACTGGTCGTGGTATTACCATTTTGATCGCTCGAACGTGCTGAGTGACCTCGACCCCTCGACCGGCTTCGCCAACGTGCCGGGCTTTCCGACGGTCTCGCCTTCGCGAGCGCAACAGTTTGTGATGAGCAACACCAAGCCGCTGGGAGCAACGGCGGTCAACGAGGCGCGGATCAGTTTCTTCCGGACGGCGCTGAACTTAAACAATCCGGCCGGGAGTTTCGCGGAACTCTCGGACCTGGGTTTTATAACTGGCGAGGGCACCCTCGGCATTGTTCCGCTGGCCGGATATAAACAATATCTGCCGCAGACCAGCTTCAGCAACATCGGCTTAAACATTGGCGTGCCCACGCTGAATACCTTCCAACCCAACACCACCTACATGGTTAGTGACGTATTTTCGAAGACGCAGGGCAGGCATACCTGGAAGGTTGGCGGGGAATTCCGCTACCTGCAAGTGAATGAGCGGAACTTTGCCAATCCCCATGGGGGCTTCACCTTTGATGGCACGGTTACGGGAGCGGATTTTGCAGACTACCTCCTCGGCGCGACATCCACTACCAACGCGCCTTACACGCAGGCCGCCGAACAGTTCCTCGATTCGCGTACACGCTATGGCGGCGCCTTCGCCCAGGACTCCTGGAAGGTAAAATCCAACATAACGCTGAATCTGGGGTTGCGCTGGGAAGTAAGCATGCCGTGGTACGACACTCAGGGAAAAATTCAGACCTTTAATCCTGGGCAAACCTCTACGCTGTTTCCGCTTGCGCCTCCAGGCCTGGTATTCCCCGGCGACCCGGGTATTCCGAAGACACTCGCACCAACGAAATACAACAACTTCGGCCCACGATTGGGACTGGCGTATTCACCTGGATTCTCGGAAGGAGTTTTGGGCAAGATATTTGGCGGCCCGGGAAAATCCAGTATCCGAATGGCGTACGGCCTTTATTACACTTCGGTCGAGGACCTTAACCTGTTTTACGAAGTAGCGGATGCGCCGTTCGGCCTCTATTGGACCTCGCCGGTATCGGTACTGTTTGAAGAACCGTTCCGGATTCGAGCCACCGGGCTGTCGTTGACACAGCGTTTTCCGTTCACCGCGCCCGTTCCTGGCGCCGCTGCCAACAAGACACTGGACTTCTCGGTTTACGAGCCCTTCAACTATTTTCCGGGCTACGACATTCACAACAAGCTGCCTTACGCGGAGCACTTCAATCTCTCCATCCAGCGCGAGCTGGGTAAATCAACCGTGCTCACGCTGGCTTACGTCGGGACCGAGGGGCATCGCCTCATCACCCAGCGGGACTCTAACCCCGGTTCCGCGGCTCTGTGCCAGCAACTCACGGCGGCAGGGGCCATAGACGTAACTGCGGGAGGAACCGATGGCTGCGGACCAGGTAACGAGAACGACGTTTTCCAGCTTCCGACTGCTACCGTTCCGTGTGACACGCCTAGTGCGACGGCGCTCCCGGGATGCGTATACAGCACCAGGCAGCAGCTCCTAAATCCAAATTTCTGTCCTGGTGGCGTGCAGGTTTGCTTCGGCTCCAACAACACTAATACGCTTAACAGCGCCAATTCGATCTACAACTCCGCGCAAATTTCGGTGGAGCGCAAGGCCAACGATTTTACATTCCTGGCGGCCTATACCTTTGCGAAAGGCCTGGACGATTCTTCGGCGTTCAACGACTTGGTGAATTTCCAAGATACCAGGTTGAGCCGCGGGCTGTCTTCCAGCGACATCAGACACAATTTTGTGGTCAGTTACGTTTGGGCTATCCCGTTCGACCGTGCTTTTCAGAATTTGCCTAAACGCCTAACGCAAGGCTGGCAGATTCAGGGGATCACTCGCTTCTCGACCGGCTTTCCCGTGCAGATGAACCAAAGCGAGGGCGATGCTTCGCTGGCCGGCAGTTCAGCCACGGATTTTCCAAATGTCGTGGGCCCGGTGAAGATTGTGGATCCGCGCAAAGCTTATCCCGCTTGTCCGAATTCCGTCGACCCGTCCCTGCCCGGAACTGGATGTTACTTCCTTCCCGATGCATTTGCCGAGAACACCGATCTGGGCACTTTTGGTAACGCCAATCGGCGCTTCTTCCACGGCCCGGGATTCAACAACACCGATTTTGGGTTTTTGAAGAAGACCCAAATTAAAGAGAATTTTGCGTTTGACCTCCGTATCGAATTTTTTAACATATTCAACCACGCGCAATTTACCAACCCTGGCGGGGACTTCTCCGGCTCGAACTTCGGAATCGTCACCAACGCACGGGATCCGCGTATTGGGCAGGTCAGCGCGAAGTTCTACTGGTAATGAACGTGCCGGCGCTTCGCCGGCAATGCCAGCTGGTAAGTCACGGAAGGCTTCGCGCACGATTCTTCCTGTGACCTTGCCTGCTGGCCGACTAAAATCACGTCATACTATATTGATGAATGATTTTGCGGCGCGCTCGTCATTCCGGTCTGCCCGGGTGGGCGTTCTTTTCCTGTTTTTCAGCGCATCCATAGCGGTGGCGTCGTTTGCGCAGACGGCCGAAACGTACCGCCAACAAGCCATCGAACTTTC
>JBBRZT010000130.1:0-9829 GCA_038236395.1 Candidatus Acidiferrales bacterium
CCACGGGATTGGTAATTTTTGGAAGCTCTTTCATTTTCGGGTTTGCGGTTCGGCAAATGTCAAGACTAAGCGTCTGTTCAGGTGGCGGCAATAGTCGTCCCTGAAAGCGAAAATATCACGACGCCCTGCCAGGAAAATCCGTTAAAAGGAAGTTTGTGACACACGGGGTGTCACTTCCGTTTATGGGAGCCGGCCGGATTCAATTGACCCTTGTAATCGCCAGCAGCGGTATTCGGATCAGCTGTCCATCTTCCAGGTGATCTGGATCTTTCAAGTCCGGGTTAAGTATACGAATTTCTTCAAATAGTTCGCCATCGAAATGTCCGACATAACGAATACTGATGTACTTTACTGTTTCTTGCCGCCCCGCCATTACCGTCAGCACCCGCACGGGCCTGCTCATCGGGTGGCCAGCACTCTGGGTTAATCGATCAGCGACCGCAGCAGAGGCTCTTACTCGAGTCGTTCGCAGATGCCCGAGAATTGAGGGCAAGACGCTCCCAATTAACAGAACGCTCACTAATGCCGCGACCCGAAGGATCCGCCGCGTTAGGCTAAATTGCGTGAAGGCTTTATGGCTTGGCAGTAATGAAGCAAAAAGAATTCGGGCGGAGCGATCACCGGCGGAGTTATTCGGTGGAAACAATGATTGGCCGATACTACCGGACGGATGTCGCGCAGAGTCCGGAATTACTGGCGAATCTTCAGGGGGGCAACCTAAAGCCATCTTCTCGGGCGTAGAGAGAGGCCGAGAAACCAAAAGCATCGTCTCGAAAGATTCAGCGGTCTGGGCTAGTGTGGGGGCTTCTTCATCCGAAGAAAGCCAAATAACTAGGTCGTCTGGGTGACGCGACTCGTCATAAGTCTCCCAGTTGAATAATTTGTCGTGGTCTATTGAGGGCAATTCCGCCATGGCTTAGGTTCCTGCACCCGCACTAGAATTGGGGCACGAGAGCAGGGATGTAATCTATACCTCCAAGTCACCGACGTCAAAGGTGGGATGGCTCGCCAACAGAACGACACGCGCCGTTGATCAGCCGTCAGCACGTTGGGAAAATATTTTGATTAAGTTAACTACTATGGTATAACACTCATTATGTACCAACATTCCTGCTATAGTAACAAACTAGACACTAAGGTAACATCTACCTCGGTAGAGACTTACTCTATCAATATACGTGGACTGGAGCCCGCAAAATGAATGTTCCCGCACAATTTGCCAGGCAGCAAGCTTCTCGCACCGCCTGTATCGATGAGGCCCCCGCTGTTGAAATCAACGCCGAGGACGCCACGCCGTACTACAGCGCGTTGTCCGCGGAAAAAACCAGTGCCGCATTACTCGCGCTTTATGACCACCCCGCAGCTACTTGGGCCGCCGTCGCGCTGTGGGACGAAAATCGCGACGCCATCGAGCGTGCGATGGACCGCTGCTTGCGCTCCTCTTCCGATGTCGGCCTCCGCGAACGGGTTCTTTCGGGAATCGCTTCGCAAGCCAGGTTTTTTTGCCTTGAAGTGGACGACCCCCAAGCCTGGGTCGCCCGCTGCGCCAACCTGGAGTCCCGGCGCGTCGCCCTCGATCTGAAAAAATAGCATTCGAATCGTCTCGCGAAACTTGCTCTGATTCCACGATCCGATAAGTATCTCTACACACTTCGTTTTTCCCGCGCCTTCCCGCCACAAAATAATTATCATGGTCGCTATGGAAATTCGCTGCCGTGCCCTGCTTTTCGATATGGACGGTGTGCTGGTGGATTCCACTCCCGCCGTGGCCCGCGTGTGGACCGCCTGGGCCACGGAACGCGGCCTCGATCCCGATGACGTGGTGCGCCGCGCGCACGGCCGCCCCAGCATTGCCACCATTCGCGAACTCCTTCCCAATGGCGATCACCACGCTGAAGATCAAGCCGTCGAGAAAGCCGAAATCGAAGACTTCCAGGACATCGTCGCTCTTCCCGGCACCTCGCAACTTTTGAGTCAGCTTCCCGCGGATCGGTTCGCGGTGGTTACCTCGGCGACCCGCGCTCTTGCAGTAGTCCGCATTCAAGCTGCTGGTTTCGCTGTTCCAAAAAATCTCATCACCGCCAGTGACATCCAGCACGGCAAGCCGCATCCCGAGCCGTATCTCCGCGGCGCCGCCATCCTGGGAATCCCACCCGCCGATTGCGTGGTCATCGAAGACGCTCCCGCCGGCATCCAGTCGGGCAAAGCCGCGGGCGCTCGCGTCCTCGCTTTACGCACCACCGCCGCTGACGACGAGCTTCGCCGCGCGGGCGCCGCTTGGATTGTCGACGACTGCAGCGCTGTTTCCCTGCAACCCCTCGGTGCGCGGACGGATGATTTGATCTTCACGTTGCACGAATCCGCCGCCGCAACTCCAAACCGTTAGTAATCTTCACGTAATCGCTTCCCACAGACCGGCTATTCTCCGCGTCCCGACAGACTAAAATGAAAGTGCCACAGAGAAGAGCGGTTCACCAATCTACAGGGTGTCCGGCCTTTGCTGGCCCGGACCAATTACAAGGGTGCATTTTTCCATGGGGACAACCACACCAACGCTACCGCCGCCGGCAAGCTCTCCCTCGACCGCAGCCCAGCCGCCTGCGCCCGCGCCGGCCCCGCGCGCCATTCAAACCGCCCAACTCATCACCGCCATGGTCAAAGCCCACGGCCAGGTCAGCGATCTTATTTTTTCGCCCGGACGCGCCCCCCAGATTGAAGTCAACGGCCAGCTCGTCGAATTAAAATATAAAGGCCTCGAGTGCCTTACGTCGCAGGACACTCTCACCATCGCCAAGGACATTATGGGCGCGAACGAAACGCCCGCCCGTAAGCTCGAAGAGGACGGCTCCGCCGATCTTTCCTACGGCGTCGCCGGCATCGCCCGATTCCGCGTCAACATTTTTCGCCAGCGCGGCAGTTGCGCCATCGTCATGCGCGTCATCCCCAACAAGATTCCCGGATTCGAAGAGCTCAATCTCCCGAAAACCCTCCAGGACATCGTGCAGTTGCGCAACGGCATCGTGTTGGTCACCGGCCCCACCGGCTCCGGCAAATCCTCCACACTCGCCGCCATTCTCGACAAAATGAATGAAGAAAAGGCCTTCCACATTCTCACCATCGAAGACCCTATCGAGTTTCTCCACCGCCACAAGAAATCAACCATTCACCAGCGCGAGCTGCACACCGACACGCCCAGTTTTGCACTGGCTCTGCGCGCCGCTCTGCGTCAGGCCCCCAAAGTAATTCTCGTCGGCGAAATGCGCGACCGCGAAACCATTGAAATCGCTCTCGAAGCCTCCGAAACCGGGCACTTGGTCATGTCCACGCTCCACACCATTGACGCTTCCAAAACCGTCGAGCGCATCGTCGGCGTTTTCCCTCTTTCCGATCAGCAGGCCATCCGCACCCGCCTCGCCAAAGCTTTCCGCTTTATCGTTTCGCAGCGCCTGCTCCCCAGAAAAGACAACAAGGGCCGCATCGCCGCCGTGGAAATTCTCAAATCCACCATGCGCACCCGCGAGTACGTCGAAAAAGGCGAAACTGAAGGCAAGTCCCTGCTTGACGCCATGCGCGATGGCGACACCGAAGGCATGCAGCACTTCGACGGCGAAATCGAACGCATGATTCGCAACGACGAGGTCGAATTCGAAGCCGCCCTCTCCTACTCCACCAACGCCGGAAATCTCCGCCTCGAGCTGACCGACTACCTCGAAAATCCCCGCAAAGGCGCCCCCAAGAAAAAGCCCGGCGAAACCGAAATCGAAATCGAACGCTAACAATCAACCAAATTCGTAAGTCGCCGCCTCACTGCTCGCAAGTCGCCGCCTCCTCGACCAGATCTCCGATCTCCTCGCGATTTCTCACCTGATTTTGGCAACCATCTCAGCCAAACCACCCGGACCCGTCATCCCGAACCCGCGTTTTTTCAGCGGGTGAGGGATCTGCTGTTTGATTGATTCGCGCAGGCCATCTTTTTCATCATTCGATTTGGGAAGCCAACAAAACCCAAACGTGTCATCCACCAACTCAGTTATCCTGTGGCACAAGCGTGCCAACCCTCTCGCTCCACTCCCATCCTCTTCTAAACACCCTGCTCGTCACGCTCATTTTCCTGGCAGCCGCCTTTCTCACACGCGCCTGGTCCGAACCGGCAGCAAATCACGCCGAATTGCTCCTCTCCCGCTTCGCCAACCGCCGCTCACTCCCCCTATGGATTCTCTTCCTCGCAATCATCACCGCTCGCCTAGCCGCTCTTCCCCTACTTCCCGTCCCCGTCCCCGGCATCCACGACGAATACAGCTACCTCTTGATGGGCGACACCTTCGCCCATGGCCGCCTGGCCAACCCCGCCCACCCCATGTGGCGCAGCTTCGACTCCTTCCACATCAACTGGCTCCCCACCTATTCCTCAATTTATCCGCCCGCCCAAGGACTCATCCTCGCCATCGGCCAACTCCTCGGCCGCCCCTGGTTCGGCGTGCTGCTCAGCGCCGCCGCCATGTGCGCAGCCATCGCCTGGATACTGCGCGCCTGGATGCCCCCGCGCTGGGCCTTCCTCGGCGGAGCGCTCGCCGCCGCAAAATTCGGCGTCGCCAGCTATTGGATCAACAGCTACTGGGGCGGCGCCGCTGCCGCCGTCGGAGGCGCGCTCGTCCTCGGAGCGCTGGGCCGCATCAAGCGGCGTCCCACAATCAAGCACCCCATTCTCCTGGGACTGGGCGTCGCCATTCTCGCCAACAGCCGCCCCTACGAAGGGCTGCTCTTCTGCATCCCCGCAGCCGCCTGGTTTCTCTGGTGGCTCGCAGGAAAATCACACTCGCGCTCACGTGCAACTCCGCCCACACAACGCGCGAAAATTCTCTTGCCGCTGCTCATCCTCCTCGCTGCAACCGCCACTTTCATGGGCTATTACAACCGGCGCCTCACCGGAAACGCCCTGCTCATGCCCCACGTCCTCCGAACCCGCGCCTACCATTCCTCCGCGCTTTTCCTGTGGGAGCACCCGCGCCCTCCGCTGTATTACGACAATCCACAGTTCGAAGAGTTGTACAACGGATTTGAACGCGAGAATTACCGGCACACCTGGAGCGATGCCGTTCGTGTCTCGCACGAAAAACTCGTTCGACTCGGCGCCACTTTTTTCTGGTGGGGCGCGCTCCTGCTGTTACCCGGCCTACCCTTCGCGCTGCAAGACAAAAAAATGCGCCTGCTAGTCTTCACCATCGCCCTCGGCACGCTCGGCGTTTTCGCCGTCACCTGGTCCTTCCCGCACTACGCCGCGCCCTTCACTTGCGTCATCATCGCCCTGCTCGTGCAGTCCATCCGCCACCTCCGCGCCATGCGCCTCTCCGCATGGCCGCTCGGCAAATGGATAGCCCGCGCCGCTGTTTTGCTCTTGTTCCTGGACACCGCCACTCACGTCGCGCGCCGCGAATGCGATCCCCTCTGGTGGACATGTAAAGGTGACGTAAGCAGGCAAGTCATCCAGGATCGTCTCTCGCAAACGCCCGGCAAGCACTTGATCGTCGTCCGCTACGACCCGGACAATCACAACATCCACGACGAGTGGGTCTACAACGGCGCAGAAATCGACACCGCCAAAGTCTTATGGGCACGCGAACTCGATCCCGCCCAAAATGCTCGCCTCCTCGCCTACTTCAAAGACCGCCAGATCTGGCTCGTCGAACCCGATACCGACAACACCGAACTAGTCCCCTACTCTCCCCCTTCGTCCGACTCATCTCCGCCCGAAGATTAGCCGCGCAGTTTTACCCACCGTGGCGGGCGAGGAATTTCTCCTATAGCTATCGCCCAAGCCAACACGCTGCTCCGTAGCTTTGTTAATCTGATCTTGGCAACACATCCAACAACGCACCCAGATCCGTCATCCCGAACCCGCGTTTTTTCAGCGGGTGAGGGATCTGCTTTTTAATCCTTCAACTATCACGCCAGCAAACGAAGATTCACTATCTAGCCCTCTTCGATTGATCGCGAAGCCAGGCTCTTGCCATCCGCAGTTATCGAGGTTCCGCTTTCCATTTCCCCGCCCCGCCATTATCATGACCACGCTCGCGCAACCCAAAGAGACAACCAGCTTGCCCGCCACTCCCGACGCAACCGCCAAAATCCCCCGCGGCAAATTATTACAAGTCCTCGGCGTCTGGTTCGGCATCGCCGCTGCCGTAGGCAACACCATCGCCGCCGGAATCGTCCGCACCCCAGGCGACATCGCCAAGATCCTCCCCAACCCCTGGCTCTTTCTCGGCGTTTGGGTCATCGGCGGCCTTTACGCGCTATTCGGCGCCTCCAGCATGGCCGAACTGGGCGCAGCCATCCCCCGCAGCGGCGGCCAATATAATTTCTCGCGCCGCGCCATCGGCGACTACGCCGGCTTCATCGTGGGTTGGAGCGATTGGCTTTCCAGTTGCGGCACGCTGGCCGCCGTGGCCATCGTCATCGGCGAATACAGTGGAAAATTAATCGGCTCGCTAGCGGGCGCGGAAAAAACCATTGCCGTCGCCGTCATCGTCGGATTCGGCATCCTGCAATGGCGGGGAGTTCGCTGGGGCAGCCGCGCTCAACTCATCACCGCGGCCATGAAAACCGCCGCGTTCGTAATTCTAGTCATCGCCTGTTTCGTTCTCGGCGGCAACGCCCACCGCGCCGCCGCGCTCGCGACGGCATCTGCGACTAAACTCACCCTCGCCTCAGGCTGGCCCTTGGCGGTCGCGCTGATGCTCGGCCTCCAAGCCGTCTTCTACACCATCGACGGATGGGACGGCATCATCTATTTCGGCGAAGAAGTCCGCGACCCCGGCAAAGACGTCCCGCGCGCAATTTTCGGCAGCGTCTTCACCATCATGGGCATTTATCTCCTGATGAACGCCGCCGTCCTATACGTCTTGCCCATGGACCAGATCGCCGGCAACAATTTTTCTCTGGGCACCGCGGCGGAACGCATCTTCGGCCGCTTCGGCGACCCCATCATCCGCACCATCATGGTCGTCTCGCTGCTCAGCTGCATCAACGCCGTCCAACTCTTCTGCTCCCGCATCCTTTATGCTATGAGCGCCGACGGCCTGTTCTTCCGTTCCTTCGCGCGCGTAAACAAAGGCGGCACTCCCGAACTCGCTCTACTTCTGAGCACTATCGTCGGCGTCCTCTTCGTGCTCGGCTCCTTCGAACGCGTCATCGCCATGCTCTCGTTTTTCTTCGTCGCCAACTACACCCTCACCTACACTTCTCTTTTTGTTTTACGCCGGAAGGAACCGCAAATGCCCCGCCCCTATCGCGCCTGGGGCTACCCGTGGACCACCGCCATCGCCCTCATCGGCTCAATTTTGTTTCTGGTGGGTTCCTTGGTACCAGACATGGGAGACGTCTTCCGAGCTTTATTGGTGACCAGAGATTTTCGTAGATTTTTTCATATCAGCGAGTACACGCCAGCTGAGCTAGCACTCGGCATGTTAGTTCTAAGCTATCCGGTTTACCGAATCCTAAAATGGGGCGCCGCCCGCATCACGCCCATCAATATTCCGGACTAAACGCGCGGACTCGTCATTTCGAATCCCGCCGCCTTTCCAGGCGGGTGAGGAATCTGCTGTTTCTTCGTCAAGGTAGGTTGAAAAACGGCGACTTGTGCGGGTTAGCTCTTAGGAAGTCTGCCGTTGGACCCAATTTTGAGCGCGATTTCGTGAATCTGTTTCAATCGAAGAGCCCGTTCTTCCTTGGGAAATCGTTTCAGTGATTCAAGCATAAGCGCATCAATATACGCTTTCCCTTTAACTTCTCTCCTGTTTACTCTGAGCCCGCACTGGCGGGAGAAGGGCCAAGTGTCTGCTTGCGAAGGGTCCCTTGCCACCAACCTACGTCACCTTCTCCGCAATCGACTTCGCCTGCAGAAAATGCAACAAGTAATCCTTCCCGCCCGTCTTCGAATTCGTCCCCGACATATTAAATCCGCCAAACGGATGCGCCCCCACCATCGCCCCCGTGCACTTCCGGTTCAAATAAAGATTCCCCACGTGAAACGCTTCCTCAGCCTTCTCGATCTTCTCCGCATTCCGCGAATACACCGCGCCCGTCAACCCAAACTCCGTATCATTCGCAATCTCCAGCGCATGATCGAAATCCCGCGCCTTGATCACCGCCAGCACCGGACCAAAAATTTCCTCCTGCGCCACCCGCGCCTTCGGCGGCACATCGGCAATAATCGTCGGCTGAATAAAATACCCATCCCCCGGCGCGCGCTCTCCGCCCAGCAAAACCTTGCCCTCTTTCTTGCCCACATCGATGTACCCGAGAATCCCTTCCATCGCCATGCTGCTCACCACCGGCCCCATGTAGTTCCCCGGATCCTCGCTAGGCCCCACGGTAATCTTCTTGACCCGCTCCACCAGTTTCTGCATAAAAGTATCGTAAATTTTTTCCGAAACAATCGCCCGCGAACACGCCGAGCATTTCTGCCCCTGATAACCAAACGCCGCCAGCGCCACACCCTCCACCGCCGCGTCGATGTCCGCCTCTTCATCCACAATCGTCGCGTCTTTCCCGCCCATCTCCAGCACCGCGCGCTTGATCCACATCTGCCCCGGCACTTTCTTCCCCGCCGCTTCACTGATCAGCAATCCCACTTCCTTCGATCCCGTAAACGCAATAAATCGCGTCTTCGGATTTTTCACCAGCGCATCACCGACAATCTCCCCTGGCCCAGTCAAAAAGTTCAACGCTTCCTTCGGTATCCCCGCCTCGTAAAGTATCTCCACAACTTTCGCCGCCGTCGCAGGCGACTCCTCCGAAGGTTTCAGCACCACGGTGTTCCCCGTCACCAACGACGCCGCCGTCATCCCCGCCGCAATCGCCGCAGGAAAATTCCACGGCGGAATCACCACGCCCACTCCCAGCGGAATATAAACCAAAAAATTCTTCTCGCCCTGCATGGGGGTAACTGCGTGCTGCCCCGCCAGCCTCAGCATTTCCCGCCCATAAAATTCCAGAAAATCAATCGTCTCCGCCGTGTCCGCATCCGCTTCGATCCACGACTTGCCCACTTCCGCGCAGATCAAAGCGGAAAGTTCAAACTTGCGCCGCCGGATAATTTCCGACGCCCGAAACACAATCTCAATGCGTTTCTCCGCCGGCACCCGCTTCCAAGTTTCGAAGGCTTTGGCCGCCGCCTCCACCGCCAACTGTGCGTGCTCCGCCGTCGCCGTCTGAAACACCCCGATCACCTGCTTCGGGTGCGACGGATTCGTCGACATCATCTTCGCGGTAGTAATCACTTTCTCGCCGCCGATGTACATCGGATACTCGCGCCCAAATTCCGACTCCGCCTTCTTCAGCGCCGCTTCCATGGCCTGTTTGTTTTCCGGTCTGGAGAAATCGACAAACGGTTCGTTGGTGAATTCCGAAACGTGAACTTTCGATTCAGCGGTAGCCATACGAAAAATTCTCCTCGTGCGACATCCTTATTCTAACAATTTTATTTGGAAAGCCGCTCCTCTAACCCGCCAATTTCCACTTCGTCCGCGTATAACCAATCCGAAATCCCTGGCGCTCCGCATTCCTCTGTGACCCGCTCCCCGGATCCGCGCCCATCATCGCCAACTGGCATCCCGTTTCTCTCGCATATCGGAAACGCGTTTCCAGCAACGCCTGCTGCGCTCCCCGCCGTCTAAACGCCGGAACCGTGCTGGCCCCCGCGAACAGCGCCACATCATCTCGAATCGACAAACTTCCGCACGCCACCGCCTGCCCGTCCAGCTCCGCAATAAACGGCACATTCCCTTCCGTGTTCGCCGAAATTCGCGCCATCTCCAGCATGAACTCC
>JBBRZT010000131.1:0-9707 GCA_038236395.1 Candidatus Acidiferrales bacterium
ACGTCGGTGAACGTTTCCAGCTGCTTGTGCATGCCCGACAGACTCGAAAAAATTCGCGTGGCATTTTCTTCAATCTGCATGCCACGCAAACCCATGGCAATCACGCACAGGTGCGCGTAAAGCGTGTTGGGCGAAACGGCAATCACTTTTTTGCTGCGGCAATAGCTGTCCAATTGTTGGCCCTTGCCGTCCGCCAGCATCAGCAGTTCGTAATACACGCTTTCGGAGGGCACAAACATCAGCGCCATATCTAGCGTGCCCTCTCCCGGCACGATATATTTTTTGGCGATGCTGTCGGCGTGGCCTTTCACTGCGCTGGCAAACTGTTTTCTGGCTTCGTCGCCGTCGGTGGAGATGCGCCGGAAAGCATCGAGAGGAAATTTTGAGTCGATGGACATCAGTTTATTGTCGCGCAGGAAAATCACCGCGTCGGCGGTCTCTCCCGACAGGAAACGGTGCTGCGAAGCGAATTGCGAAGGCGGCAGGCAATCTTCCAGCAGGCGCTCGAGCGTTACCTCGCCAAGCAGTCCGCGGCTCTTGGCTCCGCCAAGAATGTCCTCCAGCGATTTCGTCGCGGAGGAAACGTTGCGGCTTAATTCCTGGAATTCGCCAAGCTGTTTCTGAATCTGCCCCATTTGCTCGCGAGTATTTTTCAGCTCGGTGGCGATGGCCGTCTGGCCCTGCGTGGCGATTTGCGCGGAGCTGGAAACGCCGTCCTGCAGCGCTTTGGTCACGCTTTCGAGGCGCTGAGACACGCTCTGCCCGATGGTGGCGATCTGCCCGCTGCTTTGCGCCTGCGCGGTAGCGATGGTTTGCAGGTCACGGCGCAATTCGCTCATCTGCGATTCCAGCACGTCACCCTTACGCTGGCTCTGCGTGCTGTGCAGCATCTGCCAGGCCACCAGAGCAACCACTAGAATCGCCAGCGTGATGGCTACAGTCGTCATCCATTCTCCTGTACCGCCCGTTAGGCGCGCCCGTCACGCGCACCACTGTTACGCACGGGTAACCTATGTACTTATCTTATAGCATGGGCTGCGGGCCCACGCCGAATCGAGCTTCAGACCGCTTTATCCACGCTCGGCGCAGAGAGCATCACTTCCTTGTCGCTATCTCGTTTAGCAGTCCATGCTTTCAGCACTGTAGCGATGGCAATCAAAATTGCGGTCGCGGAATTGGTGATGATCACCGCCTGGGCGTGCAGCAATATTCCGTAAGCCAGCCACAGAATCACGCCGACGAGATAGAGCGACAACATCCCGTACGACAAATCCCGGCCGCCCTGCTTCCATATCTTCAATACCTGCGGCACGAATGCGAACGTCGTGCAGAACCCCCCAGCGATCCCGCCACAGTAATCCAGTTCTCTGTAGTCATTACTTCTCCGTCTAATTCACGATATTCATCGTAGTTTAGCAGCACCACGCGGGTAGCCAAAATAAACGCCGCGCTATCGACGTAAGTTTCAGGGTGCCCCACACCTCGAATTTGGGTGTGGGGATTTTGGTAATGTACGCAGTTAAATGTTCGCGGAATCTACGAAGCCCACACGCGGTCGATAGGAGGAGTATTTACTTCTGCGAGTGCGTTTGACCGATAGTTTCGGTGGTCAGCATCGCAACCTGCTGGATGGAGGTGGCCGGAGGCACGCGACGAAAATCAGTGTCAATTTCCTTGGTGCGCACCGCAATGGTCTTGAAAAGCAGGGCCCGCCCGTCCATGCGCACATCCATGGTGGTCAGCTCCCAATATCCCGGAGCAATCTCCTGCTGCTTTACATAAAAAGTTCCGCCTTGGTCGAGATGCCCCAGCAGCCCGCCGAAGAATTTCACCTCGCTCTCCAGTTTCCCGCTGATTTCCACCAGGCGTTCCTGTTTTAGGTCCAGCGTCAGCGTTCCTTTCATGTGATGCAAAACCTGCGCCCCGAATCCCGAAGGATGAAAATCCGGATTGGGCGAAAACTTCAGGGTGATTCGCTCGCCGTCGTTCTTTTCCAACTGGAATACAAACGCGTCCGGGAAACTTTTCAGGATGCTCGACGCCTGCATGGCGTCGTCTTGCTGCTGCTGATGCCGCTTCTTCAACAGGTCGCCATCCGTCAGCAATTTTTCGATGCGCTGTTCTTCCGCCTTGCTTTGCTGTGCAGTCAGCGGCTTGCCGTTTACCGCCAGCAGCCGGTTAATTTCCGCTCCCTTGGTCTGGCACGAAGCGAACAGCTGCATCTTCCCGTCTTTGTCTTGCAGCTTGCGGTAACACCACAGCGAATCGTCTTCCGCTTGCGCGCGAACTTCATGCTGCAGAATATCGCGCACCAGCGCGTTCAGGTCCGCGGGAGGTTTCGAGTTTTGCAGGGCAATTTGTTTCGGTTTGTCAGCTGCGCGCGCCGGAGCGCCAATAATCAGCGGCATCAACAGAAAAACAAGACTTGCAAGAATTAGCGGCGCGTTTGAAGCTTTTTTAACTGGAGCAGTCGAATTGAAGGTTTTGTGGCCCATACGTCGCGACGCTGGAACGAAACTCAATGTGAATGCGCTTTGGGAAGCGGCCGGCCCAGCAGCTCGTCCTCGCGCCGCATCGAACTTAATTGTTCTTTAGCAACCAGGAAGGCGGCGAATCCCAATAGAGCCAGGATGATGAAAATCCCCGTGATAGCCAGAAGCATAAGAACCTCACGTCAACGGGCCGGAAAAGAGGACGGTGGTAACGTACGCCTCCAGTGAGGGCGCCGTCGATACCGCAATTCAGGCATCACCATAACAAATTTACTGTAGATTGATAGCGTTTATTCTTAACCCTTTCGGTTTTCATCCGTCCGAACCTGGTGAGATCGCCAGGCCGGTCCTGATTGAACGCTGCTCGAGAACTGTGGCGGGTACTTGGCGACTGGTAAACCAAAGGAGTCTGATGGCCACAGTCGTTCTGGCTCAGCCCGCACCACGACAGCTCAATCGCATCGCTGCTCCGCTGCACACGGTAATCGTGCTTGCAGTGGAGGCCGTTCTCGCCTATTCCGCGCACCTTCGCACCGCGCAAATGCACGCCATGGACCATGCTGGCCGCCTGCGGATGTACGAGCGCACTATCCTTGTTGAATGGCTCGTGCTGGCTCTGGTGATCGCCGGCGTGCGCCTGCATGGTTCGCCGCTCACCGCCATTTTCGGCGAACGCTGGCGTTCTCTTCGTCAGGTTTTCACCGACGTAGGAATCGCCCTCGTCTTCCTAGTCGTTTCGATCATTGTCCTGTCGGTCCTTGGCGGTCATAACCACGGTCCTGACGGCTCCACGGCATTTCTTTTCCCGCATGGGCGCACCGAAATCTCAATGTGGATATTGGTTTCGTTGACCGCCGGTATTTGCGAGGAAGGTCTCTATCGCGGCTACTTGCAGCGCCAATTTATGGCGTTCAGTAAGAGCGCCGCAATCGGCATCGCGCTTTCCGCCGCCGCTTTCGGAGCCGCTCACGCCTACCAAGGCTGGCGGCACGCTGTGCAAATTGCCGTGCTCGGCGCCATGCTCGGCGCTCTGGCCTACTGGCGCAGAACCGTCCGCCCCGGCATGATTTCGCACGCCGCGCAGGATATGCTCGCCATTCTCGTCAGGCACTAGACTTCTCTGATGTTTTTTTAGATTGAGGAATCCGTTTTAATCAGGGAGGTTGCGTAAAACCAATTTACGCAATTTGGTGCGATCTTCGTCTTTCATATGCACGAACTCTACGCCGCCCCCGCCTGGAGCCGTATTGCGCACGATCGCCGTGCAATGAATCTTGCGCAAGCCAGAGCGAACTTCCAGCATTAGCGAATCGCCAACTTCAAATTTCCTGGGACTTTCCAGGTACGCGCCGCCCAGGCTGATGGTTTTCACCCGCGCCAGGCTGGCCTGCGCACCGCCGGCTTGTGCGCCGACCTGCGCGCGCAACGGAGCGTCGAGCGGCACGCGCATATACCGCCGCGGAGTAGCAAACAAAGCGGTGTTGGCGTCCGGCGCATCGAACGTCGCTCGCACCGACGCCGACGTTGGCTTGTCCTCGATCATCGCCAGAGCATCCAGCGCCGCGGCACGCAGCCCGGAAGGCTCGGCATAAGCGATTCCGCTGCGCTGTTCTGCGAGCGCATGCAGCAACTCGATCGCTTCGATGGCGCGAATGCGTCCCAGAGCTTCGATCGCCTTAATGCGCACAAACTGGTCGCGCAAAATCGCATTTTCTCCCGAGGCAATCTCCATCAGCTGCGGAACCGCGGAACGCTCTCTTGCCAGTCCGATCTGATCGATCATCATCGGCACCACCAGTGGATGCGCGGTGGTCAACACCGTCGAAAACAGATACGCGGCGGTCTGTGCGCCGTGAGCGCTGGCGGGTCGCGACAATTCACTCACCGCCAAATCCTGCATGTTCCATTCCCAGCCGCTTAGCGCGCGCGTAAACCCTCGCAACAAGCGGTCTGGGTCCGCAGCCGCTAGCAGGCGAATCGCCGCGGTCACTCGTTGCGGCCGCGCCTCATACAAGCGCGTTTCCAGCACGCTCAACACCGGCACGCCAATCGTTCGAATCAGCCGCGCCATGGCTGGCAACATCTCCAGGCCGCGCGCCTCCGCAAGCAGCGTCGTCAAGCGATCCAGCAAACGGTCCGGATCGCGTTCCAACAATCTCGGCAACGCCGGATCGAGCGCGCGATTCGCCAGCGCAGCATCCATCGGCAACAGCCAGCGTTCTTGGCCCACCAGGCGTTTCGCCAGCGTCGCCAGATGAGAATGCTGACGATCTGCCGGCGCCAGCTCCAGCGCCAGAAGAATTGTTTCGAAGCCTGAATAATCCCCGCGCATCAATGCAATGCGGCTAAGCGAGTCCAGAAACCCGGCCAGCGAAGCAGCCGCCTGCGGGTTGCGTTCGGTTTCCAGCGCCTTCAGCGCACCGCGGCTCAGATCTTCCGGCAACTGATTGGGCCACAACGATTCGATGATGGAGCACAATTCATTCAGCCCGGCGGCCACCGCGCGCCGCGCCTGCGAATCTTCATGTTCCAGGCGCTGCGCATAATTCAGCACGATGTGGCGCGCTTCGCGGCGTGGCGCATCCGCGCCCGCATCGGCCAGGTGCCCTAACGTTTCGCGAATTGCCGCAACCGGCACGCTCCACACTTCCGGCCCGCGCAGCACTGCCGACCTTTCACGCGGCGCCAATTCCAGCCAGAACCTGGTCGCCAGTTGTCGCCGATAATTTTCCGCCGCCCACATCGCGGCCAGAGAAGAACCCACCCCGGCAGACGAGCCCGCCGTAGCGCTGGAATTATTTCCCTGCGCCGGCGCGCCGGAGAATTTTCCCGCGCCGGCCAGAACCTCGCCAAAACGGTTGATGGCGGGCAACACTTCAATGGCGGACACCGAACCAGCCGCAAATTCGGCTTCCAGGTATTCCAGAATCAAATTTTCCGAAAGCCGCAGGATATACGCTTGCGGCAATTCGCCCTCTTCCGGCGAATACTGCAGAATCGCGCTCAGCAGCAGCCGCACCGTATCGTGGCTGGCCGCTTCCATCGCGTTGTGAATGGCCCGCGCCGCCTCTTCAGGCGAAAGCCCGCGCGCGGGTTCCAGCGGCAGCGTGATGCGCGCCAGCAGCGTCAACGTTGCGTTCAGATCCTCCAGACCCGGCAGGCGAATCGCTTCTTCGGGATTTCCACGCGGCGAATTGCCGCCGTACGCCACCAGTGCGGCAATCAAGCTCGTCAACAGGGTATCCACTTTGCGGTCCACTTGGTTGTTAATGAGAATCCCTTCCACGCGCTGCTCCGCAAGATGCGCTGCCCACCACTCGTCCCGCCAGGCGCGCGCCACGCCGCCCGGTATTTTCGCGGGTCCGGGCTCGGGAGTCATCAATGATACCTTGATGAGCTCGGCCAGAATGTTTAGTTCCTCGATGCCCAGCATCTGCGTGAAAGTCAGCCGCCGGATTCCCGCCTGCCGCAACATTAGGGCGAGCGCCTGTATTTCCCCTCTCGTATCGGGCAGGTGCGCCGCACCAAGCCGCGACACCGCCAGCCCGTCGCGCTCCACGCGCACTTCCAGCTTGTCGCGCGCCGCAATTTTGTGGAGCGCATCGTAAGTTGCTTCCAGCATCTCCAACCGCTTCGGATGATTGGCGTCGTACAAGCGTCCGCTGCGCAACAGCAAATAAAAATTCAACAACGCGCGATGCACGTTCTCGATTTTTCCGTCTTCGGCTGCGGCCGGCGGATGTGGCTGGTGAAATGAAATAGCCTTGGTCAGCGTGTGAACCGCGCTGGCCGCAGGCGTAGCTTGTGCCACGCGGCGACTTTTTTCAGATAATGGCGAATTTCGAACGCTCAATGCATTCCCTCTTGGAGCGCGGCCAAGCCTGTACACGGCTCGGGCAGAGCTTTCCCCGTGGGGGACAGGTGGGGATCAGCATGAAAGCATGCACGCCTTCGTCCGTCGCCAGATGTTTTAAGTCATTTAGAATCAGTAACTAATTTGAGTCTGGGAACAGATGAACAGGGTCCCCGTTACAAAATGTTACTTTTCGCTCCGCAGAAAAGGCATCCATTTAGGGCGAGGTATTTACTTGAGGGTCACTATAACCTGGGAATCGGAATACACTCCCGCAGGAATCCCGGAGCCGCTCTTCTGTCCCTGCGTTCGCAATTCGATCCGCAGCGTTTTCTTTTTTTTCGGCTTGAACTCCTCGCTGACGATGTTCGATGTTTTGCGATTCGCTCCCGCTCCGGCGATCACCCGAAACTCCACCACACCCGGGGGGACGTATAGATCCTCGAAAACCTTCTGGCTTTTGGCCGCGCCGCGGTCGAAATAAACTCTTCCGTTCATTTCCACGGTGAAGTCTACGTTTTCCGGAAACTGTTCCGCCTCGATTTTGAGCTTGGCATTGGCGTTGGGATCCAACTGCTTGGGATCAAAGGTCACGCGCGGCGGCACCGGCAGCGCTACAGCAGAATTCTTCGGTGCTGGTGCGGATTTTGCCGCGAGCTTACCCGCTGGTGCGCTGAGATCTTCTTTGTGCCCCCGCGTCACCGGGCGGGTCGTTGTCGCCCCGGAATCGCTCGAATTGGAGTCCATCAGCGCGGGGTGGGAAGAGCTCGTGTCCAAGATAGACGCGATCTTTTCCCGATGCCGGTAGCCGAACCATCCCGCCGCGAGAATAATTACCGCGGCCATAATTCCGATCGTTGTTCCCACGTGGCGCTTTGGTTTTCCCGCTTGCTCAGGCGCAACCGCGACGTCGCCGTCTCGTCGCACGCCGCGACTGTCGCCCGGGGCTGTGGGATGCGAATCCAGCGTAACCTCCGTGCTGCCGCCGGAATCTCCTTCAGACGCCGTCGACATCGGCGCCTGCAACTCCGCTTCCGTACGCCCGGTGCGATGCGCAGCCAGATCGCGCGCCAATTCTTCACCCGACGCATAACGATCGGCCGGCGCTTTCGCCAGGCATTTCAAAATGATGCGGTCGAATCCCGCCGGCACCGCCGGGTTTAAATTTCTGGGGGCCACCGGCTCGGTGTGCACCACCTTGTAGGAAACAGCGGTGATCGTTTCACCGGGGAAAGCGAGTTCGCCCGTGGCCATCCAGTACAGAATTACTCCCAGCGAAAAAATGTCACTCCGCCCGTCGATAGGCGCACCGGTAAATTGCTCCGGCGGCATGAATGCCGGCGTGCCCAGCATCTGGCCTGTGGTGGTGAGTTCCGCCGCGCCCAGTTTGGCCACGCCAAAATCGGTAATCTTGGGGCGCTCGACCCCGTATTTCTCCTTCGAGGTAAGCAAAATATTCGCGGGCTTGATATCCCGGTGAATCACGCCGTGCTTGTGCGCGTAGCCTAGCGCTTCCGCGATTTGCTGCCCAATTTCGCACACGCGCTCCAGCGTGAAGCGCTCGGCAGTTTTTGCCGCGTCCGTCAGCGTGCGCCCTTCAATGAACTCCATCACAAGGTAGGGCACGGCATCCTGCTCGCCCACGTCGAAGACGGTGACGATGCCCGGGTGCGCAAGCCCGCCCGCGGAACGCGCCTCGCGATAAAACCGTTCCCGGAATTCCTGCGCGTGTGGTCCGGTCAGTGCCAATGAGTGAATCGTCTTCACCGCCACTATGCGGTCCATGGCCGGATCACGCGCGATGTATACCGCGCCCATGGCCCCATGGCCCTTCTCTTCGATAATTTCGTAACGTCCGATTTTTTGCGCTTCAAGCATTTTGGAATTTGCGCTTCGGCTTTACTTTAACACGCCCTTTATGTCGGGCTTTCGCCTTCGCGCTAGCTGTTACCGCGTCGCCATGCCGCGCGCGCTGCCAGCAGGGAGCCTGCTCGAACCAGTTTTTATGATGCGCGCCGCCAACGCTCTGGGTTCTCAAACTGTCGCTCCTGGCTCAACCGCTCTGTCATCCGTTATATATTAATGAACGATCTGGTGGTTGCGACGCGCATGTTGACCTCTTCTGATCCGGGATCTCCGAGCTGAATCGCTATGCCGTTCATTTCCATCACCCGCCTGCGCGTCCGGTCCTGGCGCTTTCTTCCGTCATTTTTTATTCAGGCGATCCTTTCCGCGCGGCAGGCACGGGGTGCCATTGGAAATCTGAGCGTGTCGGTCTTGCGCGAAACTGGAAACGTTTTCTGGACCTGCACGCTCTGGAACTCGGAATCTTCGATGAAGTCCTACATGCTCTCCGGACCGCATCGCAGGGTTATGCCCCAGGCTGCTCAAGTGGTGCGATGAGGCCGCCGTGGCGCACTGGACCAACGAATCGGCACAGCCGCAGGTTTGGCAGGAGGTCCACCGGCAATTGATAAGCATCGGCCGTCCGTCGAAGGTGCTCCATCCGTCGGAGGCCCAACGTCTGTTTCAAATCCCCGCACCGCAAGTTCCTCCTGGCAAGGAATTACGCTGGAAATAACACCAAAACTTCCATGGCGCCGATACGGCACCAAATTTCCCCCGCGTTGACTTGCTTTCTGCTGCGCCATACCATAAGCGACGAAGCTGCAGCATACCGGGATTTTCTGGCACTGTGGAAGGATGCCGATCCGGGTCTGCGATTTTTGGTTCCGGCCAAAGCGGAATTCGCAAGCTTGAAGTAGCACGGCCTCAGCGTGGATTTTTTGTGGGAACGAACTGATGCCTTTTAGACGTCGCAAGCAAAGTCGCAGAAACAGGCTTATGAAGCGCCTGACGATCGCTATCGTTTCGGTCGCAGCCGCATTCGCGCTGGGCTCTTATTTTCATCCCGCGCGAAGCGACCAGTCCAAAGCGCCCGCGCCGCACAAGGTCACCCTCCGATGGAACAAGGCGCCCCACGCCAAGTCCTACGTCGTTTATCGCCGGCCCGATCGCGTCGCCACCTACCTGAAGTTGGGGACCGCAGTAGCACCGACCTACGAAGATCGAGCGGTAGAGGCCGGGCAACGTTACTGTTACCAGGTCACCACGGTCGAGTCTCATGGACGGGAAAGCATGCCTTCGGCCGAAATGTGCGTCAACGTACCGCAGCCGTAACGAATATCGGCGTAGCGCATTTCACGCTCCAACCGAAAGCTATGTCAACGCAAAGTAGAAATGTCCGGCTTTCTGCCATATTGAAATGTCCGCCAGGGATGGCTCGGAGGGACGCTTTTGTAAGTTCTTGAAAGGGGATTTGCGGGAGGTCCTGGAGGCCGTAGGCCGGAAGGACTTCCTGC
>JBBRZT010000132.1:0-9687 GCA_038236395.1 Candidatus Acidiferrales bacterium
GCGCCAGCGCGGTCGGCGCCATATTCTTTGAGCTTATTGTGCAGGGTTTTTAGGCTGATGGCGAGAAGGTCGGCGGCACGCGTTTTGTTGTTACCAGTAGCGCTGAGAGTTTGCAGGATCAGCTCGCGCTCCATGGCATCGACGGTAGCGCCCACGGGAAACTTGATGCTGGAAAGATCGCTGGGCCCCTTGGCTGCGGTTCTGCCGAATTCTTCCGGTAGGCACGAGCGGGTGATCAGCTCTTTCTCGCTCATGATGGACGCGCGTTCGAGAATATTGCGGAGCTCGCGAATATTTCCCGGCCAGGTGTGGCTCATGAAAATGTCCAGCACTTCCGCTCCGATACCGCGCACGTGTTTCCCGTGCTTGGCGTTTACATCGCGGAGGATATGCTCGACGAGCAGAGGGATGTCTTCTTTATGTTCGCGAAGAGGGGGCAAATTAATATGGAAGACATTCAGGCGAAAAAATAAATCCTGGCGCAGATGGCCGCTGGCCACGGCTTGCTCGGCGTCTTTATTGGTGGCGGCGAGCACGCGCACATCCACGGGCGTTTCGCTCTTGCTGCCCAGGCGGCGGACTTTGCGGTCCTCCAGCACGCGCAACAGCTTGGCCTGCGTAGGCGCGGGCATTTCTCCGATTTCATCGAGTAGCAACGTTCCGGCGTCGGCCAGCTCGAAACAGCCGATGCGCCTTTCAGCAGCGCCCGTAAACGCGCCGCGCTCGTGCCCGAAAATTTCGCTTTCCATCAGTGATTCGGGAATGGCGGAGCAATTGATGGCGACAAACGGGCCGCCGGCGCGGGGAGAAAGCTTGTGAATGGTGCGCGCGACGATTTCTTTTCCGGAGCCGGTTTCGCCGGTGATCAGCACGGACGCGGAACTTGGTGCGGCCATTTCCACCAGGCGCATGACGTCCTGCATCGGCTTGGATGCCCCAACCAGGTCGCCGAGGCGGCCGGATTCGCGGAGCTGCCGCTGCAAAACCACCAGTTGGCGGGCATCGCGCGCACGGCTGAGAGCGCGGTCAAGTAGCGCGCGCAGCACCGGCCCCTTTAGGGGTTTTTCGATGTACCAGAAGGCGCCCGCTTCGATGGCGGCCACGGCGCGTTCTTCGCTGCCTTTTCCGGTGATGATGATGGCGGGAACGTCGAGCAGCTCCGGGCCGAGCTGCTTCAGCAAATCGAGGCCGTTCATCCCGGGCAGCTCGACGTCGGCAATCAGCGCGTCCGGCTGATAGGTGGCAAATTTTGCCAGCGCGTCTTCCGCGTTGCCCACGCCCAGCACTTCGCAGCCCCAGCGCTGTAGCAGCTGCTCGTAGCCCTTGCGCGCATTGTCTTCGTCCTCGACGATCAAGACGCGGTCCTTGCGCTCGGACGCTTCCATGGCGCGAACCGCGCCCTTTGCTTCTTCCCCCATGGGTAAAACCCTCTCGCCTAACGTGGTTTTTGACTGTTTAGAGCGCTTGACCGGGCATCTCGACTCTAACAAGCCCGTGTGTGCTTGCCAAGTTTTCGGTGGTGTTTTTACTGCGCAAATCGCGCCTGCGCCGCGATTCTGGGATGCGTCATTCTTTCAGCAGGTACAAGGCTCTTTCGATCTCCAGCTCCAGCTTTGCGCCTTTGGGCAAATTCAATTCGTGACCACGGCCGGACTCGACCAGGTAAGCGGTCAGCGCGCCGAGAGCGGCGCCTTCGGCGGCTTCCTTCTTGTCTTTGTTCTTCATCCCTTGAGCCGCACCGTTGGCCGCCCCCGCAGCGGCGGATTGCGCCGCGTCCTGCTGCGAACTGCTGCGCCCTTCAATGATTCCTTCCTGATTGCGCGCGCTGGATTTGACGCTGTGGTCTCCGGGTACGCCGACGACTTCGGCCACGATGGGCAGCTTGCCGAATTTCGTATAAATGTCATCGAAGGTCAGAGCAAGTTTGGCGCGGCCGGCAACTCCCGCGGACTCGACGCGGCTGACGTGGCCATGAATTTCTGCGCCGGGCGGCAGAAAAATGCCGCTGCCGGCCTCGAGCGGCTCGACAGTCCTGACTACAAACTTGGCATTTTCTTCGGTGCCCTTGGTGGTGAGGTCCTGTTCCAAGACGACCAGGAATTTCGTGCCCGGAGCGACGGCATAAGTTTCTGCCGGGCGGCCATGCCTGCGGCCATCGGCTTGTTGAGGCTCTGGTACGGACTGAGAGTTATCCTGCTGCAACGCGGGACGATTTTCTTTCGCGGCGGCTACGGAGTGAATCGTCGAGGCCGGCAGAATCGCCAGCACGGCGCCTGCTGTGAGGGCCAAAGCGGAAAATTTATTGCTCATGATTTCCCCCAGACGGATTTATGCCCGCCATCCACAGTGATGGATAGCCAGATAGCTATATATGATGCACAAAATGTGAGATGCGGCCTGGGTGCCAACGCGTATTTCCAGAGTATTTCTTCGGATGGCGCAATGCAAGAGCCTGCGGGTAAGGGTATGAAAAATTGGTAAAATATCTGCATGAGAACCTGGGCAGTCCGGGGACAAGCCGTGTTGGTTTTGATTGTAGTTTGCGCTGTGGCCTTCGCAGCTCCACAAACGACAGCTCTCGACGCGAACTCGCATCAGATTTTCCTTCAAAAATTAGTCGCCGCAGCGATCGAAAGAACGAACCATGTCGTCCGCTACGATCCATCTTATGTGCGCATTCCATATCCTGGCGGAGATGTTCCCGAGCATACAGGTGTGTGCACGGATGAGGTAATACGTGCCTATAGGGCGTTAGGCATTGATCTCCAAAAGCAAGTTCACGAGGATATGGTTCAGAATTTTTCAGCGTACCCCCATAGCTGGAGTTCTTCTTCGTCAGGCCCTCTACGCGGGTCGGAAACAATTTTGATGGTGGAGATTCAAATATTGATCACCGAAGAGTCCCAAATTTGATGGTTTTCTTCCTGCGCAAAGGCCAGTCTCTGCCGGTCAGCCACCAAATTGACGACTATTCGCCCGGAGACCTGGTCACTTGGGATTTGGGAGGAAACGTGCCGCACATCGGAATTGTTGTGGACAGAAAAAACCAGCAATCCGGGCGATACATGCTTGTTCATAACATCGGTCACGGTCCAGAGATGGAAGATGTTTTGTTCAATTGGAAGATTACCGGCCACTACCGATATTTTGGACCGAATTGAATGTTCAACCTTTCAGGAAGACGGTGATGCGACGCAAGACCTGCGCGTACATGGCCGGTGTGACGCGGCCAGTCTGCGTGTTTTGCTGGCTGGGATGATAGACGCCAAATAATCGCGGAGCGGGCGGCGGAAGAATTATTTCGGCGCCATGCGAGAAACGGTACGGCGCTCGCGTCGCGATCAGGCCGGTCTGCTTGAGGACTTCGAGATAGGCGTCCCAGGCAATGCGGCCGAGAGCCAGCACCGCGCGGGGCTGGAGGATACGGATTTCGCGCTCCATGTAGCCACGGCAATTCAGGATTTCGCTGGGCAGCGGTTTGTTGTCGGGAGGCGCGCAGCGCGCGGTGGCGGTGATGTAGCTGTTGATCAGGCGCAGGCCATCGTCGCGGCGCAAGGAGGTCGGCTGATTGGCGAAGCCGGCTTCGTAAAGAGCGGCGAACAGAAAATCGCCGGAGCGGTCGCCGGTAAAAACGCGGCCGGTGCGGTTGCCGCCATGCGCGGCGGGAGCCAGGCCGACGATCAGCAACTTTGCCTGCGGGTCGCCAAAGCCGGGGACGGGCTTGCCCCAATATTCGCAATTGAGATAGGCGCGCCTTTTTTCACGCGCGACGCGTTCGCGATATTCCACCAGGCGCGGGCACAGGCGGCATGAAACTACTTCGCGCGCCAGGCGCTGTAGCGCCGCTTGCCGGTTCACTTTAGTAATTGCAGGACCTCGTCGTGGATTTCTCCGTTGGTGCTGACAAATTTTCCGCCGTAAATCGTTCGTTCACCCTGCAGGTTTGTCGATTTTCCACCGGCTTCCTCGACAATTAATCCGAGCGGCGCCAGGTCCCACGGCATCGAGGTCCAATCGACCGCCGCCTCAATGGCGCCCTCGGCCACCAGCATGTGTTGCCAAAAGCCGCCGATGGCGCGGCCGTTTTTCGCTGCATCCGCCAGGCGGCGTAGTTTGGCGCGATCCTCCGCGTTCTTTTTTGCGCCGGTGCCGGTAGTGAAAATCATGGAGTCGCTGAGCTTCGCCACGCTGGACACCTGAATTTTCTGGCCATTGCGAAACGCGCCTGCGCCGCGATAGGCGCACCAGCGCGTGCCAAGGGCGGGGGCGCTGACCATGCCAGCAACAATTTCGCCTTTATGCTCGATGCCCAGCAGCGTTCCAAAGGTGGGAATGCCGCGCGAGAATTCTTCGGTGCCGTCGATGGGATCAATGATCAGTCGCGCGCGGCCACCGGCATTTGCTGCTGCCATATCTTGTCCGCCCATTTCTTCGCCAAGCACGTCGAGTGCAAGTCCGCTGGCCGCCACCTTTGCGCGCGCCATTTCTTCCACGCCGCGGTCGGCTTGAGTCACCGCTGAGCCGTCGCGCTTTCTTTCCACGCGCATTTCCACGGCGCGAAAATAGCGCATGGCAATGACGTCGCCTTCCTGCACGATGGCCTCTAGCAGCGGGCCATATTCTTCCCGGTATCCCATTAATTCTCCCGTCCCCATTTCTCTCGGCTACAGCGATTCGCAGGCGATCGTCGGCACAAATCAAACCACCAGCATAGGCGGCTCCGCGATTTGACACGCCCTCCGCAGCTACCTAGCATACAAAGTTACCCGCTTGAGCGCCCCAACCAACTCGGGAAACGTGCTGGATCGCATTTTTGAAGCTCGCCGGGCCGAGGTCGAGCATCGGAAATGTGTGTTGCCGGAGACCGCGCTGAAATACGGCGCGAAAGCGGCTTCGCCGGTGCGCGATTTTGCTGGCGCGCTGTCGCGCGATGGATTGAATGTGATTGCGGAGCTGAAGCCGGCGTCGCCATCGCGGGGCGTGATTCGGGAGCCGTTCGATGCTCCTGAACTGGCGAAGTCATTGGCCAGCGAGGGCGCGGCGGCGCTTTCGGTGCTCACCGAAGGCGAATTTTTTCACGGGTCGCTCAAGAATCTGCGCGACGCCCGGAAAGCGATGGCGCTGCCGGTGCTGCGGAAGGATTTTATTTTCGATCGGTGGCAGGTTTGGGAAGCGCGTGCGAATGACGCGGACAGTTTTCTGCTGATCGTGGCGGCACTGCCCGATACTCTGCTTCGCGAGCTCATTGCTCTTGGTCGCGAAACGGGCATGGAGCCGGTGATCGAGGTGCACACCGCCGGTGAACTGCAGCGCGCGCTGGAGGCGTCGGGGCGCATTATTGGCGTCAACAATCGCGATTTGAAGAGTATGACGGTGCGGGTCGAGACTTCACTGGAACTGATCGAGCAGATTCCGGAAGATTGCGTGGCGATCAGCGAGTCGGGAATCAGTTCTCATGAGGACCTGCTGATCCTGCGCCGAGCGGGATTTGACGGCTTTCTGATCGGCGAACATCTAATGACGGCTGCCGATCCGGGCGCCGCGCTTGCAGCTTTGCTGGGCAACTGACGGATTATTTATGACGCGTGTAAAAATTTGCGGGATCACCAGTATCGCGGATGCCCGGGCGGCGTGCGAGGCGGGAGCCGACGTGCTGGGCCTGAATTTCTATTCGAAAAGCCCCCGCGCCGTTTCGCTGGCCAGGGCGATTGAAATTCGCACGGAGATTCCCGCGCGCGTGCAGGTTTTTGGAGTATTTGTGAACGCCGATCCCGTTGCGATTATGGAAGTCTTTCGAGCGGCGCGCCTGGATGCCGTTCAACTTCACGGAGACGAGTCCTCCGCAGAGGTTGGGCAACTGGCCAGCGTCGTGCCGGTCTTCAAGGCGCTGCGCGTCGGTCCCGATTTTTCCGCCGCCGCGCTGGAAAAATATCCAGATGCTTTCGGATTTCTGTTCGACGCCGCCGAAGGCGCGCCGGGCCAATATGGCGGCACCGGCCGCCTTTCCGATTGGGACGTCGCGCAACAGGCCGCGCGCGGCCATCGCATAATTCTGGCCGGTGGTTTAACCGCGGAAAATGTCGCGGCGGCGATTTTGCAGGTGCGTCCTTATGGCGTGGACGTGGCCAGCGGCGTGGAATCGGCCCCGGGGACAAAAGATCACGTGCAGTTGCGCGATTTCATTCGCGAGGCGCGACGAGCCGACCAGGAACTAAGCGCTCCGGCGGAGAAAGTGCGCGCGACATGAGCTCCATTCTCAAATCGCTGGGGCTGGCGCCGGGACGCTTCGGCCCGTACGGGGGTCGGTACGTGCCCGAAACGCTGATGGTGCCGCTGTTCGAGCTGGAGCGCGCCTACGAAATCGCGAAAACGGACGCCAATTTTCAAGCGCGGCTCGCCGATTTGCTCAAAAATTTTGCGGGGCGTCCCACTCCGTTGCAGTTCGCCAAGCGGCTTACGGAAAAGCTGGGCGGCCCGCGGATTTATCTGAAGCGTGAAGATTTGCTGCACACCGGCGCGCACAAAATCAACAACGCCATCGGCCAGGGGTTGTTGGCGGTGAAAATGGGCAAGCCGCGCATCGTCGCAGAAACCGGCGCGGGCCAACACGGCGTGGCTTCGGCTACCGTGGCCGCGCATCTCGGCCTGGAATGCACGGTCTACATGGGCACCGAAGATATGGCGCGGCAGGCGCTGAACGTCGCGCGCATGCGCATGCTGGGCGCGGAAGTGATCGGTGTCGAGTCCGGCAGCCGCACGCTGAAGGACGCTATCAATGAGGCGATGCGCGACTGGGTGACCAATGTGCGCAGCACGCATTATTTGCTCGGCTCGGTGCTGGGCGCGCATCCTTATCCAACAATGGTCCGCGATTTTCAATCGGTGATCGGCCGCGAAGCACGCGAGCAAATCCTGGCAGCCGAAAAACGCTTGCCGACGCATTTATTCGCGTGCGTTGGCGGCGGTTCGAACGCAATCGGGCTTTTTTATAATTTCCTGCGCGATGCCGACGTGAAAATGATCGGCATCGAGGCCGGTGGCCGCGGCACCGGGGCCGGGGAACACGCCGCGCGGCTCGGTGCAGCGCAAGGTTTTACGGGAGCGCGCCCGGGAGTTCTTCACGGTACGTACACATACGTGTTGCAAGATGAAGACGGACAAATCTCGACGACGCATTCCATTTCCGCCGGGCTCGATTATCCAGCGATCGGTCCCGAACACGCCTGGCTCGCGGATAAAAAGCGCGCCGAGTATTTCGCGATGTCGGACGAATCCGCGCTGGCGGCCGCGCGCTTGCTGTGCCGCAGCGAAGGAATTATTCCCGCGCTGGAGTCGGCTCACGCTCTTGCCGGACTCGTCGAACGAATTCCGTCGCTCAGCAAAGACGATCTGGTCATCCTCAATATTTCCGGGCGCGGCGACAAGGACATGGACACTTACTCGCGCCTGCTCTAAGCTTTCCCGATAATAATGACCATGAATAACGCGCCACAAACTCGTATCTCCAGGTGTTTCGCGGCGCTGCGCGAGAGCGGCGAGCTGGGCATCGTCGCGTACATCACTGCGGGCGATCCGTCGATGGATGCCACGCTGGAGTTTGTGCTGGCGCTGGAAGCGGCCGGCGCGGATGTGATTGAGCTGGGCGTGCCGTTCAGCGATCCGCTCGCGGACGGGCCGACCATTCAGCGCGCGTCGGAACGGGCGCTGAAAGCCGGGGCTACCCTGCCGGGGATTCTCGAGCTGGTGAAGCGAATAAGAAAACCTTCGGAAGTGCCGCTCGTGCTTTTCAGCTATTACAATCCGATTTTGCAGATGGGTCTGGAAAAATTTGGCGCGGCGGCATCTGATGCGGGAGCTGACGGCGTGCTGGCAACCGATCTTTCGCCGGAGGAGTCGGTAGAGTACCGCCGAATCCTGGAAGCTCATCATCTGGACACGATTTTTCTTTGCGCGCCGACCTCCACCGACGAGCGGCTGTCCAGTATTGCGGCGTCCTCGACGGGATTTTTGTACCTCGTGTCGCGCACCGGTGTAACTGGAGCGAAGGACACGTTGCCTGATGATTTGCCTGCGCTATTGCGGCGGGTGCGAAGTTTTACGAAGTTGCCCATCGCGGTCGGCTTCGGGATTTCGCTGCCGGGGCACGTCTCGATGCTGGGCGGACTTGCTGACGCTGCGGTGGTGGGTTCTTCGCTGGTGGCGGAAATTGAGCGTTCGAAATCGCCGGCCGAAGCGTCGACGGCTCTTCGCGAGCGCATTGGAGTATTGAAGCAGGCGGCGCGTCATGGACTTTCGCGGCGCGAGGTGGCGCCATGAACCTCCCGGACTGGCGCCGTCGCATCGACGAGATCGACCGCAAGCTGGTTGAGTTGTTGAACGAGCGCTCGCGCTGCGCCCTGGAAATCGGCAAACTGAAGCAGGCAGCGAATTTGCCGCTTTACCAGCCGGAGCGCGAAAAGGAAGTTCTGGAGAATGCGGAGCAATCGAATCCGGGGCCGCTGACGGACGCCGCGATTCGCCGGCTGTTCGAACGCATCATCGATGAAGCGCGATCCGCGGAGCGCGCGGCGATGGATTCGGAAACGAAGGGATCAGCCGATTAGATTCACGCCAGATGCAACGCAAGGAACAGGCTGAAAAATTTATGCGAGGTAAGAAGGGAAATACCAACCGGCCATGGTAATCGTCATGCAAGAAGGGGCCACCGACGCCCAGATTCAGCACGTGATCGACAGGCTGGTCGGCAGCGGTTTCAACGTACATCGCTCCACCGGCGAATCGCATACCGTGCTGGGCGCCGTGGGCGTGCACCGCGATTTCGATCACCGCGATTTTGAGCTACTCGACGGCGTGCGCGAGGTCATGCGCATCACCCAGCCGTTCAAGCTGGCCAGCCTGCAATTTAATCCCCAGGGAACAATTGTCGACGTGGGACGCGGCGTCAAAATCGGCGGCAATGAAGTCATCGTCGCCGCGGGACCGTGCTCAGTGGAATCGCACGAGCAGATTCACGCCATCGCGGAGAGCGTCGCCAAATCGGGAGCAAAAATTCTGCGCGCCGGAGCTTTCAAGCCGCGCACCTCGCCGTACGCGTTTCAAGGAATGGGCGAAAAAGGCTTGGAGCTGATGCGCGAGGCCGCCGCAAAATTTAACCTCGTGACCGTCAGCGAGGTCATGGACGCTTCGCAGATTCAGATGATGATTGGCTACGTCGACATTCTGCAGGTCGGCGCGCGCAACATGCAGAATTACCACCTCCTGCGGGCCCTCGGGGAGGTGCGCAACCCCGTGCTCCTGAAGCGCGGGATGTCGGCGACCATGGAAGAATTGCTGTTGAGCGCCGAATACATCCTGGCCGGCGGAAATCCCGACGTAATTTTGTGCGAGCGCGGCATTCGCACGTTCGAAACCTATACCCGCAACACATTTGATATCGCCGCAATTCCGGTCATCAAAAAACTTTCGCACCTGCCGATGATTGGCGATCCGTCGCACGGCACCGGGCGGCGCGACAAGGTTGCTCCCATGGCCCGGGCCGCGGTGGCTGCGGGAGCCGACGGTTTGCTGATCGAAGTACACAATGATCCTGACCACGCGCTGTCCGATGGCGCGCAGTCGCTCGATCCCGAACAGTTCGCGCAGTTGATGGGCGAGCTGCGCATTATTGCGCCGGCGATCGGGCGGCGA
>JBBRZT010000133.1:0-9638 GCA_038236395.1 Candidatus Acidiferrales bacterium
ATCATTCATCAATTGCTCCAGCCGTGTCCGCGTCAGCTTCAGCTGCATGTGAATCGGCCCGCTCGCGCCCGCGGTGATGAACGGCAGATTAATCTCCGTCTCCATCATCTGCGACAGCTCGATCTTGGCCTTTTCCGCCGCGTCCTTCAGCCGCTGCAGCGCCATGCGATCCTTGCTCAGATCGATGTTGTTTTCTTTCTTGAACTCGTCGATCAACCAGTCCACGATGCGCTGGTCGACGTCGTCGCCGCCCAGGTGCGTATCGCCGTTCGTCGACTTCACCTCGACTACGCCCGCGCCAACTTCCAGCACCGAAATATCAAATGTGCCGCCGCCTAGGTCGTATACCGCGATCGTCTCGTCGGTCTTCTTATCCAGACCGTAAGCCAGCGCTGCTGCCGTCGGTTCGTTGATGATACGCACCACGTCCAGCCCGGCGATCTCTCCGGCCTGCTTGGTCGCCTGCCGCTGCGCGTCGTTAAAATACGCGGGAACGGTAATGACCGCCTTGGTCACTTTCTCACCGAGAAAATCTTCCGCGGCGGACTTTAGCTTTCCCAGGATCATCGCGGAAATCTGCGGCGGGCTGTACAACTTGCCCAGGATCTCCACGCGCGCGTCATCGTGCTCGCCCTTCACTACCTTATAAGGGATGCGCTTGGTCTCTTCGCCCACTTCATCAAACCGGCGGCCCATGAATCGCTTGATCGAATACACCGTGTTCTCGGGATTCGTCACCGCCTGCCGTTTCGCCACTTGTCCCACCAAGCGTTCGCCGCCCTTGGTAATCGCCACCACCGAAGGAGTCGTCCGCGCTCCCTCCTGGTTCGGTATCACCACCGGCTCTCCGCCCTGCATCACGGCCACAACCGAATTGGTCGTGCCCAGGTCAATTCCAATAATCTTACTCATCTCTCTGCTCCTCTATGTAAGCCCTTAAGCTGTAAGCCCTAAGCTCCAGCCCTCGTTGCCCTCAAGCCTCAGACTCGTTGAGCTCAGCCGCTCAAAACCTGCGCGCCCCACCATCACCCTACGGGGTCAATCAGCTCCGAGCACATTATAAATATTGAGTGCGTTATTGTCAAGTCTTGATTATCTTTGTTTATGTCTCTCATTATCATCGATTTATAGATGCCTACTCGCTATCAATTGCGCTGGAATCTGCTGTTTGAAGCCACAAGCAAACGAAGCCGCCGTAGCATAAATGGCGCCGGCCCAAGTCGCCACCCACGCATCCAATTCCCCCAACAGGTGTTCTATAAACAATAGGAAACGCGCTCTCATTTCACGATGCGCGACCGTGACCAAACCACATCATTCACGGTAGAATAAATATGATGCTTCCACTCCCCCGGAGGACAAATTGACTCGCACCCGATCCACCCTACGCAAAGCCACCCTGGCCTTCCTCAGCGTCTTGGCCGCGCTAGGCATCGGCGTAGTCCTCATGGCCATGGCCGCTCCCCCGCAAAATCCCGGCGCCGCCACCGATGTCGACACCTACAAAGCCTTCGGCTCCAAAACCGCCCCACTGGTCCTCGAAGTCTTCAGCGATTTCCAGTGCCCGGCCTGCAAATCCGTGTACACCACCACCAATCGCCAGCTCATGGACAATTACGTCAGCAGCGGCAAGGTCTACCTGATCCACCGCGACTTCCCGCTACCCATGCACGCCCACTCCAAAGTAGCCGCCCAATACTCGCGCGCCGCCGCCCACCTAGGCAAAGGCGAACAAGTCGAGCAGGCTCTCTTTGAAAATCAGGAAAAATGGGAAAACACCGGCGACGTAGACGGCACAGTAGCAGCCGTGTTATCTCCCGCCGAAATGGCCAAAGTCCGCGCCCTAGTAAAAGGCGGCACTCTCGACCCACTTATCGAAAAAGATCTGGCCCTCGGCCGCTTCTACAACGTCAACCAAACCCCCACCACCATCATCCACTACCACGGCCAAACCTACCCCGTAGTCGGCGTCCAAAGCTACGCAGTCTTCCACCAATTCCTGGACCAGCTCCTCGCCCAAAAATAATTGCCGAAATTGGAATTTGAAGCACGCACATTGCAAGTTGTCATCCCGAACCCTATTCGCGCGCTTTTCGCGAATGGGGTGAGGGACCTGCTTTTTTCGTGCGAGTCAAATCCCTACCATCTTCGACAACAACAAAACTCTGCTACGATTAATCAGGAAAAAATGCTGCAATCCAGCCCACTCAACCTCCGCCGGGCCATCATCTGGCTAGGCCGCCTGATCCTCGGCCCCATCTTCATCTACGCCGGCTACTCCAAAGCCTTCACCCCCAATCACACATTCTGGCCCTGGTTCTTCCTGAAATTCTCCATCGCCACCAACCTCGCCAACTTCGCCTTCCAGGTCGAAGCCTTCAAGCTCCTCCCCGACTGGGGAGTCCAATTCGTAGCCCACACTCTTCCGTTCACCGAAATCGCTCTCGGCCTTCTCGTATTAATCGGCTGGAGACTCCGCATCTGGTCCACCCTCCTCACCGCCATCATGCTCGGCTTCTTCTTCGTCGTCCTCCGCGCCTACCTCCTGCACATGAACATCAATTGCGGCTGTTTCGCCACTCCCGAGCCCATCAACCTGAAAAAAATCCTGGAAGACGCCGCGATGTCCGCCCTCGCTATCGCCATGACCGCTTTCGCCTACATAGAAGCCCGCAAACCTCACCCCTGGACCGCCCCCGCAAAACCCGAAACCGCATAAATCTACGGGGTAGGATTCACCAGTTTTAATAGGTGCGTTAATCACAAGACAGTTCCTCTTCCGCTTCTTTACAGTACGCTCAGAAAAGAAATCTAGAGCCCAACATGCGCCGTTCCATACATCACAAACTTACATTTCAGGCAATTTGTATCGGATTGCTTTGCGTCCTAGCCCCCGGGTTCATCATCACGGCTCACGCAGGCCTCCGCGGTCCCGGAAATATTGCGGCGTGATTGTTTTTGACCGTTGGGATACATGTTTCCTGTTGAGCGGACATTACATCACTTACATCTCTGACAGCGTAAAGGAAGAACTGCGGCCCTACACGGCCAAGGCGATGGAAATTGATGCCTCGGAGGTTTCTCAACCGCAGAATCCCGGCGACGCGGTGGTGCGAAAATACCGAATCACTGGTCCTGCACCGGACACTCACAAGTGGGCAATGCTCGACGGCTTAGAAGTGATTGCTCAGCCGGATTTCGCTCCACAAGGGACCGCAACTTTTCTGATCGATCCGTAATTCGGGAAACCAAGCTGTCACGGTTATCAGTTCCGAATTTGGCCCGACACTCTTGGGATTGAGCCCGCAAGGGCCTCTGTCACCCTCCGAAGGCAAATCAGGAGCCTGGATAACTCGCGCGGACCTTTTGAATTCCTCCTCGTGGGAAAGCGAGTACGACGGAGTCAAATATTCGGCCTCGTACTCGATCAATCCAAAAACCCGACCTCCTGAATACTTCCAGCTTGAACCCGGAGGGTCCGTGAAAGTTCGCGTTACCTTCCAGGTTCCGCCGGGACAATACCAATTTGTAGTTGGGTATGGAGGTGGCGTTCACGAAGAAAAGTCGCTGGCGAGTAACGTCATATCGTTTGACCTGAATGACAAGGGTATTGCCACTCTCGCGAAGCCCTGAAACAAAATCCTGGAAGACGCCGCCATGTCCGCCCTCGCCATCGCCATGACCGCTTGCGCCTACATCGAAGCCCGCAAACCCCACCCCTGGACGGCGCCCGCAAAACCTGAAACCGCCTGATCCGCCCGCGATAAAATCGCATACACGATTTCCCTTCAAGAAATCGAAGAGGGCCCTCTCGCGCCGGCGTCATAAAACCAATTACTCTGTACATGCTCAGCGTAAAATCGCCAGCGTGCATCTCCGACCTATGAACCTAGCGTCTGACAGCTGAACCCTGAATCGATATCGACGCTGGACGCGAGCGCCGCCGTTCCGATACGCTTTGCCAGAACCCGTTAAAGATGAATTTCGATAAAGCCTTGCGCAAGATCGTCCCGTCAGCCGCCAGTCTCACCTATAACCCCATAATTAAACGCCTGCTCGATATCCTTGATTTCATACCGCGCCATATTTTTAGCGAATTCTCGAACATTCCGCCCAATCATCTGCGAATCAGAATCGGCGCGGCCAATCGTATCTTTGCCAATCATGTTTATTATTTGAATCACGCCAGGGATTTTTGGCTCCACGCATTTCTTTCCGGGCTTTGCCGCCTGGACTCCCAAATTCTCGATATCGGTTGTGGTTGCGGCCGGTTTGCCCACCATCTCCGCGACTACCGGTTCAATCACGAATCCTTCACCGGCCGCTATATAGGAATTGATATTGACGTGGAGATGTTGAATTGGTGCCGCCGCAACTTTGATAGCCAGCGCTTTCAATTCCTTCGATCCAGCGACATGAGCAAGGTCTACAACGTGGCCGAAGAAAACGATGCGGCCTACGCCTTGCCCATCGCTGATAGCTCCATCGATTTCGCTTTCTCGACTAGCTTGTTCACCCATTTACTTGAGCCCGAATTGGTAAATTACTGCAAAGAAAGTTTTCGCGTTCTCAAGCAGGGCGGTTCCATGGCCATGTACTGCTTCTCCATGGATCATCCACCTCCATCCTTCGGCAATCGCTTTACCTTTGGCTTCAAGATCGGCAACAGCTACGTCGAATCCATGGCTGTTCCCGAAGCGGCCGTGGCCTACGAAGAATCATTCCTCTTCCAAGTCGCTCACGAAGCCGGTTTTGCCACCGCGGAAATCTTGCTAGGGGATTCGCAGCCCATGCTCCTCTGCCGCAAATAAATCGGGATTCTTTGCCGCTGGCGAAAGGAACGGATGCTCGGCTAATTCTTCGTAGTCCTCCGCGCCTATCTGCACATGATCAATTGCAGTTCCTTCGCCACCCCCGAGCCCATCAACCTAAAAAAATCCTCGAAGACTCCGCCATGTCCGCCCTGGCCATCACCATGACCGCCTGCGCCTACATCGAAGCCCGCAAACCCCACCCCTGGACCGTTCCCGCAAAACCCGAAACCGCCTGATCACTTGTTGTCAGTTCGTTTACGTTTTCGCAGCCCGAATCCCTTAGATGTAATTCTCGGCCAGCATCTGCGCGGCACTTTCATCCAGCTGTTCTGCGCGCCGCACTTCTTCAAATCGAGCGAGCAAATCATCGGGGCGGAGGCGGCGTTTTTCGGCGCCCTGGAAATCATGAATAATCTCGCCACGATGCATCATGATCAGGCGGTCGCCCAGGTTGGCGGCCTGCTGCATGGAGTGCGTGACCATGAGAGTGGTGAGTTTATCGTGCGCCACCACCTGTTCGGTCAGGTTGATCAGAATATCCGCGCTCTTGGGATCGAGAGCCGCAGTGTGCTCGTCGAGCAGTAGCAGCTCGGGCCGCAGCCACGTGGCCATGAGCAGAGTGAGTGCCTGGCGCTGGCCCCCGGAGAGACTGCCGATAACATTTTCGAGACGGTGCTCCAGCCCCATATTCAGGCGACTCACTTCTTCGCGCATTTTTGACAGCAGAGAAGACTTCAAACCCCAACCGAGGCCGCGGCTGTGGCCACGGCGGGCTGCAAGACTGAGATTCTCGCGGATGGTCAGGCTGGGAGAAGTGCCGCTGAACGGATTTTGAAACACGCGTCCAACAAGTTTGGCGCGCGCATATTCCGGCCAACGGGTTACATCCTGTCCGCTAATCCGAATGCTGCCTTGATCTACGAAGAAAGTTCCCGCCACTGCGTTGAGCAAAGTCGATTTACCTGAGCCGTTGGTGCCGATGATGATCACCCACGATCCAGCTTCGAGGGTGAGGCTGACTCCCCGCAGCGAACGGACTTCGTTCGGTGTACCGGAGTTGTAGGTCTTCGCGATGGACTGAACTTCAAGCATGCGCGTTTCGCATCCGCGACTTTCGAAGGAATTGCGGCACGATCAGGGCGAAAAAAACGAAAACGGCGGTGATCAGCTTCAGGTCGTTGGGGCTAAGTCCCCAGCGAAGAGCGACGGCAACCATCAGGCGGAAGAGTACGGAGCCCATCACTGCGCCTGTGAGCGTCAGGCCGATCTGTTTGGTGCCCACCAACGCTTCGCCGATGATGACGCTGGCCAGTCCCCACACAACCATGCCGATGCCCATGCCGACGTCGGCGAACCCCTGATATTGCGCGAGCAGCGCACCCGACAGCGCCACAAAGCCGTTGGAGATGGCCAGACCAAAAACAATCATCGTGGCATCGTTTACTCCCAGTGCGCGGATCATTTGCACGTTGTCACCAGTCGCGCGCATCGCCATGCCCAGGTTAGTGCGAAGAAAAAGGTAAAGCAGGATACCCGCCAGCGCGACGACAAAACCGATGGCGCAGAGAACGGAAGCGTTGCGAACGCTAACCTCCCAGCCGGCGATGTGAATCGCTGTCATGCCATGAGTAAAGCTCAGGCCGATCCTCTCGGCTTGGGTGGCCAGCGTGTTTACGGACAATAAAGGCACGTTGCTGCGGCCCATTACATGGAGGTTGATGGAGTACAGCGCCGTCATCACCAGAATTCCAGAAAGCAAAGGATTGATCTTGAAGCGCGTGTGCAGTGTGCCGGTGCAGGTTCCGGCCAGCATACCGGCGCCGAATGCTGCAAGCGAGGCGAGCGGAGGAGTTACACCATGAAGGAGCAGGGTGGCTGCCACGGCGGCGCCGAGGGTAATCGACCCGTCAGCGGTGATGTCCGGAAATGCAAAAATACGGAAGCTGATGAACACGCCAAGCGCGAGCAGTGACAGGATACAACCGACCGTGAACGTCCCGATTACCAGGCTCATGATGGCTGCACTCTCATTGCCCTCCACCAAGGGCGCTGATCCAGCAGGTACCTCGCGTGAACTCGCTCTGCTGAGAGCCTGCTGATGGGCGATCGTCGCTGAGTAGATGCAGAACGCCCTGCAGGTTTTCAGATTCAAACAGCGCATTGACTGCGGACTTCAGATCGATCTCCCCCTTCCGCAAGGGGCGATAGGAAAATGCCGCGGCATGAAAGTGGCCCAGGTGACCAGCACGCGCGCCGAGCGGTCGTAGCAGCGCAGCCAAAGGCCCCGGGTCAGCGGAAGAAGACACCCCGGTAATCAGGGCGAGGGAGCGTGAATAAAGTCGTTCCGTCGAAAAAGACATCCACGCACGAATATCGGGATACTGAAACGAAGCGCTTTCGGGTGAAGGAGAGCGGCGCAGCGCGGCGCCGACGAGCCCGGCCGACTCTGCAATCATCACCAGGCCGATAACGGGAGCGCCGCTAACTTCGAGCGCTGTGTCCACAATATCAGCGAGTGATATGGCCCCTGTTGATTTGGAAGCCTCGAAACGCAGCAGGCGCGAGAACTCGCCTTCGCAGCGCAATCCGTAGAGGGTATTCAGTTCAGGGACCAGGTCACCCCGGGAAATCATGTAATCGGGCACGTTGGTTCCATCGGTAGGGAGATACGCGGCGGAACCCTCCACGGCAAGAAACTCTCCAAAACGGGTGCGGGCATCCTCGAAGCCGTTGCCAAACGCGCCGAGTCCAAAACCGAATGTTGAGGTGGGAAACCGAACCGTGCGGCAATCCTGACGGCCGAAACCGGAGCTTTTGAGCAGAGCCGGGTCTCCGATAACTTCATAGGTAAGACTTCTCGTGGTGGGGCGTTCGACCAGTTCAAACGAAGCGGCAGAAGTGATAAAGCGGCGGCGCTCCGCTCGCGAAACTGCGGCCGGTGCGGCAGCCTCTTGAGATAACAGGAGAGGAGAGAGATGACAAAGGTCGATCACCATTTTGACGTGCTGCGAGGGTGTAATGATGACAAAGCTCCCACCGATGGCTTTGAGTTGGCGATAGAATTTGACCAGCAGGCCAACGCCGGCGGAGCTTAGGTACGAGACTTCCGAGAAATTGAGGCGAAGGTGATGAGCTCCGCCGCGAATGAGTTCTTCCAGGTTGCGCCGCAGATGCTCGCCCCAATAGTTGTCGAGCCGTCCGTTGACTTTAACTTCGAGCGCATCGCCGAGTTGTTGAGTAACGATTTCCACGACGGGCCTAAGGCCGCACGTTTCCGGAAAGTTCCGCGGGGATGGTGATATTCAATCGATCAGCCTCGCGGCTACTGATGAATTTCTGCTCGACCATCACTTCTTCCAGAGGAAGGTCCTTGGGATTGGCGCCGTGCAGCACTTGTCCCGCAAGCTTTCCGGTGGCTATCCCGGAATCATAGGGACTGAAGCCCAGGCACGCGAGGCCTCCGCGACTCAGCGTCGAGCAGATATCCGTGAATAGCGGCAGACGTGCGTCACGTGCACCCTTGACTGCACCTTCGTAGCCTTCGATACAGGTATTGTCTCCAGGCACCCACACCACCTGGATATTACGCGCGGCGAGAATCTGCACGGCCTGGAGAAGTTCGCTGGATCCCGCGATAGCCACCTCTTCGAGGCGAATGCCCCGATTCTTGTATATTTCGCGGGCGACGGAGATTTCTTTTACGGAGTTGGCTTCTGCGGGATTGTACATGGTGCCCACGGCGCTCATGCCGGGCACCAACTTCTGCATCATGTCCAGATGATGTTCCACTTGAGGAAAGCTGCCAACTCCGGTAACGAAGGGCAGATGCTCGGTTTTACTGCTGCCCGCGCCGGCGGCCAGGGGATCGCTGACGCACGTGAACACCACCGGCTTGTGCTTGACCTTGTTGCACGCGCCCGTGAGGCAAGGAGTTGAGATGGTCATGATCACGTCAACGTCCGAATTGTCGTAGTTCTGGAGGATTGCGGGGATATTGATGATTTCGCCCTGGGCATCCGCGCGGACCACTTCAAGGTTTTTACCCACGGAAATTCCACTCTGCCGCAGCCCCTCGAGCATCCCGTTGGCACAGAGATCGGTGCTGACGCTAGGTGCCATCGCCACAATGGCAGCTTTGAAATTGCGATTCGCGGCGGGCTGCAAATGGGAATTTGCAGAAGACGAAGTTCCGCGATGAGCGAGGTCGGAAAGCAGCAGGATGGCTGAAAAGAGGGCGATCAGTGCAAATCCCAGCGTCAGTTTTTTTGCGGTGGCCCAAAGGCCTGCTGCGGCGAATGAGCGCATTGTTAGCTGAAGACTCCTCCAAGCACACGCACGAAACCATCGATACCTGGGAATGGAAGGGAAGTCGTAGGCCGCGACTATATCGAATCTGCCGCCGGAGTCAAGGAACCTCCGACTCCTGATATTCGGGTAGCCAAAAGTTATCGCCTTGGTGCAAACGGAAGTGAAATCGAACCGCTCACAGGTTTACCTACGCGAACAGTATCTTGGTATTGCTGAAAGAATTGCGGATTGTAGACTAGGGAGTCTGAAGAGGTATACTCCCTGCCCAGAGAGACGTCGATGAGCCACCGCAGTCTGATCCTGATCACAGTGGCACTTTGCTTCACGTTGATTTCTCGCGCGGACGACACGAAGGCTACGCCGCCGGAGTTCGAAGGTTCGTCGTATCTGTTCGTCTGGGCAGGTGACGCGTCGCGGCAATCGACCGATTTTCTGGCGGTGATTGACGCCAATCCGTCGTCTCCCAACTATGGACGCATTGTCCGCACTGTACCCGTGGATGCGACCGGCATCATG
>JBBRZT010000134.1:0-9599 GCA_038236395.1 Candidatus Acidiferrales bacterium
AAAATCGCGATTGCTGGGGCCGGCATTTACGGAGCGACAGCGGCCATCCGGCTGGCCGAGCAGGGGCACCGTGTCAGCTTGTTCGATCCGTTGGGAATCATGCGCGCCGCGTCGGCAATCAATCAGTATCGCGTCCATTCGGGCTATCACTATCCGCGAAGCTCTGAAACGATTCGCGAAACAATAGAAGCTCGCGCGGAATTTATCGAAGTCTTCGCGCCTGCCATCGTGCGTAATAGTAGGCATTACTACGCGATTCCGCGCGAGGGTTCGCGCACCCCGCCGGACGAATATGAAAATATTATGCGTTCGCACGGGCTGGTGCTGCGAACCTGCCGCCCGGACTGGATGAATTTCTATTTCATCGATCGCTGCTACGAAGTGGAAGAGAACATCTACGATCCAGAAGTACTGCGCGCGGCGATCGAGTCGCGAATACAGGCTCTGGGAATAGGATTCGAGCGAGGGAGCTTTCCAACCGAACTGCGCGCTGAATATGATTTTGTGATCTGGGCGACATACGGGTTGGGGCCCAGCCGCGAGATGTTCAAAGGCGCCAAGTATCAGGTCGCAGAGAAAATTCAGATTCAGCTTCCGCCGCAGCTGCAAAATATCGCGCTGGTGGTTGTCGATGGACCGTTTACGGCGTTCGATCCTTATGGCAGCTCGACGCGCTCGCTGTTTGGTTCGGCGAAGCATACCAATCACTGGACATCGGCTGATCCTGATGAACCGGTTCCGGCGCAATACGCCGAACTCTTGAATCGCGCTGAGTTCACGCCCTTCGCGGACACTCGTTTCAGCGCGATGCGTGATGATTGCTGCCTGGCGGTTCCGGCAGCGAAGGACGCCAGGTATCTGGGTTCGCGATTCACGATGCGGGTGGTGGAAGACAATCCGCAGCAGGACCGGCGTATTTTGTATGTGCAGGACGGGCGTCCCGATGAGATACATATTTTTTCGGGCAAGGTCGTGAGCGCGGTGAAAGCGGCCCGGCTGGTTTGCGAGAAGATCGCCAATGGCTAACGATCCGTCTTACATCATTGTCGGCAAAGGTTGCTGGGGAACGCGGATGCACGCGCTCCTCGAAGGCGAAGGCCGTCGCGTTGAATTCGCGCCAAGCTCGCGGCACAAAGCTGGCGAAAGCGATCCGGACTACGAAGCGCGAGTGATTCGAAGTTTCGCCGGAAGCTCGACGCAGATTGCCTGGCTGTGCGTGCCACCGGGCGCGCATGTGCCGCTACTGATGCGTGCGGCGCTCGCCGCCGGTTTGCACATGATCGTTGAGAAACCGTGGACTTATTCACGAGAGGAAACTGAGGCATTACAACGCGCCGCCGAAACGAAAAACCTGAAAATCGGCGTGCACTTTGAATACTGCTTTCTGTCGGATGTCGAGCGCTGGCGCAGGGAATACGCGCGGCAAGTTGACTTACGATTCAGTGGAATATTTACTACCAGCCTGAGCGACCACATGGGAGTTTCGGCCATGCAGAATCTCGGCTCGCATCTGTTTTCGATACTTGAATACGCCATACCGGACGCCACGGTTGGGGAAATTCGTTGCGGGTACGATGCTGCGAATCAGAGAACGGTGTGGCTCGAATCCGGCAAACAATCTGTGGACGAGATCGATCTTCTGGCACACAAGGAGCCGATTATTCAGCGATATCTGGCAAGCTTCGAAAACAGTCTGGACGGGGAAAAGTTTCCGATTGATTTGGAATTTGCGCAGAGGGTGAACGAAAAACTTGAGCTGCTTGTCAGTGGAACAACATCCCCACCCGCAAATGCGGCGGGTGGGGCGCCCGGTGGCGATAGCAAATAATGACCTTGAGTCGCGACAAACTGAACAACACCGCAGCTTTTAGCGATTGGCTTTGCTGGCGCGGACGCGGCCGTTGTCGGAGCCTGCTCCGCCCAGTGCGGCGCGCGCGGTCATGCTCTTTTGCAGGCGGCGATCATTGCGCGGCTCGCGCCAGTTGACCTGCGGCATCATCAGCGAGGCGTCGACGCGGTCGCGATATTTCACCGCGATATTTACGAGCGAATCCAGCAGTGAATCCGACAGCAGATGCGGCTGCAAGCCGAGATCGATCAGCTTGGAGTGTTTGGCGTTGTAATAGTGGTTCTCGCTCTCCACGCGCGGGTCGGGCAGGTGATCGATCTCCACATTCATGCCTAGCTTTTTGCCGGCGGCTTCTACCATGTGCGCCAGTTCCAGCACTGAAAATTGCTCGGTGAATTGGTTGTACACGCGACACTCGCCGGATTTCGCGGGATTGTCGCAGGCAATTTCGATGCAGCGCACCGTGTCGCGAATGTCGAGGAACCCGCGCGTCTGCCCGCCTTGTCCGTAGACCGTAAGCGGCTGGCCGATGGCCGCCTGCACGCAGAAGCGATTGAGCACCGTGCCGAAGACATCGTCGTAGTCGAAGCGATTAATCAGCGCTTCGTCCAGCTCCACTTCATCGGTCGTGGTGCCGTAGACCACGCCCTGATTCAGGTCGGTGGCGCGGATGCCCCAGATTTTGCAGCAGAACATGATGTTGTGGCTGTCGTGAACTTTCGAAAGATGGTAGAAGGACCCGGGCTGCTTGGGATAGGGAAGCACATCCTTGCGGCCGTTGTGCTCGATGGTGATGTAGCCTTCTTCGATATCGATGTTGGGAGTTCCGTACTCGCCCATGGTGCCCAGCTTGATGAGGTGGCAATCGGGGCGCAGTTCGCGGATGGCGAAAAGAACGTTCATGGTGCCGACAACGTTATTTACCTGGGTGAAGACCGCGTGCTTGCGGTCGATCATCGAATAGGGCGCGGAACGCTGCTCAGCGAAATGAACGATGGCGTCCGGCTCAAATGTTTTTATGGTGGATTCCAGAAAATCGTAGTCGGCCACGTCACCGACAAACAGTTCGATGGTTTTTCCCGTGGTTTTTTGCCAGATGCGCAGCCGATCTGAGAGAGGGCGGATAGGAGTAAGAGTTTGCGCGCCGAGCTCGTGGTCCCACTGGCGCCGCATAAAATTGTCAACGATGGCTACCGTGTGACCTTTCTGCGATAGATACAGAGCCGTGGCCCAACCGCAATAGCCGTCTCCGCCAAGCACGGCAATCTTCATAAGACCTCCCAGAATTTCATTCTTCTGCGCGCGCCTCTTTCCGCAGTTTCACTCAGACGACTTATGCACTTTGCGACCCGGAACTGCAACTCTGGGGACAGGCTGCAGTAGTCCATTATTATCGCATTGTAAGTTGGGGCGCAAATCTGTGCCTGGGCGGTTACCGGTGGGGGAGAACATTCGAACGTTGACTAACATTTGAACGTGGATCGAACTGGAGAAAATGTTTGTTTCACGTGAAACAACAATTCTGAATTACAGGTCTGGATAAAAAAGATTGTTCCACGTGAAACAGCCAAGTGTGTTTCACGTGGAACGCGCACAAAATGTTTGTTTCACGTGAAACAACGTTGTGCGAGTCATTCGAACACGTTGATCATTCGAACGATTTCGTTAGCGCGCGGGCGGGGCCGCGACGGCGGGCAGCGGGTGATTGGTCAGCACTACTTTGCCGCCGCTCTGGGCCACCATATTTAAATTGTCCTCACCCAGTAAAGTTGTAAATCGCGGCACCTGGCTGGCTTCGGCTACCAGGTAATAGCGGGAGGAATCGCGCCACAGCGCCAGCGCTCGTGCATCATCGATGAAAACCTGGGGCGCTCCCGGAGCGTAGGAGCCGTATTCGAGATTGTTGTAGCGGCCATTCAGAATCAATGCATCGCGATTGGTATAGAACCACACGGAAGAGAACGAATAGTAAGGGCGGCCGGAAATCAATTTTCCTTCTGGAGAGTGAAGTATGGCTTCCGCGATCGGGCGAGTGGAGAGAAAGGGATCAAATCGCACCATGGCGACGCGCGCGGCGTGAAAGAAAATCACCATCATCAGCGCGGTGGCTAAAAATGCGCGTTCACCTTTCCAACGTAAAGTGCCGAACACGCCGATCAAAAAGGCGGCGGCGGCGAGGCCCAGGGGAAACCGAAGATACGCGAACGACTGGATGGTCAAATCTTCCATGTGTCCCAGCGAGAGGGTGTAGGCCTTAGGGTGATAGCCGAGGGCCACGGAAATATCGGCGGGAGTGGGAACGTGGCGCACTAAAACTAAAATGGTGAGGCAGGCGACCGCCGCGGCTGCTGCCACGGCGCACAACACCCCGGTGCCGCGGCGGATCCACGGGCCGCCCGCGGCCATTGCGGAGCCGAGGAGCAGTCCGAACGCGGGATAGCAAGGCATCGAATAATATTCCTGCGTGGTGGAAAAAGTAAAAAAGGTCAGCAGGAAGCCGATCCAGCAGAGCGCCAGAAGGCGGGTCTGGCCGGTGCGATCGGCCGGCTTGTACGACAGTTTGAAAATCGCGGGAAGATAAACGCTCCAGGGAAAAAGCCACAGGAAGTGGAAGAGCCAGAAATACAGGCGGGGAACCGTATTGTAATCGCGCGGGTAGCGCAGGCCGAGAAATCGCAACGCCTGTTCGTTCATGAAGAAAAACCAGAGGAAGCCGTGGTATTCGCCGGGCCCGCTGTGAAATGCAAAATTGAAATAGGGCGGATTGCGAAGCGTGGCCAGCACGTGCCAGGGAGCAGCGATGGCGAGGACGATGAGGATTCCGGTGAAGGGGTGGAGGCGTTTCCAGGTGCGGCGCAAAAATAATTGGCGCGTGATCGCAAGATAAATAATCGCGGTGGCGACTGGGAAGACCAGGCCGATCAGGCTTTTCAGCAGCAGGCCGACTGCCAGGCTGGCGGCCATAGTGGCTGCCCAAGCGCGCGGGCGCGCTTCATCCGGGTCTAGCGCGCGCAGAAACGCCCACATCGCCAGGGCGATGGTGAGCGTAAGCATCGCGTCGGCGATGAGGATGCGCGTGAAGAGGAACAAGCCGACGCAGGTGGCCATGCACAGTCCCGCGTAGAAGCCGGCTTTTTTGCCGAAGGCCCAGACGCCAAACGCGGCGGTAAGCAGAGCGAGCGTAATCACCGTGAGAGCGAACGGGATTCGCGCGGCCCAGTCGCTGACGCCGAGAAATTTGTAGAAAACCACGATAGCCCAGTAATGCAGCGGAGCTTTCTCGAGATAGGCGACGCCATCGAGGCGCGCGGTGACCCAGTCTCCGGAGGTCAGCATATTACGCGCGATGGTGGCCTGCACTGCGTCCACATCGTCCATCAGCGACGGCGGAGAAACGACGCAGCCCAGATAGATTGCGCCGGCGATCAGCGCAACCAGAAGGTACATAGCCCAGTTTTTATCGGGAACGATCATTTCGGCGCGGGGTGCGGGACGAGCTTCCGGTCGGGACGCAATGGAATCCGACTCGATCATGCGCTTATCAGGAAAAACATAATCAGAGGCAGATGCTCACTCATCGCGCTGAGCCAGAAGTATTTTCGCGGTGGTGATGGTTTGGCCCACGTGACGCTGGGTATGTTCCGCGATGTGCATGAGAAGACCCGCCACCGTGGTAGGCAGATTTTTTCTACCGACCGTGCGGGCTTCCTGCAGCGCCGCATCGTTTGCGCCCAGGTTTCGAACGCGCACGGAACTCAGCTTGAGGGCGGCAGCGAATTCTTCAAAAAGCGCATCGGCCGAAATGTCCGCGCCGCCTTCACTTTGCAAGGCCGCGAGCTGCTGCTGGTTCAGCGCACGCCCTTCGGCGTAAGTGAGCAAGCGGTCCACGCTGCCGGCGATGTGACGCAACTGAAAGGCAATTGACGGCAAGCCATAGGGCGTGGCGGCTAGCTCCGTGTCGGTCAATTCAGCGCACCACGCTTCCACATCTTCGCCGGCCTGTTCAAACGCGTGAATCGCAGCGCGCGGCACGGCGGCGACGTCGGAATGCGTTCCACGCAGCCACGGCTCAGTCTGTCCAGGCAGTCCAGTCATTTGCTCGCTCTCATCCTAACCTGATTTTCAACATACATTGCGAACATTGAGCGTGCGCACCGCTTGCCCTGCGAGCGAACCGTGCGCTAGAGTCTCGATTCGGTTTAAATTATGCCTCCAGCACGCAAATCCAGCACCGTACCGCTCCGCTCCGAACTGGCGCACGAAAGCGTGCGCGTGCTGATTCCCCGCGAACGCATCAAGAAGCGCATTGCGGAGATGGCTACGAAAATCCGCAAAGATTTCGAAGGCGAGCCGTTGCACCTGGTGGGCGTGCTGAAAGGCGCGGTTTTTTTTCTGGCCGATCTGGCGCGGCAGATACCGGGAGAAGTTTCTTTCGATTTTATTGCGGTATCCAGTTATGGCAGCAGCACGCATTCGTCGGGCCAGGTGCGCTTGACGCGCGATCTGGATTCCAGCATCGAGGGGAAAACCGTAATCGTGGTGGAAGATATTCTGGATACCGGCAAGACCATGCACTACCTGTTGAGCATTTTTCAGCAGCGCAAGCCCAAACACCTGCGCGTAGCAGTTCTGTTGGATAAACCGGAGCGGCGAATCACCGCGGTGCAGGCGGATTATGTGGGTTTCAGAATTCCCAATGAATTCGTGGTCGGCTACGGACTCGATTATGCGGAACGTTATCGCAACTTGCTGGACGTCGGAGTCTTGACTATCGGCAAGGTTAAGAAGAGGAAAGTCGCTGCGAAATGACTCCGCTGCCCGGCAATTCGCGCGAAGTGGCTGCGCTGATCGATCACACCCTGCTGAAGCCGGAAGCCACGCGCAAAGATATCGAACGCCTGTGCAACGAAGGGCTGCAGCATCAATTTGCTTCGGTATGCGTGAATCCCATTTTTACCGATCAAGTCGCGCAGGCGCTGCGCGGCACCGCGGTGAAGACTTGCGTGGTGGTGGGATTTCCGCTGGGCGCGAATTTGCCGGCAACAAAAGTTCACGAATCAAGAGTGGCGCTCGATCAGGGCGCGCAGGAAATCGACATGGTGATCAGCATCGGCGCGCTCAAGGCCGGTTACACGGCCGCAGTAGGGAACGAAATTGAATTGCTGACCGCGGCGATTCACGAACGTCGCGCGATTCTAAAAGTGATTATCGAAACGGCGCTGCTGAGCGATGATGAAAAAATTCGGGTGTGCGGATTGGCGCGCGACGCCGGCGCGGATTTTGTAAAGACTTCCACGGGATTCAGTAGCGCGGGCGCGACGGTTTCCGATGTGGCGTTGATGCGCCGAGTGGTGGGCCCGAAAATGGGCGTGAAAGCTTCCGGGGGCGTGCGTTCGCTGGACGACCTGGTGAAAATGGTGGACGCGGGGGCCAGCCGCATCGGGACGAGCAACGGGGTGAGCATCGTGCAAGAGGCTGTGGCGAGATTTGGGGCCTGAATGTGGAGTTCTAAGTTGATGGAAACACACATGATCCAGGAGCGTCTGTGTCGCCTGCTATAATAGCGGTACGGTATGAATCCAGGACAGGCACGGGCTGAAGTGGCACCCGAAATCACCGAAACTGCGCTTCCCGCGGAAGTGTTATCCACGCTTGCTGAAATCGGCGAGGGCGTCAATTCCTCGCTCGATCTCGACGAAGTGCTGGCGCGCACTGCCGCGCTCATCAAGCGTCACATCGACTACGAAATTTTCGGCGTCATGCTGCTGGAAGGCGGAGGCGCGTATCTGAAGTTTCGTTTTTCGATCGGCTACCCGCGCGAGCTGGCGGAAAATCTGCGGGTGCCGGTGGGACACGGAATTACCGGCACGGCCGCGGCGACCGGGCATTCGGTGCGCGTCAGCGATGTTTCCCAGGACGACCGCTACATCAACGGGATAGACAGTGTGCGTTCCGAGCTGGCCGTGCCGCTGATCCTGCAGGGGAAATGTATCGGTGTGCTGGATATTCAGAGCCGCCACGTCGATTATTTTACTCCGGAACAGCAAAACATTTTGACGCTGCTGGCTGGCCGGCTGGCGACCGCTATCGAAAACGCGCGGTTGTATCAGAAGGAGCGCGCGCAGGCGGAAACACTGCTGCTGTTGAACGAAGTCGGGCGCGAGACCAGCTCCATTCTGGATGTGGAAGAATTGCTGCGGCGCGCTGCCGAGCAGATCAAGCGGGTAATCGACTACCAGATTCTGAGCCTGATGCTGTATGACGAAAAACAGAAAGTTTTCCGTCATCGCATCGATGTGAAACACGGGCACCACGTGCAGGGAAAATTGCGGGTGGCGGTGAGCGAGGGTATTGTGGGCGCGGCCGCGGTGTTGAAGGCGCCGGTGCGCGTGCCGGATGTGTCCGCCGATCCGCGATATCTGATGGTGAATCCGGAAACGCGGTCGGAATTGGCGATTCCCATGATTCACCAGGGCAAAGTGATCGGCGTGCTCGATCTAGAAAGTCCGCAGCTGGATTATTTTACCGAGGACCACGTTCAGACCCTGTCGATTCTGGCCGCCAACCTGGCGGTGGCGCTGGAAAACGCGCGGTTGTACGAAAAACTGGCGCGCGATGAAGCGCGGCTGGAGCGCGACCTGCAAGCCGCGAAACGCATTCAGGGCGCGCTGCTGCAGCCGGTGCCCAACGAAGATTACGGCCTGGATATGGCGGCGCGCTATTTATCGGCGCGGGAAGTTTGCGGCGACTTGTATGAATTCTTACGCTATGGGCCGCAGCAGCTCGGAATTGCACTGGGAGACGTGAGCGGAAAGGGAACCGCCGCCGCGCTTTACGGCGCCGTGGCGATTGGGATCATGCGCAGCCTGGCGCCGCAGAAATTGCAGCCTGCAGATATTTTGAAGCAGATGAATCAGATCGTGGGTGAGCGGCGTATTGAAGGGCGCTTTATGACTGCGTGTTTCGCTACGTGGCAGAAGGGCAAACGGAAATTGCGGGTGGCCAATGCCGGGCAGTCGCAGCCGCTGCTTTATAAAGACGGGCGCTGCGACAAAATCGAGCTGACCGGATTTCCGCTGGGCATTTTTGAAGATGTCAGTTACGACGAATGGAACGGGGTTCTGGAGCCGGGCAACATCCTGGTGTTTCACTCCGACGGCATCGCGGAAACCGCCAATGCCGAAGGGCAGTTTTACGGCACCGAGAAGCTGCGCAAGCTGATCGAGACGCATCATGAGATTCAGGCCGCGGAGCTTGCCGACCTGATCCTGCGCGATGTCGACGCGTTTACGAATAGTGCCCCTCTTTCTGATGATCGAACGCTGGTGATCGCCAAGGTTCGATGAAGGCCGGCGCACCGCGTTTCCGTTCTAAAGTAAATTTTGTAGACCCCGCGAAATTTACCCCGCATTTCAACTGGAAACGAAGAACCGGCGGAAGTCTTGGTGGGGAAGAGCTGTGCTGTGAAGGTGTGTCTGTTTTGCGCGCCGCGGAGGAATTTGGCACGCCTGCTTATTTGTACAGCAGCGCGGCGATTACTGAAGCATTTCGCGAGCTGCATCGCGGGCTCGGGGCTGTGCCGCATATGCTGTGTTTTGCGATGAAAGCTAACGGCAATCTTTCTATCTTGAAACTTCTCGCTGGTCTCGGTTCGGGGTTCGACATTGTGTCAGGCGGGGAACTAGAACATCTTCGGGGCATTGGCGTGCGTGGCGACCGTATTGTTTTTTCTGGCGTGGGCAAAACGCGC
>JBBRZT010000135.1:0-9588 GCA_038236395.1 Candidatus Acidiferrales bacterium
AATGGCGCGCCGCCAAAGCCGTTGCCGAGGGACGCGGTACTCCAGGCGTAACCGCCGTTGCCGCCGCCGCTGCCGTTTCCGCCGCCACCACCGCCGGAGTTTTGGTCGTTGGCCGTCGGCCGCGCATCGGTGCCACCGCCGCCGGCGTTGCCGGGCGCGCCGCGAGCGTAGCTGCCGTTGGGGAGTCCTTCGATGCCGGTATTGATGAGGGCGCTTAAAGTTGAATTGACCATGTACTGCGGAGTACCCGCTATGCCCTCACCTTTCGAGCCGTTGGCCGCGAAGGTTGCCAGGGTGATGTAGTCGGTTTGAGAAGCGCCGGTGCCGCCTTTGAGGGTGCGGCCGCCGCCGCCGCGAAATCCAAGAGCGTCGGCGCTGACGGTTCCGCCGAGAGTAAGTTGTCCGGCGACGTCAATGACGAGAACACCGCCGACGGTGCCGTTCCAGGCGATAGGCGCGAGTGTGGAACTGAGCGTGGCGGATTGATATTGAGGGACGCGGATGACCTGAAATGTGCGCGCGCCCTGAACTCCGGCAGAGTAGGCGGCAGCGGTGTACGTATTCAGGGTGCCGCCGCCGGGGCCTGCGCCGGAGAAAGTCAGCGCGCCGCCCGCGGTGGAGAGCGCATTCGTGGCGGTGACAAATTCGTGACGGCCGGAACTGTTGGCGTTCGAGTAGCCAGTGGCCGGATCGCCGGGCGTGCCGTCGCCATACGCGCCGGTGTTGGTAGAATTGATGGCCGCGTCCTGCATCTGGATGATCAGTAACAAATCACCGATGGCGATGGGAGTGACGGAACCCGAGGCGGCGCTCAAGGTAACGGTTTTTGCGCCGGGAGCGAGAACTACGGGTGCGCTGGGCGCGTAGTAAGTATTCACATTTCCAGAGAGGGTGCCGCCGGTGCCGTCGCGAGCTGGAGTGGCGCAGGAAAGCGGCTGCACGAAAGTGACTAGCGTGGCGGAGTTGTTCGACAAGAAAGGATCGGTGACCGCCGAAGTGGTGCTGGCTGTGTTTGACAGCGAATTCGAGGTACCTGGCGCGGTGACGGTAATCGTCGCGGTGGCGGTGGCGCCAGCGGCGAGAGTGCCGAGATTGCAGGTGACCACTCCCGCGCTCTGCGAGCAACTGCCTTGAGTGGCGGTTGCGGAAACAAATGTGGCAGTGCCGGGAAGCGTGTCAGAGATCGTGGCGGTGGTGGCATCGGCAACGCCGAGATTCTGCACCGCGACGGTGTAGACCAGCGGACTGGAAACGAAAACCGGAGCGGGCGATGCGGAAAGCGTTAGCTGCAGATCGGCATTGCCGGTGATGCCCACCAAAGTGGTGGTTGTGGAAGTGTTATTGGAAGCGACGGGATCGTTGGTGGAGTTGGAGGTGACGCTGGTGACGTTTTGGATGGCCGTTTCCGCCGCGGTTCCGGCCGTGACTTTAAGAGTGACGGTGAAAGTAGCAGTGGCCGCATTGGCCAGAGTAGCGATGGAGCAATTGATCGCTGTTATGCCGTTCACCGCGGGAGTGGTGCACGTCCATCCGACGGGAACGGTGCCGATGGATTGAAAAGTGGTGTTGGCGGGAATATTTTCGTAGAACACCACGCTTTGAGATTGGTTGGGACCGTTATTGGTAACCACGATGGTGTAGATGACGTTCGCGCCCGCGGCTACGACCGGAGCGGAAGCGGTTTGAGAAATGCTCAAGTCAGCCGGGGCAGATACCGTGACCGAACTTGTGGCGGTGTTGTTGGCTGCATTGCTGTCACCGGAGGTGGAAGCGATGTTGGCGGAAGCTGAGATTGTAGAACTGTCGGTTACGCCGGCGTTTACGGCGACGCTTACGGTGAAAGTGGCGGTGCTACCGTTTGCAAAGTTTGACCCGTCGGTGCACGTGATCGTGCCGGTTGCGCCGACTCCAGGTGTCGTGCACGTCCAGCCCGCAGCAGGAGTAACGGATTGAAACGTGGTGTTCGCGGGAGTGGCCTGGGTAAAGACCGGAACGGCAGCGATTGACGGGCCACTATTGTTGACGACGTTGGTGTACGAAATGGTGCCGCCGGGGGAGACAGTGGAGAGGTTCGCAGACTGGGTGATCGTCAGGTCCGGGGGCAAAACAGTCACGGTGCTCGTCGCGGTATCGTTGCCCGGAGTGTTATCTGTCGTGGTAGACGAACTAACGGTAACGGATCCGGATATAACGGTGCCGCCCAGGGTGGCGGGGTCCACGGCCACAGTGAGAGTAAACGTTTGACTCGTATTCTTTGCCATCGTTGTGTTGTCGGTACACGTGATGGTGCCAGTGGCGCCAACGGCGGGCGTGGGACAAATCCAGGCACCGACACCAGTGAGCGACACGAAAGTTGTGTTCGTAGGGATGGCTTGAACCCATTGCGGGACGGCCGCATTGCTTGCGCCGTTGTTGGTGACCACTATGGTGTAGACGATATTGCCGCCGGGAGAAACTGTTACGGAACCAGGAGTCTCAGTCACTGCCAGGTCCGCATTTGCCGCGGCAGCGGGAGAAACTGTGGCAATCAGGCACACGAGCAAAAGCAGCGCGGCCGGAAAAAAATAACGGAGCAGCCTGGCGGTGCGATACCAGAAGCTGAATTCGAAGCGATGGGCGGCGGAATTTAATTTCGCGGAGATGCGGGCGCAGAGGCCAGTGGCGGAAGTGGCGCGGCCGCCGCGCTCGACGATGATAATTTTTCCGAGCGGCGCATACGTTGGCTGATCGTTTTCCTGCCCGGAATCTCCGCGAGTCATGACCGCACCGGTTGCATTGCTGTGGTGCATGACGCGGTGCGATTTCAAACCGCAATCAGCTTCGGTCAAGACTACGTCGCCGCGACGGACAGGAGAATTAGAGACGGGGGCTACGACGAGGGCGTCGCCCTCCAAGATGTTGGGGCGCATGCTGGCGCCGTGCGCCCGGAAGCGTACGTCCAGTCCCCGGTCCAGCAACTCGCGGCACACCGCGGAGAACTTGCGGGAGTCGCGGGTGGTCAGCGTTTCAATCGCGCGCATGGCGAATGGCCTCCACGGCGCTTTGCTGGGGAACGAAGCGAAACAGATTGCAGGGTATTTCGCGGACTACGCTCTCGATGAAGCTGAGCGCGAATTCCAGCCCCTGCGCGCAATGGCGGGGAACGAAGCTACGCGCAAAGATCTCGGCGACGGCAAAGCCGGGAACCATGCCGAGAATCTGGTTGTGGCGGTATTGCTCCAGAAAATAAATATTGGTGACTGGGGCGGAATGCGGGGAAGAGATACCGGCGTCGCCGTGCCAGGGAGTTCCGTACATGCGGATCAGGCCGTGCCTGCGGCGAAGGATGATGCGATCGTCGCTGAGAATTCGAATATTTGGTTGGGTGAGCCACAGACGCGCGGTGGTGCTTTTTCCTGCGCCGGAGTGTCCGAGGAAAAGATGACCGCGTCCCTGTTCATCGACGATTCCAACGGCGTGGACTTCCAGTCCTTGCCCGCAGGCTAGACGGTGAATCATCAACACTTCGTCGAGCGGATATTCGAGCGGATAGACGGGGCGATCCTGCGGAAAGAAAAGACGCGAGAGCTGGAGATGTCCGGTGGTGAAATTGCGATCGAACCACACCGATTTATAGGGCGATTCTCCGGGGAAGCTGCGCTGGAAATTCAGGCGGTAGCCATCCTGTTGATCGCGGCGCTCTTCGAAGAGCGACCAGAGGCCGCCGGAATGAAAAAGCGGCTGGCGTTGCGGCGTGGGTAATTGATCGATCAGCGAGACGCGGATGTTGACGTCGCAATTTCCTGGCGTAGAGGGCTGCACGGCGAACTCGCGCAACGCGGGATCGAGCTCCAGCAAAACATCACCATCGGAAAACATGCCGAAAGAGATTCCGCCGATCTGATAAGCGACATTGTGGGAAATATTCTTCGCGGTGCTGACACGCTTCGAGTCACTGTCAATGAAAGTCGGAAGATGGGCGTTCCCGAGCAACTGTTCGGGATTGCAACCATGCAGTTCGGGTGACACCGCTGTCAGGAGAGTAGCCATGGCGATAATTCTTCAGGACCCGATGCTTCGGCAGGTGACTGCCCCGCGGCAGGAAGCGGATACCGGGCCCGCTTGACCTGAAACTTTGCAATGGCCGAGAACAGCCTCTTCGGGGCGCAGACTGACGCGCCTCACCTTGGGGGGCTCATAGCCGCCCGACGGCCGCAATTTCGGCTGCGAATCCGGTTGTTCCTTCCGTTCCATCGAGTCCGTCTTTCTGTCAAGCATGGACAGCCGAGCAGCTGTTGCATCCGCCGCTGCGGCACCCCCCAGCAGTTTGCAAAACATTCAAGACGGGCGAAGTGGGCCCGCCTTCGAGCAGCAAATCAATTTCTTCGGATTTCTGAAGGTCGATGCGCGCGGCTGCTTCGAGCAGGGCCAGGTGATTGCGGCCGCTTTCGCAATTCGGGCAGTGCGAGTCTTCAGTGTCGTGGCCGGGAACCGCGTAGCCTAGCGTGTAGGCGCGCAAGTGCGCGACCTGGCAGAGAAAATCTACGGGCGACTCGGGATCGCCATTTTCGAGCTCGCCGTTCGCCGGGCACATGCTGCATAGCGATTGAACCTTGCAGCCATCGCAGATGGTGGCGCGGGTGCGCTGCTGGGTGCGAATTTCGTGCAGCGGGCCGTTCCAGCCTGTGGTGAAGCTGCCCTTGCGAATGTCGTAACCCTGCTGATGAGAAATGACGCAGATGGTCATCTTGCCGGTGGGATCGACGGCGCAGCCGTTGACGCCGCCGCCGCAGGAATAGCGCTGATTTTCCGGCTGCGGTTCCTTGGCGGGAGCGGCGAGATCGTCTTTCGCCAGGCGGCGATATTCCTCTTTGCGGGTGGCATCACGAAATTCGAGCGCGACAACTTGTTCGGGCGACAGGCGCACGGCCAGCGGGCTTTGCGAGCAATCGATGCGCGGATTGATCAACGGATCGAATTTGAATTCCACGCCTAGGGATTCGGCGAGATGTTTCATCGCGTAGACTTCGTGCTGGTTGATGGTGGTCGGAACGGTTTTGAGTCTCAGCGGGAGGTTACGCTCCATCAGGAGCTGGATACCGCGCATGCAGCGATCGTAGGAGCCGGGCTTCTGGGTCAGTGCGTCGTAGGTTTCGCGCGTAGCGCCGTACAAGGTGATCTCGATGGAAAAGGGGCGGTACTTGGCGAGGTGGTCGGCGATGCGTTCATTGATCATCGTGCCGTTGGTGAACAGGGTGATCAGGAAGCCGCGCTTTTTGGCTTCGGTGTAAATATCCAGAAAATCCTTGCGGGCGAAAATTTCGCCGCCGGAGTAGAGAAGCCAGAGGGTGCCCGCGGCGACCAGCTCATCGAGAAGGCGAACGTGCTCGTCGAAGGTGAGTTCCGCGGCGCGGGCGACCAGGTCGCCCATGGGCAGATTGTTGTAGCAGTGCTGGCAATCGAGCGGGCAGCGGCGGGTGACTTCGATGGATACATCCATCGGCGCGCGCTTCCCGGAGTACCGCTTGTGTACTCCTCCGCTGAATTCCCCGTAGTTAACCGTTTGCACTGTGGCCTCGGCTACCTTGTTGCGAAACTTGGTTTTGTTGACTGCGCTTCTTTGCCGCTGCTTTCGCCGTAAAGTCCCACCGTCTGGATGAGGCCGATTTCCATTAGATCGTTGAGAAAGGCGTGGACGTCGGCTGCCGCTGCACCTGGGGATACATCGAAATGCTGAATCACCCAGTCGACCAGGTCTTGCGTGGCGCGGCTTTCCTCCAACAGACGCCAGAGTTGGCCGCCTAGCTCGTTGAAGGTGTAAACCGCTTCCATGTCGCCAACTCCTGCGCAAATGGGGACGACAATGGTTTCGCCGGCAATTTCGCGAGAGACAGTGGCGGAATTGCGGACGAGCAGCAGCGGTTCTATAGGTACCGGTACTGTTGCCATAGGCTCCAGTGTTTTCCGGGTGAGAGCGGGTGTCATCCGGCGAAAAGGTGCACTGTTCCAAATCAGTACAGGGGGTAGGAAAGGGGTTACGTGCCAGCGTGGTTGGTTTTAGAACCAGAAACCCGCCGCTGGAAGACTGGTGGCTGCAGTTGACCGAGATATCGCCTGTATTTGCGCGGGTATACGCGTACGGGTAGGGATCGGGTTTGGTTCAGCCATTCGAGTTTTAAGCGTGATTACATACGGCAAACGCCTGAGACAGGGGGTAACCAATTCACAACCGGACCTAAAGAACGGTGCTCAATACGGGACACTGCGATGCCAAATCGACGTTTTCGACTACGTCTCGCCCGCTCGGTGTTTTCCGCTATTGACCTGATTGGACGTGAACTGGACAGCCAATGATGAGGGTTGGATTGGGCTTTTGCACTTGGCTACGGTCTTCGGCCCGCTATGCCTATGAACTCTCGAAGTACTTGACACAGGAGTGACGCGCTATAGAATCGCGGCCATGAACTCGACCCGTGCGACCGGACTGCTTGCCGCGGCGATTTTCCTGACGGTTTATCCCGCGTCGCGAGGAAACAGCGCGGCTTCTGCCGCGGCCCCTGCTGTTGCTCTGGCCGCAGAGCCGCCGCAAACTTTGGCGGGTCCGGCGGAGATTTATCCGGACGCGACGATGACGCCGGGGGACACGAACCCGGACATTACGCAGGAAAATATCGGAGAGAACATCTGCAAGAAAGGTTGGTCAACGAGTTCGGTGCGTCCGCCCACCAGCGTCACCAACAAGATCAAGAAGGATACGATGGCGGCCTACGGCTTCACCGGCCTAAAGACCAACTATGAACTGGATCATTTGATTTCGCTGCAGAATGGCGGCTGCCCCAAGTGCGTGACGAACCTGTGGCCGGAGGCCTACGGCGACGTGGCCCATCCGATGAATCAAAAGACCCGCTCCCATTTCAATAAAACGCATCCAGATTCCACACTGATTCTTCCCGGGGCGCTGCAGAAAGACCTGGTGGAAAATCATATTCATGACGAGATTTGCCGCGACATCCCCCACGCCAGGTTTAGTCTGAAGGCGAAGTTTCCGCCGACTGTGAGAATCACGCTGAAGCGGGGGCAGGAAATTCTGACTACCGACTGGTATGCCTGCTATTTGAATATGATGGATGGCAACAAGCCCTGCCTGTAGATAACGACGGAAACCTGGGAACGGTTACGAACCGATTTTGCGGCCGGCTAGGACGGCGATGGGCTGGATTGAGGCGGCCGCGTGGCTTTGCGCGTCGGCGCCGGTGATGGCACGTCGGATGGATGCGCCGGGGGCGTCGTCGTGCAGGTGGACGGTGGCCCCGTCCCATTCGATGCCAAGGAATTTCCATTTTTCGGCGAGGTCTACCGGCATGGGATGGTCTTTCATTTTGTTGTAGAGGTCGGTAAGGACTGTTACACCGGTTGCCTTGTCGCCGATTTTGAAAGCTTCGGCCAGGTCCCAGTCATTGGTGATGTTGCCGCCAGCGTCAAGAATGCCCCGCAGCGCATCCTGCAGGCCTTTTTTATTTTGGGTCTGGCGGCGGATTTCCACGTCGGCATCAAAACAAAAAAGCGCGCCGCCCCAGTAGGTGCGTCCCCAGGTGTGGGTGTTGTCCAGGCCCTCGTCGCCGTCGCGGGGCTGGCCTTTGGGCATATCCCTGATCAGGTCGGCCCACATTTGTTCTTCCTTCATATTGCTGATGCGGATGCGGGCGATGGGCTCGACGTAGGTGGAGATGCCTTCCTCGATCCAGTGGTGGTCGTCGGCGACGGATGGAAACGCGAGGTGAATCATCTCGTGGGTCAGCATCCAGTCATTCATGAGTTCGGCGCTGGTCGTTTCGTTGCCGAGGCCGATTTTGATCAAGCCCCCGTGCATGCCCCAAGTCATTCCGTGGCGAACGCCGTGGCCGGAAAAAGGCGTGACGCGCAGGGTGAGATGCGGGACGGGATAGCGGCCGTAATAGCCGGCCACGGATTCGGCCGCCATTTTTACCCAGGCGATCAGGTCGGCTTGCGGGATGGAATTTTTTTCGTCCTCGACGGTGATGTCGATGTGCGATCCGGCGACGATGAGGGTGGAGGTCATTTCAGCTGCGCGAGTGCCGAAGGAGCATCCGGCTGCGAGAAGGGAAGAGAGTACAACGGCGAGATGTAAACGCGAGAGCATCGTTCGAAGCATGGTTGATGCCGGCAGATATTTATCAACGCGAGCTTGATTACCAAGCCAGTGGAGGCTTTATTTCTTCGGGCAAGGTGGGGAACCAGCGATTCAGCAAGGTGTCCACCGCAAATTTTCCCGGGCCGAAAAACAATATGATGACGGATGCGACCAGAAAGGTGTACGGAGCGGCGGCATAAAATTTGTCGGGGTCGGAGAAAATGGAGAAAAGGGCTTCGCGGTCGGCGGTGATGTAGGCGACGATCAGGTTGATGGTGAGCGCCAGGGAAGTAAGGCAGGAGAGTAAACCGATGGCCAAGAAGATACCTCCGAAGAATTCCAGGCAGGAGATGGCCACGGCGGTTTGCGCGGGCATGGGCAACGCCAGGCTGGTGAAAAATTCCGTGACCTTGTCGAGATGGTGCAGCTTGCCCCAGCCGCTTTGAGTCAATTGCCAGCCCCAGTAGAGGCGCACGAAAAGAAGAAAAGGGGATTGCCCGAAGGCCACGTAGTAGAAGAAAGAGTTGTAGAGTTTTTTGATGCGCAGCAGGAAGTTCATTGCAGGTCAGGCACGCTTTCTTTTTACGGGGCGATTTTTGGAGCGCGGCGATGTTTCGTCCGCTTTGCAAAACCAGCCGAGCGCGGCCCAGTTGTGAAACCAGCGCTGAATGGTGCCGGGCAGTTCTTCCGGTGAAATCTTGCTGCCGCGGAAGGCGGCGTCCACGGCCTTCTGCAGCGTTTTTCCTTCATGCAGAGTGCTCAGGAGTGTGAATTCTTCGCGTTCGAGCCGCCGGAAGTAGATGCTGTTGTCGATGCGATGCACAGCTAGCGTAATGGCGGCGGGCTTGAGTTTGGCGACGTGTTGCACGCGCTTACGCTTGCGGCGCTCCTGCATGGCGTTGCTGGCGAAATCGTTGTCGTCGTCATTCTTTTTGATTTCGAGCAGCAGGTCGTCCACCGGATAGCGCAGGCTTAGCAGATGAATGTACGGCTGCAGTCGCAGGCGCAGGTTGGGGCCTGCGGCGGTGCTTAAATCTTCGGGGCGCAACGGCGGCTCGGCCTTGCCGTCGAACGCATCAATTTCCGCCCATTCGAGTTTCACGATATCGAGAGCGAGAGCTTGTTTCTTTCCAGCCCAGCGCGGATGGCGATGCAGCCAGGATTCGAGCTGCGATCCAAGATTGCGCAGGGTGAAAGAGCGCGACGGGCAATCGGTGATGTAGGCCTTGGACATGGCTTCGAAGCGGGCGTCGCCGAGAACGGCGCGCAGGCCGGGAAAATCCTCGACCATGCTGGAGAGCAGGCGGAACCAGTACTGGCGATTGTAAATTTCCAGGCGTTCGAACGAAGTGAGGCGATCATTGGGCTTGATGAAGCGCTCCGCATAAGCGCGCATGGGCTTGCCATCGGGAGCGGTGCGTTGCATGCGTTCGCTGAACGTGAGCGGCTGCATTACC
>JBBRZT010000136.1:0-9403 GCA_038236395.1 Candidatus Acidiferrales bacterium
AGGAGTAGGATTCGCGCTGCCATCGACGACAGCGATCAACGTTTACAACCAGATTATCGCGCAGGGCCGCGTGACCCGCGGATCCATCGGCGTCAGCTTCCAGGAAGAACTGGGGACCAACGCGATTACACTGAAGACGCTGGGTGCGCAGACCGGCGTGGTGATTGAAGGCGTGGAACCCGGTAGCCCGGCGGAGAAGGCAGGCTTGAAGGGCGGAGACGTAATCACCAGCGTGAACGGCACCCCGATCAAGACTGGGAACGATCTCGTCAATCCTATTTCCATGGCTCCCATTGGGAGCAAAGTGAAGCTCGGCTATGTTCGCGACCGCACCGAGAAGGAAACTACCGCGACGGTGGAAGACCGCACGCGAGTGTTCCCGAATACTGCGGGACGCATGGGCGATCAACCCGGCGGTGAAGCGGCGCCTGCGGAGTTTGGTTTACATGTTCAGGAACTGACTTCTGCTAACGCGCACCGCGTTGGCATGGACGCGCAAAAGGGAGTGATGGTTACGGAAGTCGACCCGGCGAGCTTTGCTGAGGACATCGGCTTTACGCGTGGCGACGTTATCGCTGAGGTGAACCGCCAGCCGGTCAGTTCGGTGGCCGATTATCGCGGCACGCTGGGTAAACTGAAGGCCGGCGAAAATGTGGTTTTCAAGGTTTTACGTCACCGGGATGCCGACAGGGTATTTACAGTATTTTTGCCTGGCGTGGTGCCGGCGGACGACAAACACTAAAACGTCACGACCCGGATTATTTCCGGGCTAAAAGTGGAGTTGATGGAACGAATGCTGAAACCGGCGAACCTGGTGCTGCTGTCACTACTAGTGGCAGGGCTGGGTTTGCCGGCGTCTTTTTTGCAGGCTGGCACGGCGACTACACAAAGCACGAAAAGGAAAACGAGCTCGACGAAAAGCACGCATGGCAAGGCGACTAGCGGTAAGACGGCTAGCAACAAAACCATGAGTAGCCGTCGCGGGAAGACTACCAAGCGCGCTTCGTCGCGACGCGAAAAGGGGCAGAAGGCGCCGACTGCGGAGCGCGTGTCGGAGATTCAGGCGGCTTTGTCGAAAGATGGTTCGTTTTCGGGCGCGCCGAATGGCAGGTGGGACGACTCAACCGTCTCGGCGATGAAAAAATTTCAGGCTGGGCATGGGCTGAATCCTTCGGGGAAGCTCGACGCCAAGACCCTGCAGCAACTGGGGCTCGGCTCGCAAACTGCTGGGGTTGCGCCGCCTACGCCACCGGTTAGAATTTCTTCCACGAGTGGCCCCTTTCCCGAAACATCCACCAAGCAATAAATTTTCTTTTGCAGTTGTAACGCCCGACCGGGTCTTCGTTTGGCCTCCTGAGTGTGTGAACCATCACCAAATCGATTATCATTGTAGACATCGCAAAAGTCCCGCAAACAGCGTATTTCGAGTAGCGCTCCGGAGGAAGTATGGCGACAGCAGCTGTGCCGCGTGTTTTCAAGAATTTTATCAATGGCGAGTGGGTCGAATCGCGCAGTGGGCAGGTGTATGAGAATCGAAACCCCGCGAACACCGATGAACTGGTGGGCATGTTTGTGTCGTCGAACTCGGACGATGTGAACGCGGCTGTTGACGCCGCGAAAGAGGCGTACAAATCGTGGCGGCTTGTGCCCGCTCCCAAGCGCGCGGAAATTTTGTATCGCGCGGCGGAGCTGCTGCTGCAACGCAAGGAAGAGCTTTCGAAGGATATGACCCGCGAAATGGGCAAAGTGCTGGCTGAGACCCGCGGGGACGTGCAGGAAGCCATCGACATGACGTATTACATGGCCGGAGAAGGGCGGCGCCTTTTCGGGCAGACCACGCCTTCGGAACTGCCCAACAAGTTTGCGATGAGCGCGCGGCAGTCCATCGGGGTGTGCGGCATGATTACGCCGTGGAATTTTCCGATGGCGATTCCTTCGTGGAAGATGATGCCTGCGCTGGTGAGCGGAAATACGGTGGTGTTGAAGCCAGCTGAAGACACGCCCCTGTCGTCTTACCACCTGGTGCAAATATTGACGGAAGCGGGCTTGCCGCACGGAGTGGTGAACTTGGTGAGCGGCGATGGACCTAACGCGGGAGCTCCTTTGGCCGGGCACAAGGACGTGCCGGTGGTGAGTTTTACCGGTTCGACGGCGGTAGGCAAGATTATCGCCCAGGCCTGCGCGCCGGATTTCAAACATTGCAGCCTGGAAATGGGCGGGAAAAACATCATCATCGTGATGGATGATGCGAATCTGGATCTGGCCGTGGATGGCGCGATCTGGGGAGGATTTGGCACCACCGGGCAGCGCTGCACTGCGGCAAGCCGTGTGGCGGTACACAAAGGTGTCTACAAGGAATTTATTTCGCGATTTGTAGCGCGTGCGAAATCACTGCGCGTTGGAGATGGCTTGGAAGCGACGTCAGACATGGGGCCGTGCATCAACGAGCAACAACTGAAAACGGTGATGAGCTACGTGGAGATTGGGCGTGACGCCGACGGAGCGAAACTGTTGACCGGCGGGAATCGCCTGGACAAGGGCGCGCACGCGAAGGGCTGGTTCCACGAGGCGACAGTGTTTGGCGATTGCGCTCCGGGGATGCGCATCGCGCAGGAAGAGATTTTTGGGCCGGTTGTTTCGGTGATCCCTGTGGACAGTTTTGAGCAAGCGATTGAAGTTGCGAATGGCGTGCCGTACGGACTGTCGGCTTCGATTTATACGCGGAATGTGAATCTGGCATTTGCGGCCATGCGCGATTTGTATACCGGCATTGTTTATGTGAATGCGCCGACAATCGGAGCGGAAACGCATTTGCCGTTTGGAGGAACCAAGCAGACCGGCAACGGGCATCGCGAAGCGGCGATCGCTGCGATTGATTTCTTCACCGAGTGGAAAACGATGTACATCGACTATTCCGACAAGTTGCAGCGGGCGCAGATTGATAACGCGGAGTGACGCATTTTTCTTGGCGATCGGCTGCCAGCGGACCACGGCATGGCCCTAACATTGACGTTACTTGACACGATTCCTAAAATATATGGGTGGGCAATTTTGCGGGCACTAAGAGTAGAGTGCTGATATGAGGGATGCTGCGCTCCAAGAGCGACGAAACCGCCAGATTCTGGCGGATATCGTGCGCACGTACATCGAGACGGGCGAGCCGGTATCTTCGCGGGCGATTTCCAAGCGATTTGAGGAGACGCTGAGTACAGCGACAATCCGCAATGTGATGGCCGACCTCGAGGATGGTGGGCTGCTATACCAGCCGCATACTTCGGCGGGCCGGGTGCCTACGGCGGCAGCGTATCGTTTTTTTGCGCAGGAGATTGCTTCGCGGGCCACGCTGAGCATCGAGGATCGCGATTGGATTACGCGGGAGTTCAACGCCGCGTCGAGCTCCGCGGATATGACCGAACGCGCCGGGCATGTGCTGGCGGAAGTTTCTAGCGGGCTGGGAATTATTGTGTCGCCGCCGCTGGCCAAAACCGTGCTGGAGCACGCCAGAATGTGGCTGCTGCCCGACGGCCGCGTGGTGGTGGTTTTGATTTCGCACGGCGGCGTAACGCGCGACAAGATTTTGCGGCCCCACCGTCCTTTTTCGCAGACGGAACTGGACCGGATCGCGGAGTTTTTGAATCAGCATTATGCCGGCTGGACGCTGGAAGCCATTCGTGGCGACTTGCTGTTAAAACTGGCCAACGAGCGCGAACGCTACGAAGGAATCGTGCAGAGCGCGTTGACGCTATGCGATCCCGCGGTGCTGGGCGAAGACAATGCGCTACGCGTACACGTGGAAGGCACGGCGCAGATGATCGGCGCGACGGAATTTGCTGACCAGGCCCAGTTGCGCGATTTGCTGGCGGCAATTGAAGAAAAGCACCGGCTGGTTACTGTGCTGAATGCGTGTATCGATACGCCGGAGCCGGTGTTCGTGAAGATTGGCGTGAAGGAATTTTCGGCGGCGGGAGAAAACCTGGCGCTGATCAGCGCGCCTTATACCAGCAACGACTTGGTGCAGGGATCGCTGGGCGTGCTGGGACCCACGCGCATGCATTACGAGCGGGCCATGACCGCGGTGGCGTACGTAGCGCAGCTCTTCAGCGAAGCGCTGAGCAAACTTTGAAAGACTTTTGGCAACGGAGAGGCTGGAACGTGAGCGGAAAAGAAAGCAAGCGGGGCGGCGAGAATAATCCGGAAGATGTTGCGGCGAATTTAGGCGCGGATGAAGCGCCGGAGGCGTACACGCTGGACGGAGATGAAGTGAACGCCGACGCGGAAGTGGCCAAACTGGCCAAGGACCTGGAAGATTTGCGCCAAACACTGTTGCGGCGGCAGGCGGACTTTGACAACTACCGCAAGCGGGTGGAGAAAGAACGCTCCGAGGATTCGCGGCGTTCGACCGCCCGCGTAATTGAGGGCTTGATTCCGGTGGTGGATAGTTTCGATCAGGCACTGGCTTCGCACCGCGAACCGGAGTACGCGAATTTCCGCAAGGGCTTTGAACTGATTCACAAGCAATTGCTCGACAACCTGGCGCACCTGGGCGCTGAGCGCATCGATCCGTTGTGGATGACGTTTGATCCGCACCTGCACCAGGCGATGGATCGCACCGAAACTACGGAACACGACGACGGGACGATCGTGCAGGTATTTCAGCCGGGCTATATGTTTCACGGGAAGGTGTTGCGCCCGGCGATGGTGCGCGTAGCGGTTCATCCGAGCGCCGCATCCAAGAGTGCGAACTAAAATTATTCGGGAGCAGCGATGGCCAGGTCCACACAAAAAGATTATTACGAGGTGTTGAGCGTCAAGCGAGAGGCCACGATCGAGGAGATCAAAGCGTCGTACCGGCAGTCCGCGCTGAAATGGCATCCGGACCGCAATCCCGTGAATAAAGAAGAGGCGGAGGTCAAATTTCGCGAGTCCACGGAAGCTTACAGCGTTTTGAGCGATCCGCAGAAGCGGCAGGTGTATGACACCTATGGCCACGCGGGACTTTCCGGCTCGAATATCGGCGCGGACTTCAACAGTTCCGTGTTTCAGGACTTCCACGATATTTTTGGGGATTTTTTTGGATTTGAGGATTTGTTTGGCGGTGGGCGGCGTGGGCGCGGGAGAACGCAGCGCGGTTCGGATTTGCGCTACGACATGACGCTGACATTTGAGGAAGCTGCCGCGGGCGTGACGACGAAAGTGAAGCTGCCCAAGCAGGAATTGTGCGGGGCGTGTGGCGGTACCGGAGCCAAGAAGGGAACCGGCGCCACAACTTGCACGACCTGCGCTGGGCGCGGGCAGATGGCTTATCAGCAGGGATTTTTCACTATCACGCGAACGTGTCCGGCGTGCCAGGGCGCAGGACAGATTATTCGCGAGCGCTGCTTGGAATGCCGAGGAAATGGGCGCCTGGAGCGGGAAAAAACAATTGAGCTGCGCATCCCGCCGGGTGTGGATTCGGGAACCAGGCTGCGAGTTACCGGCGAAGGCGAAGCCGGGCCGAACGGCGGGCCGGCAGGCGATTTGTACGTGGTGCTTGATGTAAAAGAGCACCAGTTCTTTGAGCGGCGCGGCGCGGATTTGTATTGCACGATTCCGTTGAGCGTGGCGCAGGCGGCGCTAGGGACGGAACTGCAGGTGCCAGGCTTAGGCGGCGACGAGAGATTGAAAATTCCCGAGGGCACGCAGAGTGACGCGGTGTTTCGAGTGAAGGGCAAGGGCTTGCCTGATCCGCGCGGCGGTGGCAAGGGCGATCTTTACTACCATGTGCGCGTGCTCACTCCTACGAAGCTGACGCGCGAGCAGCGCAAATTGATGGAACAGCTGGCTGCGACGCTGAAGGTGGAGAACAAGCCGGCGGATCGCAATTCGTCCATATTTGAAAAAGTAAAAGACATTTTTGGATAGTTGGGGTCGTCGCCTTTCGCCGGTCACTTTCCGCCGCCATCGTTGTGGCGCTGGCTTCTGAGATAGAATCGTCGCGTGCGGCGGCGATTTTTCGTTGAACAATTCGATGGGCAGCGTGCGGTGGTGGAGGGCGATAGAGCTCATCACCTGGGTGTGGTGTTGCGCGCCCAGGCTGGTCAGCTTTACGAATTAAGCGATGGAGCGCGGGTTTTTCTGGGGCGTATTGAAAGTGTGGCGCGGGAGCGCGTGGAACTTGCGTTGCTGGAAGAATTGCCCGCCAACGAGCCGAAACTGCGCGTGACGTTGCTATTGTCGATCGTGAAATTCGATTCGTTCGAATGGGCTATTGAAAAAGCTACTGAACTGGGAGTGACGAGCATCGTGCCGTTGGCGGCGGAGCGCAGCGAAAAGGGGCTGCTAGCCGCGGCGGAGAAGCGTTCGGAGCGCTGGCGGAAGATAATTCTGGAGGCTGCGCAGCAGTCGAGGCGGGTGCGCTTGCCAGTGTTGGAGCCGATGGCCCGACCGGAGGCAGCGTTTTTGATAAGCGAGGAACGGTTGGGAATATTTCTTTCCGAGCGCGCGGACGCGCCTCCGTTGCGGCAGGTTTTGAAGGATACGACGTCAACCGATGTGGTTTTGGCGATCGGGCCGGAAGGTGGATGGACTGACGCGGAAGTCGACATGGCGCAGGCCGCGAGGTTCCGCAGCGCGTCGCTGGGGCACTTAGTCTTGCGTGCTGAAACAGCGGTGATTGCAGCGCTAGCTTCCTTGTCGTACGCAATGGAACCGTAGTGAGCGGTTTGCAGGTCGCATTCGCGACACAAGGCAACGTGAACTGGCACCAAACGAATCTTAGTGACTAAAGCGCCGGCCCGAACTGGCGTGGCTCTGCGAGCATGGAATCGAAAGGGAATCTGGCGCGTTCCGCGATGGTCGTGTTATAAATACGAGGCAACAAAATGGAACACTCCGACGAGAAGCCGGTCACGACCAGCCTGAAGTCACCCAGTTCCGTTGCCATTTCTTCCAGCACGTCTTCCGAACCACCACCTCCTCTGCTTTCCTTGCGCCACGAGATTCGCGTGTGGACCCGCGATCTGTTGATCGCCATCGGGCTGGCGCTGGTCATCATCGTTTTTCTGTACCAACCGGTGAAGGTGGAGGGCACCAGCATGGCGCCGCTGCTTTCCGACCAGGAACGCATCTTCATCAATAAATTTGTGTATCGCTTTGAAGCGATCCACCGCGGCGATGTGGTGGTGTTCTGGTATCCGCTGGACCGTTCGAAATCTTTTATCAAGCGGGTGATCGCGCTGCCGGGCGAAACGGTGTCGATACGGCAAGGCGTCGTGACGGTGAACGGAAACGTAGTTCCCGAGCCCTACGTGCCGCCGCAGTACGAAGACGTCAGCGACTATGGCCCGGTGCGCGTGCCGAAAGACAGTTATTTTGTGATGGGCGACCATCGCATCAGCTCCAACGATTCGCGCGTGTTTGGGCCGGTGGCCAGCCGATTCATCTATGGCCGCGCTGTTTTTGCCTACTGGCCGGTGGACCATTTCGGCTCGCTGGCCATGTCGGAAACGGAAGCGAATACTAAATAGTTTCAGCAGCACGGAGTTTCAGGACGAGGATGAGAAAAACAGGGGGAGCCACTGAACGAAGTGCAGCATCGACCCGCGACACTCGCGCTGGAAGACGGGCGCATATTTAATGGCCGCGCGGCCGGCGCGATTACGCGCCGCGGCGGCGAAGTCGTTTTTAATACCAGCCTCACCGGTTACCAGGAAGTTTTCACCGACCCCAGCTACGCAGGGCAGATTGTCTGCCTGACCTATCCGCACATTGGAAACGTGGGCGCAAACCTCGATGATGAGGAAGCGCCGCATCCCTACATCGAATCGCTGGTGGTGCGCGAATTTTCGCAGATGTCTTCCAACTGGCGGTCGGCGGAAACCGCGCAACTGTATCTGAACCGGCACAAGGTTCCGGTCATCTGGGATATCGACACACGCGCACTGGTGCGCCACATCCGCAAGCAAGGATCGCTACGCGGTATGGTGGCCACCGACGGGACCGCGGCGGAGCAGTTGGTTCATGAAGCGAAAAATCTGCCCAAGATGGCCGGGCAGGAACTGGCCAGCCGGGTCAGTTGCCAGAAAGCTTACGCGTGGGATAAGGGCTCCATTGAGTTGGCGTCGCCTCCGTGGACAGAGCAGGCGGAGTCTTCCGCGACCAGCCATGAAGGGCGGCGTTATCGCGTGGCCGCTTACGACTACGGAATCAAGCAGAACATTCTGCGCATGCTGATCGATCACCACTGCGAAGTGCTGGTGATCCCCGCGCAGACGCCTGCGGAAGACGTGCTCGGACTGGGGCCGGACGGAATATTTCTTTCGAATGGTCCCGGAGATCCCGAGCCGGTAGATTACGCGGTTGAAAATATTCGCAAGCTGATGGGAAAAGTTCCGGTGTTTGGAATTTGCCTGGGGCACCAATTATGCGGACTGGCACTGGGCGGGAAAACGTTCAAGCTGAAATTTGGGCATCATGGCTCGAATCACCCGGTGCATAACCTGCTGACAGGAAAAGTTGAAATTACCGCGCAGAATCACGGATTTTGCGTGGACCCGGAGTCGCTGCCCTCCAGCGACGTGGAAATCACACACATCAATTTGAACGATCAGACCAACGAGGGCATGCGCCACAAATCACTGCCGCTGTTCAGCGTGCAGTATCATCCCGAGGCTTCTCCGGGACCGCACGATTCGCATTATCTGTTCACGCAGTTTACGGACATGATGAAAGAGACGCGGCGAGCCTGATGCCCAAACGCACCGACCTCAAAAAGATTCTGATCATCGGCTCCGGACCGATCGTCATCGGACAGGCTTGCGAATTCGATTATTCCGGCGCGCAGGCTTGTAAGGCGCTTCGAGCGGAGGGCTACGAGGTCGTGCTGGTGAATTCGAATCCGGCGACGATCATGACCGACCCCGAGATTGCGCAGCGAACCTATATCGAGCCGCTGACCAGGGAATATCTCGAGGAAATTATCTCGCGAGAGAAACCGGATGCGCTGCTGCCGACTGTAGGTGGGCAGACGGCTTTGAACCTGGCCGTGGATCTGGCCGAAAGCGGCGTGCTGGAAAGACATTCGGTGGAGATGATCGGGGCGTCGCTGCGGGCCATCAAGGTCGCGGAAGATCGTTTGTGGTTTAAGGATGCGTGCCGGAAAATTGGATTGGAAGTTCCCGCGTCGGCGCTGGTGAATAACGCGCAGGACGCGCTGCGGCTTTGCGATCAGCTGGGATTCCCGCTGGTGATTCGTCCGTCGTTCACGTTGGGCGGCACCGGCGGCTCGATTGCCTACAACCGCGAAGAATTTGGCGAAGCGATATCGCACGCGCTGGACATGAGCCCAGTGCACGAAGCGCTCGTGGAAGAGTCCGTGCTCGGGTGGAAGGAATACGAGCTCGAAGTAATGCGCGACAAGCGCGAC
>JBBRZT010000137.1:0-9367 GCA_038236395.1 Candidatus Acidiferrales bacterium
CAGTTCCGCCCTCACAATTGGTCCTAAGCCCGGCCACACCCGCGAGCGTTGAGCAACTTCAGGATCCTTCGCGACGCTACTTTTTTCGGGCCGTCACCGCCGCAGCCGGGGCCGCGCCATTCCTCGGTGCAATGTACGGCTTCGCCGCCGAGCGCCTCAATTACCAGATTCGCCGCGTGGAAATCCCCATCTCCGGTTTGAATCCCGCGCTGAACGGTATGTCCATCGTGCAGCTCAGTGACATTCACATGAGCGGCTATATGCCACGCTCGCAAGTGCGCCGCGCCGTCGAAATGGCTAACGAACTCGGCGCCGACCTGGCTGTCGTCACCGGCGATTTCATTACCAGCGCAAGCGATCCTCTAGCCGAGTGCATCGATGAAATCCGTCAGTTGCACGCGCCCCTGGGCATCTGGGGCTGCAACGGAAATCACGAGATTTACGCCCGCGTAGAACGCGCCGCGCAAACGCTCTTCGCCCAGGCTCGCATGACTCTGTTGCGCCAGGAAAACACCCAACTCACATTCAAAGGCGCACAGTTCAATCTGATCGGCGTCGATTATCAGCGAGAGCGCACCAGTGAAGGCCAGAAACGCCAGACACTCATCAATGCGGAAGAATTGGTCCGCCGCGACATGCCCAACATTCTGCTTTCGCACAATCCCAATTCGTTTCCTCGTGCCGCGGAACTGGGCATTGAACTTTCACTCGCCGGACACACTCACGGCGGCCAGATCCAGGTCGAGATTCTCGACCACCGCCTCAGCCCCGCGCGCTTCATCACCGATTACGTCGCGGGACATTATCAGCGGCCGCTGTTCGCGTCATCGCTCGATATGCCCGCAACCCGCGCGCAGGGATATTCCGAAGCGCCGCGAGTTTCGCACGGGAAAAGCGCTGCCAATGGGCTGGCATCCATTTACGTCAATCGAGGACTCGGCACAGTAGGCGCACCGGTGCGCATCGGTGTTCCGCCGGAAATTACTCTCATCGTTCTGCGCCGCTCGTAAGACCGACGTTTTTTAAGGTCGCGCTTCAAAAATCAAATTAAACGGCGTCTGTGTCGCGCGGCGGAAATGCGAAAATCCGCCCGAAGTCACCACTTCGCGCAAACGCTTTTCTCCCGCTTGCGCGCCCAGCGCCAATCCCACTTCCTGGGAAAGCGAAGCGGGGGTGCAAAGCAGCGTGGATGCGCCATAAAAGGCGCGACCGATGGGGTTCAGATTTTCCTCCAGCTTATCGCCGGCAAATGGCTCGACGATCATCCACGTGCCATCCTTCTTCAAAGTGCTGTGCACGTGCGCCGACGCCCCCGCGGGATCGCCCATGTCATGCAGGCAATCGAAAAACGTCACGAAGTCATAATCCTTGCCGGGATATGATTTGGCGCTGGACACTTCAAAACGGATGCGCTCGCCGACCCCCGCATCTATCGCCCGCTGCTTGGCGGTCTCGATGGATTTGTCGTGGTAGTCGAAACCCGCAAATTCAGAATTGGGATATGACTTGGCCATCAGAATTGTGGACGCCCCCAGGCCGCAGCCCACGTCCGCCACGCGCCCGCCTTTCTTTAATTTCGCGTCCACTCCTTCCAGCGAGGGAATCCACGCACCGACCAGATTCGCGGCATAACCGGGACGGAAAAATCGCTCGGTGCCCTCGAAGACCCCGTGGTGGTGTTCGTGCCAGCCCAAGCCTTTGCCGGTCTTGAACCGCTCCGTAATTTCTTCCTCGGCTTTAATGGCCGCCAGCGCCACCTGAAACGCTCCGGGCAGAAAAACGGGACTGGATTCATCCGCCATCGCAAACGCCTGCTCTTCGCTCAAATTAAATTTTCCCTTTGCCGCGTCGTAATTGACGTAGCCGCCCGCCGCCTGCGCGCTCAACCATTCGCGGACGTATCGTTCCGTCGTGCCGGTGTTCTTGGCGAGTTCAGCGGGCGTTTGCGGCCCGTATTTGGCCAGTGCCTTGTACAAGCCCAGCTTGTCGCCGATGCGGATTAATGCGGCATTGAAAGTTGCGCCAAAGTCTACAATCGCCTTGCCCAGAAATTCGTGGAGCTTGTCCTGATTGATTGCCATCGATCACCTCCGGATCGCGGGAGTTGAATACTCCTGTGGCAGCATTTTAGGCGGCGTTTCTGCAACCGGCAAGCGCCGGGGGTCAGCAGCAGCGGTTCGGGCGAGAGTATCGGCGATTCAGTTGTTCCACGTAAAATTCGGCGGGCGTCAGCAGGGAAGTTTCCTCAGGCCGCGAACGCTGCGCCTGCACATAACGTTCGTAGGCGCTGTCTCCGCACCATTCGCGAAGTCCCAGCCAGGCCCGCTGCACCCAATGTTTCAGAGGCAGATATTTTTTATGTGCCGCGCTCATGTTCAGTCTTCCACCGGTGGCGTTTCACTTTCCGTGTACGCTCCGGCATACGACGCGCCGGAGAAGCTTCTTGGCCAGCGGGTGGCCACATAAGGCGTTTCATGTAAAACAGGTTTTGTCCGTGAACTGAGAATCCGGTACCACTGCACCAGCGCTTCCACGATCAGCACGATAATCATCGCCGCAAGCACCGCGGTCACCACCGCGTCCAGCCGCTGATTGAAAATCACGCGCTGGGTGTCCGCGATTTTCGCCGCGGGAATTTTTCCCACCGCGATCTGCCCGGCCAGCGCGTTGGCGTAGGACAGAAAACCCAGCCGCGGGCTGGCATCGAAAATTTTCTGATAGCTGGCGGTCATGGTAATGGTCACCAGCCACGCCGTGGGAATCAACGTCAGCCACACCCAGCGAATCTTGCCCATCTTAAGCAGGATCGTGGTGGCCACCACCAGCGCCACCGCGGCCAGCAACTGGTTGGCGATTCCAAACAGCGGCCACAGCGAATTGATGCCGCCCAGCGGATCAACCACTCCCTGATACAGAAAATATCCCCACATCCCCACAATGAGCGCACTCGAAAGCAATATTCCCGGCAGCCATCCTGTTCGCCCGAAAGGTTTCCACACCCGTCCGCCAAGCTCCTGCACCATGAAGCGGCCCACGCGCGTTCCGGCATCCAGCACGGTCAAAATAAAAAGCGCCTCGAACATGATGGCGAAGTGATACCAGATGCTCAGCAGCCGCGGCCCTCCTATCGTGCTGGAAAAAATCTGCGCCATCCCTACCGCCAGCGAGGGCGCCCCGCCGGCGCGGTTCAGCAGCGTTGTCTCGCCGACCGCGCGCGCCAGGTCGGTCATCGTTTGTGCCTGCAGCGGGTAGCCCCAACTGCTGATCGTTGCCGCGGCGGCGTCCGATGTTGCTCCCACGATGGACGCCGGGCTGTTGATGGCGAAATATACGCCGGGCGTCATCGCGCACGCCGCCACCATGGCCATCACGCCCACGAACGACTCCAGCAGCATCGCGCCATAACCGATAAACCGCGCGTGGCTTTCGCGAATGATCATCTTTGGCGTGGTGCCCGACGAAATCAGCGAGTGAAATCCGCTGATCGCGCCGCACGCAATCGTAATAAAGCAAAATGGAAAGATTTTCCCGGCGAAGACCGGGCCGCTGCCGTCAATGAAGCGCGTCAGCGGAGGCATCAGCACCTGCGGGCGCACCAGCAAGATCCCCGCAGCCAGCGAAAAAATCGCCCCGGCCTTGATGAACGCGCTCAAATAATCGCGAGGCGCGAGCAGCAGCCACACCGGCAAAGCCGACGCAGCAAATCCGTAAGCGATCAGTGCAAACGCCAGTGTGACGCCGTTCAACGTGAAAACGTGGGCCCAGGAAGGCGATTCCGCCACCCACTGGCCGGCAACCACCACGAACAAAACCAGCGACACGCCGATAAAAGAAGCTTCCAGCACGCGCCCCGGCCGCAAAAATCGCAGGTACAGACCCAGAAGGATCGCGATGGGTATGGTCATCGCCAGCGTGAACGTGGCCCACGGCGAGGACTTCAGCGCGTTCACGATCACTAAAGCAACCACACCGAGCAAAATCACCATGATGGCCAGCACCGCAATCTGGGCGATCAATCCTCCGCGGCGGCTCACTTCTTCGCGCGCAATTTCTCCCAGCGTCTTGCCGTCCCGCCGGATGGAACAAAACAGAATGATGAAGTCCTGCACGCACCCGGCGAAAACCGCTCCCGCAATCAGCCACAACGTTCCGGGCAGGTAGCCGAATTGTGCCGCCAGAGTGGGACCCACCAGCGGGCCCGGTCCGGCAATCGCCGCAAAGTGGTGTCCGAAGAGAATCCATTTATTGGTGGGCACGAAGTCGCGCCCGTCGTCGTGGCGCTCTGCCGGAGTCGCGCGCGTGTCGTCCAGCGCCAGCAAACGCGCGGCGATAAATGCCGAATAAAATCGATAGGCCACCAGATAGCTGCAGCCCGCCGCTACCACGAACCACGTGGCGTTCAACGGCTCGCCGCGATGAAAGGCAATGGCGGCCAGCGCGCCAGCTCCCGCCAGCGCCACCAAGGCCCACACCACGATCGTTACGGCGCGTTTCATTTTGCGATTGAATTGTTTCCCCGGCGGCATCCTATGCGAGCGCACACCAAGCGTCAATCGCGCATTGCTGCGCACAAATTCTGTAACCGCCGGCTCTCGCATCACGTTTCATAAATCCAGATTGGCACTTGCCGCTCGCTGCTATGCGGCGCTAGGCTTTGTCATGAGCGAATTCACTCCCACGGACAGAACCAAAGTCAGGCGCAAACCCGACCGCGGCACGTTTGACCGCGAAATTATCTACAGTATTCTCGACGAAGCCTTCGTGTGCCAGGTGGCCTTCATTGTCGATGGCCTGCCCTGCTTGGTGCCGACCAATTACGTGCGCGTGGGCGACAAACTTTTTCTGCATGGCTCAACCGCAGGGCGATTGATGCGCACGCTTTCGACCGGCGCGCCATTCTGCCTCAGCGTGACACTGCTCGACGGCATCGTTCTCTCGCCTACTGCCACCGGTCACTCCGTCAATTACCGCTCAGTGGTGGTTATGGGAAAAGCCGAGCAAATTCACGATCCTCAAGCGAAGCTTGCCGCCATGCGCGATTTCGTCGAATACGTAATTCGCGGCCGCTGGGCCGACGTGCACCCGCCGACCGATCAGGAACTGAAAGCCACTATGGTGCTGGCCGTTCCGCTCGTGGAAGCTTCGGCAAAAGTGCGCACCGGTTTCGCTGTGAACGACGACAGAGAATACGTCGGCTCAGGCTGGACCGGCGTGATTCCGTTTAAGTGGGCCGCGCAAACACCGGTGCTCGATCCGCGAGGGAACGCGGCACTTCCAATTCCGGCGAACGTCGCGCAATATTCTCGCCCGCAGTAAGCGTAAAGTGAAATTCGCGGCTGCTACGCAGCGCCACAACTTGAAAATTGAAAGAGGTCTCGCCAGTGCTTTTTCGCTCAGCAATCATGTTTCTAGTTTTATTGTCGTGCTGCTCGCACGCCGCCAGCCAGGCGCAAACCGTCCCACCAGGTGTCGTAAAAGAAGAACTTCCGTTTCGTAAAAAGACATTCACCGAAAAAGACGGCACAAAAATGCCTTATCGCCTCTTCGTTCCGCCGCGCTACGATTCCGCCAAAAAATATCCACTGATCCTGTGGTTTCACGGAGCCGGCGGCCGTGGCTCCAACAACGAGGCGCAAATCTCCGGTGGAAACGAGAAAGGCACCCACCTGTGGACCACGCCGGAAAATCAGGCTGCCTTTCCCGCCTTCGTGCTCGCCCCGCAGTGCCCGCAGAACGAAAACTGGTCTGAACCGGAATTCAATCAGGTGGCCGCGCCCTTACAATCGGCGCTGAATATTCTTGCGCTGGTCCAGAAAGATTATCCCATCGATCCCGATCGCGTTTATCTCGCCGGACAATCAATGGGCGGGCTTGCGGTGTGGGCGCTGCTGCAAAAATATCCCGAGCAGTGGGCCGGCGCGATTGTCGTCGCGTCATACGATAATTTCACCAACGTGCGCGCGCTCACTCGCGTTCCGTTGTGGATTTTTCAAGGCGAGGACGACTCGACTGTGCCGGTCGAAACCGTCCGCGAGATGGTGCATCAGCTCAAGAAGGCGGGCGGCTCCCCCCGCTACTCGGAGTTCCGCAACACCGGTCACGAAGTGTGGAACCAAGCCTTCGCCGACCCGCAACTGGTGCCCTGGTTGTCCGCACAAAAACGCGCGGCACCTTGATGGAGCGACAGAATAACAGCGCCGCTACTTTTTCTTGCGGCTACTTTTTTTCTTTTTACGCCTCGCGGCGCGCTCCAGCATGCGCTTGGCCAGCAGGCGAATCCGTTTCTCGCGGGTGCTGGCGTGCTTGGCCTGGTCCACGTAACGGATAATCTGCCGGCGTAGCGCGGGGGTCAGCGAATTAAAAGTCGCCAGCGCGCGAGGCTCGTCGGCAAGCCCGGCGGCGAAATCTGGCGGCAGAGCCGGGTCTCTCGGCTCGGTATCGACCTGCAGCATCACTTCCACAATGGCCCCGGCATCGATGCGCAGCTTGCGCCAGATATTGCTGTGAATGTGCAGGCGGTAAGCTCCGCCGCCGCGAGGCGAAAGCGTGCTTTTCAGCGGCAGGCCTTCCACCATGACCAGAACCGGAATGTGCTGCTGGTTTCCTCCCGCCGCTTCGCGTAACGATTTGGAAATATTTCGCGGCACGTCGACGCAGCGCATGATCCATTGTTTATAGATCCGCGCTGAAAAAATATGGGCGGTGCCGGGTTCAGCGGATCGCGACAAGAGAGCGGCGCTCAGTAATCAATTTTGGAAATCAAAGTAAGCCGCGGGGAAATTTAGAAAAGAGGTCGGTGCGCGACCACTCGCAAACGCCGCGCATTCTTAGTGGCAACCGCAGCCCCCGCCGCAGCAACCGCCGCCGCCGCCGGATGAAGTGTCCGGGCCGGATTGCCTGGCGGAAGTGCCGTTGCCCCCGTTGCCATTAGGGGCGCTGAAAACCGAAAGCTGAATGGTGTTCTTTTTTCCCGCGCATTTCGGGCAGGCGATTTCCTGTGTTTTATTCAAGACGATGCGTTCAAACTGAGTGTCGCACTCGTCGCAGATATATTCGTAAATGGGCATAGCTGGTTATCCCCGCAATTACTTACATCGCCGATTTAAGCGTGTCTCGCTTGCTGAAAAAATCAGGGCTTGGAAGGACTCTGCAAAGCTTCATACACCGCAAAAAATGTCGCCACTCCGGTGATACCAATGGCGAACCAGATGAAACGGCTGCGGCCCGCTCGCCGCGGTTGTTTGCGTTTTCCCGCGCCCACGCCTTGAGGTCCCTGCGCCGGGCTGGCGTCCATATTCGCGTCCGCGGTTTCCCGGTCCGCGGCAGCCAGATCAGACGGGCTGGGATCAAGCATAATGCGATAAGACATGCCCTCGGGAATTGAGCGCACATCGTCGTCGACGGCTACGGTCACCGACCCGCGCGTGCTGCGAACCATAAGTTGTTTGGGACCGACTACACTTACCTGCGCAACGGTCGGCTGATCGGTTTCCGGACGGATGGTCATGCTGCCGACGTGCAGCGCGAAAGCTTTTGAACTAGCGGTGGAGAAAATCGCGGTGCCGCGAGTGAGGCTGGCGGCGGGAGACGCTTCGTCTTTGCCCAGCATGGCGATGCTGGCGCTGGAGAGCAGCAACCGCGCGGCGCCGGCGCGAACCTGCAGGCTGCCGGTATCGTCGGTAAAGAGTCTGTCGCCGCCAAACACCGTGGCCCCGACCGAGACTGCCCCGCTGCCGACGCGAGCGCGTTCTGCACTTACCACCGTGCCAAAGGCCTCGCCGCTAGCACCCCAGCAGGGAGTCATCCCTACTGTAATCATCAGGATTGATGCCAATACACTACGCAGAAATAGCATTCACCGACTCCGATAGGGGCTAGGACACAAGAGTACCGAGTCGGTTGGAAACAGTCAATCGGCAAACGCCTAAACCTGGCTCCCTGACGGTCTGCGACAGGCGCGAAAACCAGAGCGATCTTGGCTCGACGTCGGAGCCTCAGAATTTTCCATTAAAAAGGTAACCACCAATCATTTCAATAAATTCTTTTGGCGGTACCAGGACTTTTACTTAGTTGAGCGTTCAACTAAGGGCATTGAAAATGCAGTTGAGCGTTCAACTACGTACGACTTTTGAGACGGAAATAGCGTGTTGGGCAGACCGAATTAGGTCACGATTTACGGCAAGGAAAGAGCGCGCCTTCATCCGGTCTATTACCTGTTGGTAATTATAACATAGAAGTAACGTTAAAGCGGCCATTTTTTGTTGAGGGGCCGGCCCATTCGAATGGTTCCGGAGACCGGATAGTTCAGGGCGTTGGCCCGGAACAGGGCGCGGAGGCATCGTATACTGATTCGACTTCGCGGCCCGCTGCATCGACGCTTCGACCTCATGAGCAATCTAGAACATCGTTCATTTCCGAGCTATGCGCTCCCGATCGTGTGTGTTGGGCTGGTGGCGGGACTGCTCGCCGTAGGATTGTGGCCCTTTCAACCAATTCCTGCCAACCAAGTGGCGTGGCTGCCTGGAAACGGGCTGGAGTTTGGCGGACAAGGAGTGGTTCACAGCTCCGGCTTGATCGATGCGACTTCCGGCCACAAGAATTCGGCGTGCAGCCTGAGGATCAGGGTGCAGCCGCGAATCGTAGCCCTGGATAATTCGGCGACGCTGCTGGTCTTTTACACGGCGGAAAATCCGATGCAATTCAGATTGATGCAATATCGCGATGAGCTGCTTATTCGCAGGGATTTTCGCGACGCGCAGAATCGCCCGAAAACCATTGAACTGGAGCTGGAACGTACTTTTGTCAGGGACGAACCGGTGACCTATACGATCACGACGGGCACGACGGGCACGAGGGACACGCCGGGCACCACGGGCGGCAGCGTGGCTTACCGGAATGGCGTGCGGGTGGGCGATTCACCACAGATGGGACTTTCATGCGCGGATTTCTCGGGGCAGTTGGTCCTGGGGGATTCGCCAGTCATGCAGAACGGCTGGGAGGGTAAGTTGCTGGAACTTGCGATTTACAATCGGGAGCTGTCTGCCGAAGAAATCGCGCGCGCGGACGCAGCGGACGTGAAGGGGGATCAAAGCACGAGCGACGGCAAAGTTGAGCCGCGGAAAACGCTGGATGACAAAAACGTAATTGCGCACTATGAGTTCGCGGAAGGCTCCGGCAAAGTGATTCACAACAGCGCGGGCTCCGGGGCGGATCTATTTATACCCGAAGCTTTTCGAATTCTGCACAAGCCGTTTCTGATGCCGCCGTGGAAAGAAACGCCGGACAAGGTGGCGCTCCGCGATATTGTGATCAACATTGGCGGCTTTGTGCCGTTGGGTTTTCTTTGTTTCGCATATCTGCGGCGTCA
>JBBRZT010000138.1:0-9364 GCA_038236395.1 Candidatus Acidiferrales bacterium
GCCACGTGCGCCGCGGCCTCGGCGGCTTCCGTTTCGATTTGCTTCTGCGCGCGTTCCGCCTCGATCTGTTTCGCAGCCGCGCCAAAATGCCGCGCCACTTTGCCCTCTTCCTTGTGCTGCAGCTTCTTGCGAAACATATCCTTATATTTGGCGTAGGTCTGCGTCAGGTTGTTGTAGCGAAAGCGCTGGTTGAATTTCAGCTCGCCGCCGCGCTCGGCGTAGCGCTTGGTCATGAGCTCCAGGCGCCATTCAATTTCCGTGGGCGGCCGCTTGCGCCCCCCGCCAAAATATTGATCGTACTCAATCTTCAATTGACGAATGTCGCGCTCAAACTGATTCAGCTCTTCGTCGATGGTATTGGTGACGGCCACGGCGGGAAACCCCTATCAACATGCTAGAAGCCCTCCGCCAGACGGTCAATCGCCAGCGCGCCGCACGGTGCGAATCGGGTACCGCACGCACCCGGTACACTCCTGTGCGCGGCTTATCAGTTCTTATGTAATTCTGGAACGAGGGTTAACGTTCGTGCTGGATAGGATTATCCCTCGCGCCGCAAGGGAGAATTGGCCTGGCTGAGGAAGGTGTTATTCAACCACGAAAAACTCTTCGCCTTTCACCGTCGATTCGATTGCCCAAATCAATTGAGCGTCAGCATCCGACTTCGCTACGTAGCCATTCGCGCCAACCTTCCGCGCTTCCGCAATGAATTGCCGATCCTTATGGGACGAGAGAATCACGATGGCGGAATCTGGAACATGAACGCGGATTCGCCGGGCAGCCTCGAAGCCCGACATCTTGGGCATCGTAACGTTTATGACGATCACATCCGGCTTCCGAGTTTCAGCCAGACTTACAGCATGTTGACCGTCTCGGGCTTCGCCAACGACCTCAAAGCCAGGATGAGCCTTCAAGATTTCCTTCACCATTGCAAGTATGGCTGGGTGATCGTCCGCGACAAGAATACGAATGGTTGGTCTCGCCTGAGTTTGTAAAACGCCAACCGAACTCTCTGGGACTGGAATATTGAAAGGACCCGGGTCGGGCGTCAGCGAACTGCTTGGGTCGGTTCGTCCAACGGGAGGGGACGCGCGAGTCAGGTCCATGAAATGGCCGTGGGAATTATCACCGCCCGCGGCCGCGCCAGTACCAACCGCCTCCACCAAACAAAATCACAATCACCACGATAATCAAAATCGTTTCGGTACTCATTTTGAAGTTCTCCTAATGGACTGCTTATAAGGATGGAGGCCGTCTAGACGGAAACGCCCGGCGAGGCGACCTTATGGCTGTTGACCTCGGAATTTTGGGGACGCTTACTTATAGCAATTTTTTGACCAGCCAGTCTGTCTCAAAGAGCACAGTAAATCAGGTGCGTGATCCGTCCCCTTTCAGCGTTGTCGAGCAGTGTTGGCCCATTCCAGCCAAAAATCTGCTCTCCGCTTCCATTGCGGTAAAGCGGCTCCCTGTGATGAAATGTTGGCGTGGACAGCCGCAAACCTCGTAAACATCGCGCTCATCGCATCGCGATTGCCAAGCCGGCCCTCTCCGCCGCGCAAGCGGAACAGCTTCGCCGCATTCCCTCGGTCGATGAACTGCTCTCGCGCCCCCGTCTCGCCGCCTTTGCGAAACGCATCAATCGCGATCTGCTCGTCGCGCTGTTGCGAGACGTCCTCGCCGAGCTGCGCGCGCAAATTGCCGGGCCGCGATCGGTGACGGTCACCTCTCTCGATGTCTCCTCCATCGAAGAGCTCATCGCCGCGGAAGCCGACCGCATCCTGCATCCTTCGCTTCAATCGGTTATCAACGCCACCGGCGTAATTCTGCACACCAATCTTGGCCGCGCGCCGCTGTCGCCGGCAGTCGCCGAATCCATCAAAAATTCCGCCACGCAATACAGCAATCTGGAATACGACCTGGGAGCCGGCGCGCGCGGCAAGCGCGACACGCACACCGCCGAACTGCTCGCCCGCCTCACCGGCGCGGAAGACGCCATCGTGGTCAACAACTGCGCGGCCGCTGTACTTCTGGTCCTCGCCGCTCTTGCCCAGGGTGGCGAAGTCATCGTCTCTCGCGGCGAGCTGATCGAAATCGGCGACGGCTTTCGCATCCCCGAAATCATGGCGCAAAGCGGCGCACTGCTCCGCGAGGTCGGCACCACCAATTGCACTCGCCTGCGGGACTACGGAAACGCCATCAACGAAAACACCCGTTTACTGCTGCGCGTGCACCCTTCAAATTTCAAGATTACCGGCTTCGCGGAAAAACCTTCGCTCGCGGAGCTTGTGGCGCTCAGCGTCAGCAGCTCCGTGCCTCTCGTCGAAGATCTCGGCTCCGGCTCGCTCGTCGATCTCGCCGCCAGCGGCTTCGCAGAGCCCACCGTGCGCTACAGCATCGATGCCGGCGTTGGGCTGGTGCTCTTCAGTGGAGACAAGCTCCTCGGAGGCCCGCAAGCTGGCATCATCGCCGGCAAAAAAGATCTGGTGCAGCGCGTGCGTAAACATCCGCTCTTCCGAGCGCTGCGTGTCGACAAGCTCACCATCGTAGCGCTCGAAGTCACGCTCAACGCCTACTTGCGCTCTGCCTGGGACGAAATTCCCGCGCAGCGCATGATTCGCATGACCGCGCAGGAGCTCCAGCAGCGATCGGAATCCTTTGTAGAGGAAATGAAAAAATCGCTGAAGCCCGGCGACGCTCAGCTGGAAATCGTCGACGGATTTTCTCTGGCAGGCGGCGGCTCCACGCCCGACCAGTCACTGCCCTCGAAAATTATTCGCGTCACTAGCCCGCGCTACCCCGCCGCGAAACTCGAGCAGCGCCTGCGCCGCTCCACTAGCGGGATTTCCGTCATCGCGCGCCTCGAGGATAATCGCGTGATCCTCGATCTCCGCACCGTGTTCCCTCAGCAGGAGCCGCAACTGACCGCCACCCTGGCAGCCGCGCTTCGCTGAAGCGCAGCGCAAATAAATTTCATGCTCGCGTTTACGGTTCGAAACCATCAACTCGTCGCCACAAAAAAACCGCTGCCACGTTTGCGTTCGCGCTGGGCGCTCGTCAAAGTATGCCTCGCCGGAATCTGTAACACCGATGTGGAAATTCTGCGCGGCTACCACGCCTTCCGCGGCGTCCCCGGCCACGAATTCGTCGGCGAAGTAGTCGCGCTAAATGGCGTTTCCGCCAAAGAAAAATCAAAATGGCTGGGCAAACGCGTCACCGGCGAAATCAATGTCTCCTGTTCCGCGTACGGCTACCGCCCGGTCTGCGCTTTTTGCCGCCGCGGCCTGAAGACGCACTGCGCGCGACGCACGGTCCTCGGCATCGTGAAGCACGACGGAGCCTTCGCCGAATGTCTCGCGCTGCCGCTCGAAAATCTCCACGCAGTCCCCGATTCCGTCACCGACGAGCAAGCCGTCTTCGTCGAGCCCCTCGCCGCGGCGTGCGAAATCCTCCAGCAGATCAACATCAAGCAATTTCGCGCCGCTGCCGTCCTGGGCGACGGCAAACTCGCGCAATTGATCGCCCGCGTCCTGCGCACCGCGCTACCTCGCGTCGTAATGTATGGAAAGCATCAGGACAAATTGAAGTTGGCGGCCCGAGCGAAAATCGAAACCCACAAAGTTCGCGGCGATGCTTCCGACCTCACCCGCATAAAAGAAAATTTCGCACTGGTGATCGAAGCGACAGGTTCGGCCTCAGGCCTGGCCCTCGCACTACAAATCACCGAACCGCGCGGCACGCTAGTCCTCAAATCCACCTTCCACGGCGCCACCCCAGTAGAAACCTGGCCGCTGGTAGTGAAAGAAATCACGCTGATCGGCTCCCGCTGCGGCCCCTTCGCCAAAGCCATCGCCCTGCTCCGCTCCAACAAAGTCGACCCCCACCCGCTCATCACCCGCACCTTCCCGCTCAGCCAAGCCCCCGCCGCCATTCAATACGCGCAGCAGCCCGGCGTAATGAAAGTCCTACTAAAGCCCGAATAATTGTGTGGATTTTTGTTCCACTGAACGTGCTACCAACAAAGCAATCGCTACAAAGCGCCCACAGGAGTCATTCCGAACCGCCGCGTAGCGGCGCGTGAGGAATCTGCTGTTCGCATCTGCCTCTACTTATTGTTCCGCCTCTTCACAACCGGTTGATACACGACGCCACTCTTCCCGCGCCGAATCCATTATCGATATTCACCACCGTCACATTCGACGCGCAACTGTTCAACATACCCAGCAGCGCCGCCACTCCTCCAAAACTCGCGCCATAACCCACGCTGGTCGGCACGGCAATCACCGGAACCGCCACCAGGCCGCCAACCACACTGGGCAGCGCCCCTTCCATCCCCGCAACACAAATAATCACGCGCGCCTTAGTCAATTCTTCGCTGTGCTTCAGCAGCCGGTGAATCCCCGCGACGCCCACGTCGTAAAGATGCTCCACGCGATTGCCCATCAGCCGCGCGGTCAGCAGCGCTTCTTCCGCCACGGGAATGTCGCTGGTGCCCGCCGAAACCACCACGATCGTGCCCTTGCCCACAATTTCCCTGTTGCGCTCGATAGTGATCGCGCCGGACAGCGGATGAAATTTCGCGGCGCCCCTTTTCCGACCCGGGGCGCGCCCCGCGGCGCGCTTCACCGCCGCAAACATTTTCGCGTCGGCCCGCGTCACCAGGACATTCTGCCGCCCGGGCTTTCGTCCCAGCAGCGCCTTCACAATTTCCGCCACCTGCCCAGCCGTCTTTCCTTTGCCAAACACCACTTCCGCGAATCCCTGTCGCAAAGCGCGATGATGATCCACTTTCGCGAAATCCAGGTCTTCAAACGGCAGATTTTTCAATTGCGCCAGCGCGCTCGCGGTGGCCAGCTTCCCCGAACGCACCGCGCCGAGCAATTTCAACAATTCAGATTCGGTCATAGTGAGGGGTTCGTTTCACTGAAACTGGTTGCAACAATGAATTCACGCCCGCGACGATTCCGCGTACACGCACCATTCCGCAATCAATCCATCGCGCACGGTGGCTTTCCACGCCGCCGGAATCTCCCAGAATCCATCGCTGGAAAACTTTCCGTCGCGCTTGCTGGTGCCGCTGGCCGTGCCAAACACCGCAACTTTGTCCTTATCGTTAAAAAATTCCTCGCCGCGAATCTTGTAATCGGCAACCTGCGTGTAGTACGACGTCCATCCCGCACGCAGTGTCTCGCGCCCCATGAACCGCTTGCCCAACGCATCCTGAAAAACGTGGTCTTCGGTCATCAGCTCACACACGCTGTCCACGTTCCCAGCATTGATCCGTTTGACGAACTCCGCGACCACTTCCATCGGCTGTGTGCCGCTGGTCGCGCTACCCGCTGTGGTGCTCATAATCCTCTCCTCAGAGCCGGAATTAGAGTATACCGTCGCCGCGATGGAACCACGCCGCGAACCTTGCTCCAATCTTGACTTGCCCGAACCGCGTTGCGACACTGAATGCACCCGCAAATTGCCGAATTACCGATGACCCACGACGAAAAACAAATCGTAACCGTAGGTGTGACCGGGGCCAGCGGCGCCATGCTGGCGCAAAAAACGCTCGAACTACTCGAAGCCGACCCGCGCGTCGAAAAAATCCACCTGGTCGTCACCGAAACCGGCCAGCGCCTCTTCTCCGAAGAACTGGGTATCTCTTCCGGCGATATCAAGCAGCTTCCGGCCCGCGTGCTCGGCCGCGCATCGGCAAAAATCGAAGTTCTCCCCAACAAGGACATCGGTGCCTCCATCGCCTCCGGCAGCTATGAAGTCCACTCCATGCTGGTGATTCCCTGCTCCATGGGCACCCTCGCCGCCATCGCCAACGGCATGAGCGACGATCTGGTCGCTCGCTCCGCCGACGTGATGCTCAAGGAAAACCGCAAGCTGGTGCTGTGCGTGCGCGACACGCCTTTCAATCGCATTCATCTGCGCAATATGCTGCGCGCGCAACAGGCGGGAGCGGTGATCATGCCCGCCATCCCGGCGTTTTATCATCACCCGCAAACCATCGACGATCTCGTCACGCAATACGTCTGCCGCGTACTCGCGCAAATCGGCTTGCCGCAGGAAAAAATGTATCGTTGGTCCGGGAGCGTTCCGCCATCAGCGAAAAAGGCCGAGGCCTGAAGTGGCCACCGACCTGGCATCGGCCCCCGCACCGCAAATAAAAAAGCCCAGCCGCATCCGCATCGTGCTCGAAATGATCAAATTCGAGCACTCCGTCTTCGCGCTGCCCTTTGCGCTCACGGGAGCGTTGCTCGCCGCGCGCGCCACTCATCGCGGCTGGCCCACGCTGCGCCAGTTGGCCTGGATCGTCGTCGCCATGATCGCGGCGCGCTCCGCCGCCATGACCATCAACCGCATCGTCGACCTGCGCTACGACCGCGAAAATCCGCGCACTCGCCAGCGCGCTCTCGCCACCGGTTCGCTCTCCGTCTCCTTTGCGTGGAGCTTCACGCTCCTCTCCGTCGCGGTTTTTTTCCTGGCCGCGTGGCAACTGAATCCCCTCGCGCTCAAACTCGCGCCGCTCGCCCTGGCCATCTTGTTTTTTTATTCCTTCACCAAGCGCTTCACCACCTGGTCGCATCTATTTCTCGGCTTCGCGCTGGGCATTTCTCCCGCGGCCGCGTGGATCGCCGTCACCGGCGGCTTCGACCCGCGCATGCTGATCCTCTGTGCCGCGGTCACCCTGTGGGTTGGCGGCTTCGACGTCTTGTACGCTTGCCAGGACCTCGACTACGACCGCCGCGCCGGCCTTTTTTCCATTCCCAAGCGTTTCGGCGTGGCCAAATCTCTGGCCATCGCGCGCGCGATGCACATTTGCGTGGTGATTTTGCTGGGCGTGCTGGCCGCCAGTTTCGCGCTGCCCTGGCCGGCGTGGCTGGGCATCGCCGTCGTCGCCGCGCTGCTGGCCTACGAACATTCCCTCGTGAAAGCCGACGACCTCAGCAAGCTCGACGCTGCGTTTTTCGCGATGAACGGTTATATTAGTATGTCGTTTCTTTTATTCTGGGGCGCCGCGGTCGCTCTCTGGCGCGTTTGAAACGCTCGAAAAGTTTGAAACAAACGCCGTGCACGTCACGCACGGCAAAGGGCTTAAATAACAACGTGGCAGAGCTTCTTATCACCGACAAGCGCTTGAAACCCGTCGCCGCCAAGGTTCTCGCCGGCGAGCGCCTCTCGCACGAAGACGGCGTTTTGCTCTATCGTTCGCCCGATTTGCTGGCCGTCGGCTGGCTCGCCAATCACGTCCGCGAAAAGCGCCACGGCAACGTCACCTATTTCAACGTAAATCGCCATATCAATCCCACCAACGTCTGCGTTGCGCACTGCAAGCTGTGCGCCTTTGGCCGCGACCCCAACGCGCCCGGCGCTTACACTTTCGCTCTCGAAGAAATTTATCAGCGCGCCGAACAGGGCGTGCGCGAAGGCGCCACCGAATTTCACATGGTCGGCGGCCTGCATCCCGACCTGCCCTTCGAATATTTTCTGGACATGATTCGCGGCCTCAAGCAGCGCTGCCCCACCGTGCATCTGAAAGCTTTCACCATGGTGGAGGTCGGCTACTTCGCGCGCATCGCCAAGCTCTCCATCAAGGAAACGCTGCAAAAAATGAAAGACGCCGGCGTGGACTCGCTGCCCGGCGGCGGAGCAGAAATTTTCCATCCCCGGGTGCGCAAAATTATCTGCGACCACAAAGTCAGTGGCCAAATGTGGCTCAGCATCGCGCGCCAGGCCCACGAGATCGGTTTTCATTCCAACGCCACCATGCTCTACGGCCACGTGGAAACCGAAGAAGAGCGCGTCGACCATTTAATTAAACTGCGCGAACTGCAGGACGAAACGCACGGCTTCGTCACTTTCATCCCGCTGGCGTTTCACCCCGACAACACCGCGCTGGCGCACATTCCCAAGCCCACCGGCTACGCCGACCTGCGCAATATCGCCGTGTCGCGCCTGCTGCTCGATAATTTTCCGCACATCAAGGCCTACTGGATCATGCTTTCGCCCGCCATCGCGCAAATCGCGCTGCGTTTTGGCGCCAACGACCTGGACGGCACAGTGGTGGAAGAAAAGATTTACCACGACGCTGGAGCCACCACCTCCGAATTTACTTCTCGCGCCGACCTCGAGCGCCTCATCCGCGCCGCAGGCCGCATCCCAGTCGAACGCGACACGCTCTACAATCCCGTCGACCGCAGCAAAATGCCGCCGTTACCCTCGCCCACGCGCCCCGACCTCGTCTCCCTCACCCTCAACGTTTAAGAATTTATTTTCGCCGGCTGAGGGCCTCACGTTTTACTTTATATACCCTACGCCATCCACCGAATGATCTTGGCAACCACACCAGCCTCCCGCCCAAATTCGTCATCCCGAATCCCGCCGCCTATCCGGCGGGTGAGGGACCTGCTTCTTCCTTTTCACCTTTTCATGTAATCAACCGTTTCGGTGCCCACACCAGCACATCCTGCCGCCGCGAAAAATACAGCAATTCCGCTGGCGCGGCAGAAATCGTGACTCCAGCGGCCGCAGCCATCGTGTTCTCCTGAAACGAAGCCTCCGCCAATTGCAACGCCCACGGATGATGATGGATTTCGCAGCGAATGATCCCGCCCCGCGCATCCGCGGTGTACAAGCAATACCGCTCCGTCAGAAAATGTTCAATACTTCCAGGCCGTGCCGCAAAAGTTTCACTAAGTGGCCTGTATCGCCCCGCAAACGCAGCCGACAAAGCATCGCGTCCCTTGCGCACACTCGCATATTCAATCCAGCCAGAATTTTCCTCGCACTTCATTGCCGCCCGGAAATACGGCAAATGAAAAGCCGCCCGCGCCACCCAAACCGCAAGCCGGTTCGCAGCATCCAAACTAAAAAACCACACTCCAGGTTTTCCATCCCGCGTCACATAAGTCCGCACATTCAATTCCGGAAAACGCGAAAGCCCCGGCATCGCCATCGTGCCGCGCGCACGTACGCCCGACATGCGAAACGGCACTACGCCCAACCACGCCTGCCCTCCGAACGTATCGATTTCAAGCTGCGGCGGAATCAGCGGACGCAGCGCATCCATCGCCACCGACCAGTGCGCGAAAAGCAAATCGTGCCACACCTGCTTCATGATCCACGGCCCGCGTGGCAGCGGCCACGGACGGTGCGCCGTATGCTTCAGAATTTCATCCATGCGCGCACCACCCGCTCCTCGACAACCTCATGCGCCCAATATACCCTTCCTCAATCAGGCAGAATCGAATCCCTAGCTGCGGCGTCGCGGCCCAATCGAAAAGGAGCAATCATGGATCGCAAAGCATCAGCAGTATGGAGCGGCGGCCTCAAAGACGGCAAAGGCACTCTTTCCACCGCCAGCGGAGTA
>JBBRZT010000139.1:0-9356 GCA_038236395.1 Candidatus Acidiferrales bacterium
TGACGCGCTGCGCCGTTTGCGTCTTGGTGGTCACGACCCGCGCAAAGTTTACGCCGCCTACAAGGCGGCCGTGGAACACAAAGGCTCACCGACGGTCATTCTCGCGCGCACCATTAAAGGTTACGGCCTGGGCGAAGCCGGTGAAGGCAAAAACGTCACTCACCAGCAGAAAAAACTCAACGAGGACGAGCTCCGCGTCTTCCGCGAGCGCTTCGCCGTTCCGGTAAATGACGAAGACTGCGTGGAAGTGCCCTTCTACCGCCCGCCGGACGACAGCCCCGAGCTCCAATACCTCCACGCGCGCCGTGAAGAGCTGGGCGGCTACGTTCCGCAGCGCAGCGTACGCGCCGAGCCACTGGTGGCCGATCACGACGAACTCTTCAAGGAATTTCTCGAGGGCAGCGACGGCCGGGAGGTCTCCACCACCATGGCCTTCGTAGGCATGCTGCGCAAAATGCTGAAAGATCCGGAAATCGGAAAACTTGTGGTGCCTATCGTTCCCGATGAAGCGCGTACCTTCGGCATGGAGTCCCTGTTCCGCACCGTGGGAATTTATTCCAGCGTAGGCCAGCGCTACGAGCCTGTCGACGTCAACACTTTGCTGTATTACAAGGAAGCCAAGGACGGCCAGATTCTGGAAGAGGGAATTACCGAAGCGGGCTCCATGGCCTCGTTCATCGCCGCTGGCTCCGCGTACGCCACCCACGGCATCAACACCATTCCATTTTTTATTTATTACTCCATGTTCGGTTTTCAGCGTATCGCCGATTTTATCTGGGCCGCGGCGGACATGCGCACGCGCGGCTTTCTGCTCGGCGGCACCGCCGGGCGAACCACGCTGGCCGGAGAAGGTTTGCAGCATCAGGACGGCAACAGCCACGTACTCGCGCTATCCGTCCCCAACCTCCGCGCTTACGACCCCGCATTCGCTTACGAAATCGCCGTGATCATTCAGGATGGCATTCGCCGCATGTACAAGGACGGCGAGAGCATTTTTTATTACATCACCGTGATGAACGAGCAGTACGCCATGCCCGCCATGCCCGGGGATGTGAAAGACGGCATTCTGAACGGCATGTACCGCTTCCGCGCTTCTACAAATAAAAAATCCAAATTGCGCGCCCAGCTTTTTGGCAGCGGCGCCATCCTGCGCGAAGCTTTGCAAGCCCAGGAAATGCTGGAAACAAAATTTGGAGTCGCTGCCGATGTCTGGAGCATCACCAGTTACAAGCAGTTGTACGTCGACGGCAACGAAACCGACCGCTGGAATCGCCTGCACCCCGGCGAGAAAGCGCGCGTGCCGTACGTCACGCGCACTTTGGAAGACGCTCCCGGCGTGCTGGTGGCCGCCTCCGACTACCTAAAGACGTTGCCAAACATGATCGCTAAATGGCTACCGCGCCGGTTGGCCTCTTTGGGCACCGACGGCTTCGGACGCAGCGAAGGTCGCGCGTCATTACGCGATTTCTTTGAAGTCGACGCCCGTTTCATCGCCCTCGCAACGCTGCACGAATTGTTTATCGACGGCAAGATCGACCGCGGCGTCATCGAGAAAGCGATCAAGGAACTGGGTCTCGATCCCGAAAAGCTGAACCCGGTAATTTCCTAGCTCTTTGATTTCGGGGAGTCTGACGATTCAGCGTTTCGCAGGATTTCAGCGGGCTTTACTTTTCCAGTGGCGATCTGCGCGATCAGCTCGCGATTAGCATCGAGAAAATCGAAATCCCCAAGCTCCTTCGGTAACACCCAGGCAATCTTCTCGAAACGGTGCGGCTGAATCTCGGCCTCCGCGATTTCCGCGGCAAAAAACCGAATCTCCAACCGATCACTCCCGCCAGCATAGGCGTGACGAACCCGTCCGATCTCGACACAACTCTTTAGCTCTGCCCCCAATTCTTCCCGCAGCTCCCGGGCCAGCCCTTCCTGCGGCTGCTCATGCGTCCTAAGCTTCCCGCCGGGAAATTCCCATTTCAGCGGCGAAGTGTCCGCACGCCTTCGCTGACCAATCAGAATCCTGCGATCGCCGCGCTCAATCACGGCGGCCACCACCGTGATCATCGCGTTTTTACTGCCAGCAAGCTCAAAGCATTGCTCGTTTCATTCACGCTTGGGATACTGAGCTCATGTTCAGTGAGGCGGTCCTCGATCACTTCCAGGCTCCGCGCAATGTGGGTGAGTTGGCCGACGCCACCGCGCGCGTCGAAGTGACCAATCCGGTTTGCGGTGATGTGCTCCATCTGTCGGTCCGCGTAGTAAACGGCCGCATCATCGAAGCGCGCTTCCTTTGCCAGGGTTGCACGACCGCCATAGCCTGTGCCTCGCTCCTCACCGTCGAGCTCACCAACAAAAGCCTCCATGAAACGCGAACCATCAGCGCAAACTATCTTTCCAACGCACTGGGCGGACTTCCGGCCGCAACCCTCCATGCGGCGGAACTGGCAGTCGATGCCCTCACGCAACTTCTCGCCAAGCTCAAATCAACTTAGGTGCCGCCACGCGCCGACGCCAACGCGTCGGGATCATTCAAATTCAAAACGCAGCCCTCTTCGACGGTTTCAACCTCCGAAATTTCTCCGCTGTGCGCCCACACCACCGCCCGCGCGCCGGTTTCTAGCGGGGCAGCCAGCAATTCTCCGTATAGCTTCGCTCCAAAAATCACCGGATGCCCGCGCCGCCCTTTATATACCGGCAGCACGATCGGTTGGCTTGAAGAATAAAACCGCTCGATTAAGTCGTAGACTAACCCGTTGCTCACCAGCGGGTGATCGATCAAGCAGAGCAATATCCCGTCGGTTCCGTCGGGCAGGCTTTGCAGCGCCGCTTGAATGGAGCTGAGTTGCCCCTTCTCCCAGTCTTCGTTGACCACGATTTCATCCGCCTGCAACTCAACCGCCTCGGCAATGGCCCCTGCATTGGCGCCAAGCACTACGCGCCGTACCCCGATTTTTTCATGCTTTGAGATGTGTAGAAGATGTTCGAGAAACGAGCGGCCCTGGTAGGGAATCAGCGCCTTCGGCGAACCCATTCGCCGAGACGCTCCACCCGAAAGAATTACTGCCGCCAGCATGGCAACACAGTTTCAGCGCGCATTTACAGCTGGACGCGCTTCATAATTCAGTTTCTTGTGCGCAGTGTCCACACCACCGGCATTCCGGCGGATGGCGATCAGTTCCGCCACGATGCTCACCGCAATTTCCTCCGGTGACAGCGCGCCGATATCCAGTCCCATGGGCGCGTACACCCGCGCAAATTCTTCCGACCGAAAGCCCTCGTTCTCCAGCGCCTTGTAAACCGCCAGCACTTTTCGCTTGCTGCCAATCATTCCCACGTAGCGCGCCTCCGTGCGCGCGGCCCAGGCCAGCACGCGCATATCTTCCTTGTGCCCGCGAGTCACGATAATCAGATAGGTGCTGGCGTTGGGCTGGATATTTTTGTACGCGTCCTCATAACTGGTATGGATTGATTGCGCCATCGGAAATCGCTGCGCATTCGCAAACGTTTCGCGATCGTCCACCACCGCAATCCCAAATCCCGCCGCGCTGGCCGCGTTGGCCACCGCCATGGAAACGTGACCGCCACCAAACAAGTACACCAGAGGCTGTGGCAAGATGGGCTCCACGAATATTTCCAGCGTGCCTCCGCAGATCAGGCCGCTGTCGTAGCTGGCCTCATGGTTCAGATTAAAAACCATTTTGCGCGGCGTTTCCTTCTGCATCACCTCGCGAGCCGCGGCCCATACGTCCGCTTCAACGCAGCCGCCGCCGATCGTCCCCACAATCGAGCCGTCTTCGCGCACCAGCATCCGCGAGCTTTCATAGCTGGGTATCGAGCCATTGGTGTGCACGATGGTAGCCAGCGCCCCGCGCAGCCCCGCGCGCCGCATCCTTACGATCTCTTCAAACAGATCGACCATGAGATAAAGCCTAAGTCTCGTGTGCCGCGCTGTCAACGCGCCGCCCGAAGTTACCGTTGCTGTTCGTGCCGGTCTTTGACTTTACTGGCCCCGCGTAATAAAACTCAAAAGCCCATGAAAGCCATCGTAATCCACGCTCACGGAGGGCCAGAAGTTCTCCACTTCGAAGACGCGCCCGTCCCCACGATTCGCGCCAATGAAGTCCTCGTCCGCGTGCGCGCCTGCGCGCTGAATCACCTCGATCTCTGGGTTCGCGCCGGGCTTCCGAACGTGCCTATTCCGCTTCCGCACATTCCTGGCAGTGACGTGGCGGGAGAAATTGCGGAGATCGGCACCGGCGTGACCACGGTAAAAGTCGGGCAGAAAGTTGTCCTCGCTCCCGGCGTCTCCTGCGGCAAGTGTGCCGCCTGCGTAGCCGGCCAGGACAATCGCTGCCGCCAATTTTCAAATTTGGGCTACATGCTCGACGGCGGCTGTGCCGAATTTGTCCGCTGCCCGGAAGTAAACTGTATGCCATATCCCGAAAATCTCACCTTCGAGGAAGCCGCCTCCGTCCCGCTCGTCTTTCAGACTGCCTGGCACATGCTGATCACCCGCGCCCAACTCCAACCCGGCGAGGATGTCCTCGTCCTCGGCGCGGGCAGCGGTGTCGGCAGCGCCGCCGTCCAGATCGCTGCGCTCTTCGGCGCGCGCATTATCGCAACCGCAGGAACCGGCGCGAAGCTCGAAAAAGCCCGAGACCTGGGCGCCACGCTGTTCATCAATCACACAACGCAAAAAATTCGCGAAGAAGTCCGGCGCATGACCAACAAACGGGGAGTCGACGTCGTCATCGAGCACGTTGGCACTGCCACCTGGGACGAAAGCGTCGCCAGCCTCGCAATCGGCGGCCGCCTGGTCACCTGCGGCGCAACCACCGGCTACGACGCCAAAATCGATCTGCGTTTTTTATTCACCCGTCAGCTCTCGCTGCTCGGCTCCTACATGGGCGCCAAATCAGAACTCGCCTCTGTCCTGAAGCTGGTCGCCTCCGGCCATTTGAAACCGGTCGTCGACCGCATCTTCCCGCTCTCCGCCTGCGCCGACGCGCACCGCTACCTCGAAGCCGGCGAACAATTCGGCAAAGTTGTGCTCAGCGTATAGCCGCGTTTGTTCAACGCGGGCGCCGAGACTCAATTTGTCCGACTAACACAAATGTGCGAAGATACCCCTGACGAGGCACCATGAGCGTATCTCTCGGTCAAGGCGTAACACTCACCAGACCCGACGACTTTGGCAAGCTGCTCGAAGACGAAGGCGTAATCTTCGCCCAGCTCGACAAAGCCGTGAACTGGGCGCGCCGCAGCTCCATCTGGCCGCTGGGCTTTGGCCTAGCCTGCTGCGCCATCGAAATGATGTCCATGGCCGCCGCGCGATTCGATGTGGCCCGTTTCGGCGCCGAAGTTTTCCGCCCCTCGCCGCGCCAAGCCGACTTGATGATTGTTGCCGGGCGCTTGTCGCAAAAAATGGCGCCCGTCATTCGCCGGCTCTACGACCAGATGCCGGAACCCAAGTGGGTAATTTCCATGGGCGCTTGCGCTACGTCCGGCGGCGTCTTTAACAATTACGCGATTGTGCAAGGTTGTAACCAGGTCATTCCTGTGGACATTTATGTCCCGGGATGCCCTCCCCGCCCGGAGGCGCTGTTGTACTCGATTCTGCAACTGCAAAAGAAAATTGATGCGGAAACGGGTTCGTTTAAACGCGCTTTAAACTTGGACTGAACACAAACCCGCGCTGAAATCGCGCGTGTTTGTGTCGACGCCAGAAGTGGGCTTGGGATGGCGACTACCGGACCAACGCGGCGTTACCCGCGCGTAAAAGCACCTGACGGAATGCTTGTGGGCTGGCAGTTCGGCACGCAACGCTTCGTCTCCCGACTCGAAAACATCGCTCTCGGCGGCCTTTTTATCCGCACCCCGAATCCGCCTCCGGCTGAGTCTCTCGTAAAAATGATCGTATCTCTGCCGAGGGGCACCGGCGAAGTCCAGGCTCGCGGAGTGGTGCGCCGCGTTGCTCCCAGCCGCGGAATGGCGATCGAATTCACGGCCATGAATCCGGAAGATCGCGGCCGCCTGACCGGCCTGCTGAAACCGCTCCTCGAACAGCAATCCGGAAAAGACGATCGTCCCGTCTAAACTCTCCGAGACTCCACCACCGTAGCCGTGCCGCCGCTCCATTGCAGCGTCGTTCCCGGCGCGCGTTTTTCTTTTCCAAGGTAACCCATTCCCAGAATGCCTGGCGGAAACCACGATTGCGCCGCGCGCGTCACGAACCCCGCAGGCTTGTCATCCATGGTGAGGTTAGCGCCATTTTCCGGCACGCCGTCGCCGGAAAATATCAGCTCCACGCGACGCCGGTTAACCTGCCCGCGCGAACGCACCCGCTCCACAATTTCCTGTCCCGTGTAGCATCCCTTGGTGTAGCTGATGTGGCTAATTTCCAATCCCGCCTCATGCGGAATCTGTTTCTCGCTGAAGTCGTATCCAAACCACGGCGTGCCCTGAACCAGCCGCTGCGCGCTGAGTGCTCGGTAGCCCATCGGTCCGCCGCCATGTTGCCGCACCGCCGCGAGCAGCACGTCCCACAACGGCGCAAGCTCTTCGCGCGAAACAATAAATTCAGCGCCCGCCACTCCTCCGGGAGATCGCTTCACCATGCGGCAGGGAAGTGGCGTAGAAATTCCGCTCGACTCTGACCTCACCTGCACTTCCGCCCAGCCAAGCTCAACAAATCCGCCCAGATCAAATTCCGTAAGCTCCTTCACCACCGCCGCTGCTTCCGGCCCTTCGATCGCCAGAGTCCCAAATTTCTCCGTCTCGTCGGTCAGCGTGACATCATCCATGATGATGTACTTCTCCAACACTTCCGCCAGCTTCTCGCGGATCATCCGGTAAGAAACACAAAACAGTTCATCCGCGCCCGCAAAAGTTTCCATCTCCGCCAGAATGCGCCCCTGCGCATTCAAGAGCAGCGAAACTGCTCCCGCGCCCTTTCCAAGTTCCTTGATGTTATTGGTCAAAATCGCATTCAGGTAGCGCGCTCGGTCAGGTCCGGTGAACGAAAAATACGCGCGATAACTCTTATCGATCAGCGCCACACTCTCGTTCGCAAATCGCTGCTCTTCGCGCGGATCGCCCCAATCATTCGGCAAATCGCAGCCAAACCAAACGCCCATACTCGCGCCTGCCGCGCGATGTACAGAGGCCAACGGCGTTTCGATCAGCGATTCCATGTTTTGCATCACCAGCGCATCCTTACAACACTGCATCCAGTCTAGCAAACTGCCGCTCGTCGCCCCACGGCGCCCCCTTCCTGAACAGAACTTTGCGAATGATATACTCCAACCGATGAGCGAACCGAGCCCCACGAAAGACGCCTCCACGCAGGAACTGATTCACATCACCATTCCCGTGGGCATTCTTCAATGCAATTGCACCATCGTGGGCGACCCTGTCACCCGCGAAGCATTGGTCATCGACCCCGGCGATGAAGTAAACCGCATTCTCGACCTCATCGGCCGCCACAAGCTCAACGTGCAGGCCATCGTCAGCACTCACGCGCACATCGACCACGTCGGCGGACTCAGCAAGCTCCATCGCTACACCGGCGCGCCGGTGTTGATGCACCGCGACGACCTGCAGCTCTACCAGGGCATGGATGTGCAAGCCGCATTCCTGGGAGTGGCCGCGCCGGAGTTAGTCAGCATCGATCACCTGCTAGCCGAAGGCGACGTTCTTCACTGGGGTTCGTGCGAAGCGCGCGTGATCCACACGCCCGGCCATACGCCCGGCAGCGTGTGTCTCTTCGTTCCCAACGATACCGGCACAATCGCGCTCGCCGCGCCGCAACTCTTCGCCGGGGACACGCTCTTTGCCGGCAGCATCGGCCGCACCGATCTGTGGGGTGGATCGATGGATCAGATCATGGATTCGTTGCGCGGAAAACTTATGGAATTGCCCGACAGCACCATCGTCTATCCCGGCCACGGCCCGGTCACCACTATCGGCAATGAGCGCTACACCAACCCGTTCCTGAAATCCTAATTTCCCTCGCTCGCGCCGCTTTCTTTCTTCTTCCGCAATTCTTCCATCACCGATTGCAGCAACTCCTTGGCGTGCGTCAATTCCATGGTGATCATCCGCAAATCCATCGCCGGCACCGTCGGATTTCGCTGGCTGGTGCAATACACGCCGTGCTGTCCCACCAGCACCAGCGCGTTCGTCAAGCGGTCCAGTGACACTGCCAGCCGCCCGCGTTCCAATCCAAACATTTGCTCGTAACGTTCCAGCTCTTCGCGATGCTCCGAAAATGCGTTCATGATTCCTCGTGGTTGCCGCCGCGATTCCGTGCTCGCGCCGTTGCAAATCGGGCACACCGCCCCGCAGCAAACTTTACCCCATGCCCGGCGCATACCATAATTCGCTCAGCCCGGTGATGCATCCGCAATGCTTCATCGTTGATTTCACGTTCATCCCGATTCCTCGGGCCCGTCTCGAATCGGCTGGAGCGCTCGACCATGCGACGTTCGGATCTTGTGCAGCATAAGGAGAGGGAAAAAGGCGCCATCACGCGCACCTCTCAGATTGTTTTTGGTGAGCGGCAGCACCTGCTTCGCGTGCTGGACTCTCTTGAAGGCACCTCGCTGCAGATCGCGCGCATGCAGCAGGAGCGCCGCATCCTTGAAGAACTGATTCACGCCCGCACTCGCGAGTTGAACCACATCAACACCGCCTGGGACGAGAAGATCGGCCTGGTTCTCAGCGCCGACGCCAAGCCCGACATGCTCGAAAAGCTTGTGAAGCAAGCCCCCGAAGAAGATTTTTATTTGCTGCGCCTCATCAGCGAGCATCCGCGCGCTAATGCCAAAACATTAAACAAGCTCGCCAAGCATCCCTACGCTGCCATCCGCGAAAATGTCGCGCGTCATCCCAATGCCGACGCCCCCACCCTGACCTGGCTGAGTAAAGATCGCAGCCAGCCGCTGTGGTACCTGGTCGCCTTCAATCCCAACACGCCCACTCCGCTGCAACGCCGCCTTCGCGATCGCCTGAAGCGCCTCGGCGAAAATCAAGCCTCCAAGTAATTCTCTACACCACCCACTTCACCTCAATCACCAGCGCGGATAATGCTACGATTCCGTCGGCAATGACGCCGCCAAACAATTCATCGCTTCTCCGCGCCCTCCGTTTCCTTCGCGCGCATTTCGTCGCCATCGCTGTCTTGTCCGCACTCATCATCGTCCCCTGCTTCTGGCACCGCCGCATCGAAGCCGGCGACCTGCCCAGCCACACCTACAACGCTTGGCTCGCTCAACTCATCCAGCAGGGCAGGGCGCCCGGCCTGTACCTGGCCCCGCGGTGGAACAATGTCCTCTTCGACTTTCTGCTTTTGTATTCCGCAA
>JBBRZT010000140.1:0-9353 GCA_038236395.1 Candidatus Acidiferrales bacterium
ACCGTCGAACTCCCGGCATTGACAGGCATCCGCTTCTACGCGGCTCTTGCTGTTTTTGTCTCGCACGTTTCGCTCATTCCCAAGATGGAGGAACTCAGCGCCGGCTACAAAGTTTTCGATCTGGGCCGGCTCGGCGTTTCCTTCTTCTTTCTGTTGAGCGGTTTCATTCTCACCTTCAATTACGCGGATCTGTTTCGTCGCGAAGTTTCCGCGAACAAGTACACCCAATTTGTCTGGAGCCGCTTTTCAAAAATATATCCGGTCTACTTTGTCACCATGTTGATGGCTATCCCCATCCAGATTTATAGCCCCAACAAACCCATCGACTGGCGCGCTGTTCCCATTCACACCTTCCTTTTGCAATGCTGGCTGCCCTTTTCGAAACCGGTTTTCTACAACTATCTGAACGTTCCTTCCTGGAGCATCAGTTGCGAGTGGTTCTTTTACTTGCTGGCCCCGGTGGCCATGTTCTGCGTTCTGGGGACCATCCGCCGTCGCGCTGTGCCGCTGGGAATAACCGCCACTTATATCGCCGCGCTCGGATTATTTCTCTGGCATACCCAATCCGATTCCACCAGCGCCTATTTCTTGAATTGGTTTGCGCCCACCAGATTCGTCGATTTTCTTGCCGGAGTTTTTGTCGCCCGCTTGTTCATGGCCCCGCGCTCCGATCGGTTGGCGGCATTGTCCGTGCCGGCGCAAATAGCGGGATTTGCCTACCTGATAGCCATCATCCTGTGGGGTGATCGTTTACCCTGGCCATTTCACAGTGAGGCGATTTATATGCCAGGCTCGGCGCTGCTGGTGTTTGGCCTGGCGCATTCCCGCGGTTTTTTCGCTGCGCATCTCAGCCATCCGTGGCTCCGGCGTTTGGGTTTGGCCAGTTTTTCGTTCTATATGTTGCACACCCCCATCATGCGGGCCTTGAGAGGCGTTTACTATTTTCTAGGTTGGGAAACTCGAACGTGGACTGGCTTCTGGCTTGTCACGGTAGCCGCCTTTATCGTCATCCAGGCTTGCGCGTTCCTCATGCTCTACAAATTTGAACTGCCCACGCAGCAATGGTTAAGGAGCCTGCGTGAGCGGCCAACTGCACGCGCCAGAATCCAGGAGATACTGGAACCGTCTCGAACCTCCGACAACGTCCCGCCGCCGGCTGACTCACCTGTTTGGCAGAAACTCGCCTGAACGTTGGCGAGCGGCGCACCCTGTATGCTCTCACCAAAGGGTTTGGAAACACACGCGGCGGGAATATAGCACTGCGTTGCCGGTGAATACTTCGCGATGAGAATTATCCCGGCTCAGTAGATCAGCTCGCGCTGCGCTACGATTTGATAAGGAAACCCTTGGGTGACGTTATTGACCCAGCAACTATCGTACTGAATGTTCGCGGTTCCCCCCCCGTTCCAACTGACTGTCGGTATGCCTGGGGGATTGTTGTGACCCAAGGGAATGAGGTTGGTGTACGTGGGCGGGGTGTCACTGTACATGTTGGCGACGAACAAGGAACCGTTCAGGACGCCGTTGCCGCCGCCGTTCTTTAAAATATTACCCTTCCCCACTACCAGAATTATCCCATTCCAGCTGGGACTCCCGTTGAAGGTCAAGGTCCCAGTGACTAACAGAATCCCCGTGCCAGAACTGCCCAGGGTGTAGTCGCCTTGTACGACGTTCACCACTGGCGTGCTGGTGGTCCCCAGGTTCGTGGGCGTGGGACTGTTGGCATTGGGGTAGACGTTGGAGCCAGCCGAGGCGGTGATCGAAGTGACCAACTTTGTCAAACCATCTACCGTAGTCAAATTGCCAATCGAGGAATACATGTTAGATACGGCGGGTGTGGGTGTACTTCCGGAGGTATAGAGGTCCGGGCGGTTCACTTGTGTCGACAAACTGGTCACGGCGCTGTTGTCATACGCTCCCAGAGCAGGCACATTGACCCCGGGGCCACAACCCGTTCCGGCATTCGGCCCCTGCGCGGCGTCAGTGCCGCTCACGCCTAACGCATTCGAGTTTGGGTTGTTGGTAAAGTCAGGATTCGGGCCGTCAAGAATGAATCCCCCGGGCATGTTAAAGGGGTTGCGGCTGACTTCGTATTGAGTCATGCGGCGCGAACCGCTGCTTGTTACCGCCAGCGCCGTAAGCTCATACACCGGCAGAAAATTTGGATTGGCCGCGACGCAACTTGCCGCTGTGGTGGAAATTTCGTTCGTCCCTGTCCAGCAAACACGGTTTCCGCTGGTCGTGCCGTCTACGGAGCTAACTTGCGTTATCCCCGGAGCTTTGTTGGCCTTGGCCATCACCCGAACCCACTTCCAGGTGAGTAGCGGGGCAGCGGCATAGCTCGCGCCTGCTGATTGTGGACCCGTATACCAGCTCCCGGCGGGCACGCCGCCCGCACAAGGTACTTCCTTACAGACTTCGGTGTCGGGATAATTGTTTCCGAGAGGGAACCACGGAGTCACGGTTTCTCCCGGTGCAGGGTTGGTCACGTACAGAACGCCATTGAGCGCGCCGGGCAGCGCAGTTGTCGGGAGATTAGTGCTCAAGCTGTTCGTCGCGGTGGAACGCATACGATCGCGAACTTCCTCGACTCCAGCTTTAGACGCAAAAAAGGCCGTTTGCTCGTCGCGAAAATTCGCGCTGACGTTGGTTTCCGTGTTGGACATCATGATCATGCCCATCAGCACGGCGCTGAGGAGCAGCAACACCAGTATTGCAAAGATGAGAGCAATCCCTCGTTCGGACCTCTTGCCTGTCTTCCTGTGAATCATCATCACGTTTCTCCTACTTGCAAGACATTGCTGCGCCCACCGCAGCCATCGAGCAATTGTTAAGGGAGACTTCTCCCTGAAAGGTAGTCTCGATGGGCTGCCTCGTTTTGGGATCCATTACACTGTTGTTTCGAATCATCAAATTTATCTGGATGGTCTTGATCGAGGCGATGATTTGGGCCCCGGAGGCCGTGCTTATGTCCACCGGGAGGGTCGTGACCTGCGTTCCGTCAGCTTGAAAGTAGGAAAATATCGGGTTGCTAATCACATCGTTCGATTGGGTTCCCCAGTTCGGCGTCGTCTGACCGCCTAAAGGGTCGGCACTAACCTTATCCACCTCACTTCGTTGTAAGCACAGGGCGCAGTTTCCGGAGCCGTTGACCATGTAGATGACGCTCTTGACGATGCCGTCACCGTTTATGTCTCCTTCGAAGCGGATCTCGTTCGCGTCTATTTTCACCAGGCCGATGGCCATCCGGTTGTCGTTGATAAGGGGCGAGGCTAACGCCGGCGACCACGAGACACTGGTGGTATCCGCCATCCGCGAATTGGGATAGCCGATCTGGTTGACGTCCCGAAAGAACTGGTCCACGAAGTCGCGCGCTTCCTGGAAGTTGTCCAGCTTCACTTGCTCGCTGAAAGCACGCTGTTGAGCGCTATCCAGCTGCTCAAAGATTCCCGCGGCAACCACGCTAAGAATCACTACAACCACCATCATCTCCAACAGGGAGAACCCGTTTTGTCGTTTGCGAACTCGGCTGTTCCGCTCCATATCAGATCCCTCCAACCATCGAGCGAATCGTCACCGGAAGAGAGATCATGATCGCGTTGGTGCCGGTACCCCTGAGTTTCGCGGAAACCGTCACTAATTTGACGTAACTCGACGGCGTCTGAATGTTCCACCGCACGTCGTACGTGGATTGCCGGCCGGATGTGCCACAAGAGGTGTAAGACATGTAATAACCTGCGGGCGCGCCAGAGCCTCCTTGAGGTTGTGAAAAATCTATCGAACCTGAGGGCAGCACGGTTGCGCCGGTGCCTGCCACCGAGCCCACTACGTTGATCGTATTCGCCGTGTTGGCGCAGTCGGTGATCGTGAGCAAGGTCGATCCGCTTGCTGAGGCGCTCGAGATTTTTTCCATGGTCATTTGCGCAATGACCGTCGAATTACTTTGCTGTCTGTTTCTGGAGTTTGTCCCAATCGCAATGGGGATCAGCGTCGCGCATCCCAATACACCAACGATCAGTACCAGGCAAGCGATCATAAGTTCGATCAAGGATGTGCCGTTTTGACGTGAACGTTTGATTCTTCTGGTCAGTTCCATGCAGTTCCATTCCAGGTCACGATTTTGGTGCGGCCGCCTTTTGTCACCACCACCGCTGCCCAACCTGCTCCGCCAATCCGTATATCGGCCAGGTAGTAGACGAAATACTTGGCCGGCGGTGTGCTGCAAGTCACGGGCGTTGTCGATGCGTCGTAGTTACAGGGCAGACCTCTTCCCGTGTAACCGAGAGTGTTTGTGTTATCGTACGATCCGCTTCCGCTATCTCCCGGCAGGACGTAAGCAGACGGTTGTCCGCCTCCCCCGCTTGGGGCGCCGGCCGCCGGAACCGTGCTCCCGCCGAACTGCGCCATCGGTTCACCGGTGTCGAAGCTGCCACTGCGATTGAGATCGACATAGGCGATTTGGGCTCCGTTGGCGGTACCGTAACGAATCGGATAGGTCTGGTTGTTTTTTGCGGCCAGGATTCTGGCCTGTTGCATGACCCCAGCGAGGGCACCGGCTGAGCCGCGCAAACGCACATTGGAAACCGCTAACAACACATTGGGTATGGTGATCGCCGCGACGATCATCACAATCAACAGCACCACCAGGAGTTCAATCAGGCTAAATCCGCGTATGCGCTCGCGCCGCATGCAGCCTTTCTTGCCGTTAGTTTTCATATTCTTTTATCGCTTTCTTTCCACCGCATAGACATAAGCATTTGGGACTCCAACGTTGAGCGCCAGCTAAAGTCCTTTGTTATTTCGTTTTAGAGCGGTCGACTCTGCGACTTTCTTTTGGGAAAAGCTCTCACGGGTAGAAATGTTACAAGTCCAGTCGCAATGGCTCAGCAATCCTGAGTCGCCACCGCCGGTGATAGTGGCGAAAGAACTGATATCACTACCTAGTTATCTATTCAGCGACTCGAGGCGCTGCCGCATTCTTTGTGTTTTCAAAGGTTCGGGTTTTCTCTTCGCGGGTGGCCGCCACGCGAGCGCGGTGCAATCCTGGGAAAGCAAACCCACCACTCGGTACTGATTGAGCAAGATTCCCGTTTCTCTCGTGGGCCTACCAGTCGATCCCTCTCACACTTCGAATAATGCCAAGGAGGCTTGGGAATGGCACAAAGGCACAGCTTCGCAGACATGAAACTGGAACAGGCAAAGTTGACCGAGAGTTGGAAATCGGAAGGCCGGCTGAGCGAAGCGTGGGTGGTCGCCGACCCGGAAATTGTCGAGATTTTTTCCGCGGGAGTCGCCTTCGGCGTAATGATGGGCCGCCGCAGCCTCGGCGAACCTGCCTACTCGCCCGACGAATGGCGCAAAGCATTGCGCGAAGCCATGGAAAAAGCGGCAACCCTGGAAGACCAGCTTGAAAAAGCCAGAGATGCGATGCTCAAGAAAAAGTGAAAGATCCAGGACGGTGAGCGCCAACCATTAAAGCGCGACCCGTGCCATTCAGTCCCATTGTGCACAGTTGCCGGGATCGTAGCTCCGCGCGGAATGTTCCAAAATGCGTGACGCTATTTTTTTGCAAGCTCGCCGGCAAAATGGCTTTCGACATCTTCACGACTAAGCGGATTTCCTGCTTTGGTCAATACCACCGAATACACCACCTCATTGCCTGCCAGCTGCGCGGTGATAAACGCACCGTCCACCGGTAATTCTTGGTATATGAATTTCACTTTTCTTCCGTCTGCAAGCGTTTTGATCCACTCTTCGTCGGCCATTTTGCCGCCTCCGCAATTCGAGGGCTGCGTATGTGGCAGTATACGTCGTTCAGTCCGATAAATTGCGGTCCGTAATCATGTATCATTCATCAAAACTCCTAAAAATATTTCTTCGCTTACCGCATTTACCAGCCCTGGAATGAAGACGGTCATGAGACCGAGGACCTCTGCGCCAGGAGTTCTTATTTCTGAGGTCGCTGTCACGTTTCGTGTCTCGTGGCCCCCAGGCGTAGCATGCTCCATGTGGTTGTGGGGAGGGCTCGATGGCGTCCGGCCCGGGCAAAACGTCCGTTCATAAATTGTCGAATCCGCACCTTGGAAAGAGAATCGTCGCGTTGCGGGCTTATCTGGAAATAAGCCAATCGGAGCTTGGCAAACGTGTCGGTGCTTCGGCCATGTCGATTTCAAGGTGGGAGGGCGACAGTCATCGGCCCCCGGCGAACTATCTGATTAAATTCGGGCTTCTTTCAAAACCCGATGATTGCTGGTTTTTCTGGGGACAGGCAGGATTAACCGTCGCGGACGTGCTGCGCGTAATGCCCCGCTCCAAAGCCGATCGCGGCAACGCCGGCAGCTAAAGACACCGCCGGCGTCCCATCGTGAACGTTTCGCCTCTACCGTCGCTGCTCAACGCCTCCCGTCATGGTGGAAATCAAACATGTCAAACAAATCCCCGATCGCCGGCGCATTCACCGGCACGTACGGGTTGTCTTTCTCAGATACGGGATTTGGAAAATTATCCCGGCTCCGGTGCGTCAGCGGTTTCAGGCGCCAGTTCCTCTCGATGAACTTCAGGATCGACACATGATCCGTATAGGTGTGATTGATGTGCCCGCCCTTCGTATAGTCGGAAACGATGATCAGCGGAATGCGCGGCCCATCGCCAAAAAAATCCAGGGGCTGGATGCAGCCGGAGTCGTAGTAACCGCCGCCTTCATCAAGCGTCACGATAAACGCCGTCTCAGCCATCAATTCCGGCGTGGCTTTCAGGTGATTCACGGTCTTTTGCACCATGCTCTCGAACAGATCGAACTTTGACGACGCGGGATGCCCGTCAACCAATCCATCCGGCTTCACGAAAGACACGGACAGCAATTCATCCTTATCGATCGCCTCAAAAAGTCCGTCGCATCCTCGGTGTAGAAATGGGCCGCCGTGGCCCCGGCGACCCTGCCTACTCGCTCGACGAATGGCGCTAAGCTCTGCGCGAGGCCATGGAAAAAGCCGCTGCACTTGAAACCAACTGGAAAGAGCTCGAGAGGCGATGCTAAACAAAAAGTGAAGTTCCTAAGCTTCTTGATTTTAAAGAGCGCCGATTTAGGGAAGCTCAAAGCCGCCACCTTCCAACACCGGCGCTACGACGCAAGTTACGACGCTCCAGCCGCCGCAGCCTTCTCCTGAGGCGCTGTTTCACTCTTCAGTTCGGCACCTTCGCCGCGTTCCGCCGCGACATCGTCCAGCACGCTGTTCAACTCCGCGCCCATCAGCACCGCCGCCCCGGTCCAGTAAAACCACAGCAAAAGAATAATCACCGCGCCGAGTGAACCGTAAGTTGCGCTGTACCGGTCAAAGTAGTGCAGGTACATCTTCAGGGCGAAAGACACCAGCAGCCATAGACCCAGCCCTACAATCGTCCCCGGTGTTATCCAATGCCAATCCTGGTTCTTTACGTCAGGCGCGAAGTAATAAATCATCGCGAACACTAGGAGGACGAGCCCCAGCGCGATGGGCCACTCCACAATCTTCAAAACCATGGAAATTAAGCCGTGGGAAAATGCGTCCGCCGCGGAACCGCCCGCAAGCACGATAGCCACGGCCGCCAAAATCAGCACTGCGGATACCACCGAGAGCCCAATCGCGGTGACGTTTTTGCGGACAAACGAGCGAGTTTCTTGGACTTCGTACTCTACGTTCAGCGTATCCATTACCGCCGACATTCCAGCCGATGCCGACCACAGAGAGAAAATAATTCCTAGCGACAATTTGGAACCGGAATGGGCCTGGCTTACTTCGTTGAGCGTTTTTTGAATCAGTTCCGAAGCCGAGCCAGGAAGCACTCCCGCCAAAAAACCATTTAACCCCTGCTTGACGGACTCTCCAACTCCGGAAAAAACGCCCAGGACGGCGATTATGGAGATCAGCATTGGAAAGAGCGCCAGAAAGAAATAATACGAGAGCTGCGCCGAGCGCCCTAGGAGGTCATCTTTACCCGCTTCCTTCCAGGTCCGCCGAAATATTTCCTTCCAACTGGTCCCCTGAAGTGTTGCAATGCCCGCCATCTGACTCATCCTCTTAGCCTGTACGCTCATGAGCCGGTATTCCAGGACTGGAGCGTTTCATAAACGTTACGGAAATCACTCGGAATTATCTAGCTCGACTCGACCGCGCTAACTCTGGTGAGGATGAGAGTAATGAAAGACAAACTCAATACTTGCCGCGGAGTAGATGTGCGCGCGCGACACTGTAGTCAGGTGTTCGTTGATATGGGGTGCCTCATCCTGTTCGATTTCAAGGGTTGCGAGTTTCAGCGCGTACATCCGGCGACCCGCTTTACCGGCGGGTGCCCCAGCCTAACTCCGCAAGATCGTTCGTGGGTGCCCACCCTCGGATTTTTGAGGGTGGGTCTTTCTTTTGGTCTCTTCTCACTCTCCTACGCTCGCCTCACCAATTCCGTTATGAATCTTTATCCGAAGGGGACTTGCGCGCGATCTCTTCACTGAGCCCTTCCAACTGGAAGTGCCAATCCAGTTCGCGAACTTTCTGCGGATTCTCGCGCCAGTCGGGAGCGACCTTGACGAACAGGGACAAATAAATCTTGATGTCAAAAAGTTTTTCCAGCTCCCGGCGCGCTTCCGTGCCGATTTTCTTGAGCATCTCGCCCTTGTGCCCGATTAAAATCTTCTTCTGCGAATCACGCTCCACGTTCATCAGCGCTTCAATGCGCAAAAGTTTGGGCAGCATCTCAAATTTCTCTACCATCACCGACAGCGCGTACGGCACTTCGTGATACATCACCTGAATGGCTTTCTCGCGGATGATTTCCGAGGCCAGAAAACGCTCCGGCTGGTCGGTAACCTGATCGTCGGGAAAATACGGTTCCCCCACTGGAAGTTCCCGCAGAATCGCGTCCACCAATTCGTCGCAGCCCGTTCCCTTCAGCGCCGAAATCGGCACGATGGCCGCGAAATCAAAAGCCTTATTGAACGCATCGATCAAAGGTAGCAGCTTCGGCTTCGGCAAGCGGTCCACCTTATTCAGCGCCAGAATGGTCTTGCCTCGAAAGCGCTCCGCCTTTTGCAAAAGCAAAGCGTCCGCATGCGGGTGGTCTTTGCTGGCGTCCACCATCAGCAACAGCAAATCGATGCCTTCCACCGCCGCGGCCACTTCATGCATCATCTGCCGCCCCAGCGCGGAGTCCGCTTCATGCAAACCCGGCGTATCTATAAAAATTATCTGCCCCTCCGGCTTGCTCACAATTCCCTGAATCCGGTTCCGCGTAGTCTGCGGCTTGGAAGTAACAATGGCGATCTTCTGTCCCACCAGCTTATTCACCAAGGTAGACTTCCCCGCATTCGGCCGCCCCACAAT
>JBBRZT010000141.1:0-9340 GCA_038236395.1 Candidatus Acidiferrales bacterium
CGAGTCGATTTTGGTTTCGCGCAGGAAGCGGGCGGATTCTTCGGGCGGTGTGGGGTTGATGTAGAAACCCGTGCCCCATTCGAAGCCGGCGACTTTGGTGAGCTTGGGAATAATTTCGATGTGCCAGTGATAGTGGTCGTTGATTTCTTCGCCGATGGGCGAAGTGTGAATCATGAAGTTGTAGGCGGGGCGGTCGAGCACCGCGTCGAGTCGCATCAAGGTATCTTTGAGCATGCGCGCGAGGCTGCCGTAGATCGAGCTCTGATTATTTTCATAAGAAGACCCGTGGGCCTTGGGCAGCAGCCACATTTCGAACGGGAAGCGCGGAGCGTAAGGCGCGAGCGTGACGAAATGCTCGTTTTCGCCGATGACGCGCTCGCCAGTGTCGCGCTCCTGGCGGATGATGTCGCAAAAGATGCAGCGCTCTTTTTCGTCGTAGTAGTGCCAGCAGTTGTCGACCTCTTCGCGGACGCGGCGCGGGACGATGGGCAGAGCGATAAGCTGCGAGTGAGGATGCTCGAGGGAAGCGCCGGCAGCTTCGCCATGATTTTTGAAAATGAGGATGTAGCGGAAGCGTTTGTCGTTTTTGAGATCGAGCATGCGGTCGCGGTAGGCCCACAGCACGTCTTCGACGGCGCGCTCGGAAAGTGTGGCCAGCGTGGCGGAATGGTCGGGGGTTTCGATGATGACTTCGTGCGCGCCCACGCCATTCATTTTGTCGAAGAGCCCTTCGCCCTCGCGATCAAGGTCGCCTTCGATGCCGAGTGCGGGAAATTTGTTGGGAACAACGCGGATGTTCCAGCCCGGGGAGTTGATGCCGCCGCCATTGCGGCCGTAGACCAGAATCTCGGTGGGAGTTTTGGATTCGCTGCCGGGGCAGAACGGACAATTCTTGCCGTTGGAGGCTACGACGCTTTCGCGGAGAAATTCGTTGGGGCGCTTGCCGCGTTCGGTGGAGATAATGACCCAGCGGCCGGTGATGGGATCCTTCCGCAACTCAGGCAAAGACGTCCTCCTCGACAGATGACTGGACCGGGCGCGGGGAGGCCGGGTCGCTTTGGTGGGTAATTGTACCGCGATTGCGGCGGAACGGAGTTGTGGCGATGTCTTATCGGTGTAACTGCGGGCTGAAGGCGTCTTTGTGCAGGCGGACGACTGGCGATTGACCGGGGATGTTGTCGATGGCCAGGATGTCGAAGCGGGTGGGGCAATCGCGAAGGTGGCGGTCGGATAAGAAACGCTGGGCGGTGCGGACGAGCACGGCCTGCTTGGAATGCGTGACGCTTAATTCGGGCATCGCTGGAAGCGCGGGCGAGTGATCGGGGATGGTGCGGGTGCGAATTTCGACGAATGCGAGAGTTTCGCCGTCGTAGCCGACAAGGTCGAGTTCGCCTTTGGCGCCGACGGGCATGTAGTTTTTCGCGACGAAGACATAACCGTGGCGGCGGAGATACCAATAGCCGTAGGTTTCACCGCGCATGCCGGTGCGCCGGGCTTTTTCCTTTTTTTCGAACCTGGAGTTGAGTGAAGCAGCGTCGTTGTGGGCGTCGGCGTCGTGGAGGCCGCGGCAGGCGCTCCAACGGACGACCTAAAAGAGCAAGCGGGAAAAAATGGGCATGGTCGGTTTGGCGGGACGCCAAAGCAAGTATACGAAGTAGTGACGGCAAATAACAGTTACTTTTATAGACGAAGAAAAATCCCGTGGCCGCCGCAATTACTGCGGGACGCCACGGGATGGCGGGGGAACCGCGCGGGTTTCTTAGGATTTGTTTTCTGCTTCATGGAGGCATTTTTCCACGATAGCGAGGGCGGCGTCGGCTTGTTCCTGGTCGATCATGAGCGGAGGGGAGAGGCGCAGCGTGTTTTCTCCCGCGCCGAGGATGCATAGGCCGTGGTAGAAAGCGCGGTCGACGATGTGATTGCGGAGCTCGGCGGCTTTTTCTTTTGTTTTTTGGTCGCGGACAATTTCGATGCCGATCATCAGGCCGCGGCCGCGGATGTCGCCGACGATTTTGAATTTGTCTTTCCAGCCCGCGGTTTTCTTGAAGATGTAATCGCCAAGCCGGCGTGCGTTTTCGCGATATTCGGAATCGATGAGCTCGAAGGTGGCCAGGCCGGCGGCGATGCAGACAGGATTGCCACCGAAGGTGGTGCCGTGCGATCCAGGCTTCCAGTTCATCACGCTTTCGCGGGCGATGATGGCGCCGAGGGGCATGCCGCTGGCAATGCCTTTGGCGGAGGTAATGATGTCCGGCTCGATGCCGGACTTTTCGCAGGCCCACCAGTTTCCGGTGCGGCCCATGCCGGACTGCACTTCATCGGCGATGAGCATGATGCCGTGGCGGCGGCAGATGCGCTGGAGTTCCTGCAGGAAGAAATCGGGCGCGGGAATGTAGCCGCCTTCGCCCTGAATGGGCTCGATGATAATTCCGGCAACATCCTCGGGATCGAAGAGCCGCTTGAAAATTTGCCCTTCGAGCTGCTCGAGAATTTCCGCGCCGCAAGTGTCGGGCGTATGACCGAGCGCGCAGCGGTAGGCGTAGGGATAAGGAATATGCTCGACCCCGCTGAGCAGCGCGCCGAATCCTTTGCGTTGAGTGGTCTTCGAGGCGGTCATGGAGAGAGCGCCCATGGAGCGGCCGTGGAATGCGCCGTAGAAGGCGATGAACTTGTCGCGCTTCGTGGCATAGCGAGCCAACTTGATGGCGCCTTCGACGGCTTCGGTGCCGGAATTGGTGAAGAAAACTTTTTTGGCTTCGGGGCCCGGCGCGGTGGCCGCCAATTTTTCGGCGAAGCGCGGCATGTTTTCGTAGTAGAAATCAGTGCCGGACATGTGAATCAGGTCGGCGGCCTGCTCCTGAATGGCGGCGACCACTTTCGGGTGGCAGTGGCCGGTGGAGCAAACAGCGATGCCCGCGGCAAAGTCCAGGAACATGTTGCCGTCGACATCTTCCACGATGGCGCCGCGGCCGCGCCTGGCAACCAGCGGATAGTCGCGGGTGTAGGACGGAGACATGAACTTGGCGTCGGCTTCGAGCACGCGCTTGGCGTTCGGTCCCGGTAGCTCGGTAATGAGCTGGGGCAGCTTCCACTCTGATTTCGACGACGCGGCGGCGGGGGATTTCGTTTTGGATTCGGGTGCGGTGATCATTTCTTCCTCCTTGAAGAAGAGTGGTTAACGATTAGGCGGAGCTTGCCGAGGGGCGAAACGCTACGAGAGATGCGGAATTACAGAATTTGGACTACGAAAGGAGGTAGGGGTTAATCAACGCTGTAAAGATTGGGACGAGTTTCGGCAGGCGAGAAATTGATGGAAAAGATTTGGAGATTGTTGGTCATTTGCGTTTCCAGCGTACGCTGCCGTCTCGCGAATCTTCAAGGATTATACCACGTTTATCGAGGTCTTTGCGGATTCGGTCGGCGGTGGCGAAATCGCGGGACTGGCGGGCAGCTTGGCGGTCGGCAACGATTTTTTCGATCTCCGCGTCGTCGCCAGCGGCGTCTGACTGGCCGTAGCCCAGGGCTTGCAGCTTCTGGGCGTCATTGTTTTCGAGCACCGCGAAAATCTGGTCGCAGTCTTGTAGGAATTTTTGCGCGGCGGGTGCGTCGGCGGGGCTGAACTCGCCCTTGTCCATGGCGATGTTGGCTTCCCGGAAGAACTCGAACATGGCTCCGAGGGCGCGCGCGGTGTTCAGGTCGTCGGAGAGGCCGGCGTCGAATTCTTTGGCGGCTTCGGCGATGCGTCCGGACATGCTTTTGTGCGGGCCTGCGGGAAATTTACCTTGCGCGAGACGGTCGGCGAAATTTCTGAGGCGCTCGACGGAGCTGGCTGCCTGTTGCAATCCGTCAAAGGTAAAATTCAACTGGCGGCGATAGGGCACGCTGGCCAAGGCGAAACGCAGAGCGGAGGGCTTGTAACCCTTGGCGAAAAGATCGCGCAAGGTATAGAAATTGCCGAGCGACTTGGACATTTTTTCGCCTTCGACCAGCAAGTGCTCGGCGTGCAGCCAGTATTTGACGAAATGTTTGCCGGTGGCCGCTTCGCTCTGGGCGATTTCGTTTTCGTGATGCGGGAAAGCCAGGTCGATTCCGCCGGTGTGAATGTCCAATGTTTCGCCCAGATATTTCATGGCCATGGCGGAACATTCGATGTGCCAGCCGGGCCGGCCCTTGCCGATGCTGGTTTCCCAGAAATGCTCGCCCGCCTTAGGAGCTTTCCATAGAGCGAAATCGCGCGCGCTTTCTTTTTCGTAGCGGTCCACGTCCACGCGCGCGCCAGCCTGGATGCCGGCGACGTCGATATTGGAGAGCCTGCCGTAATCGGGGAATTTGGCGATGCGGTAGTAGATGGAGCCTTCGCTTTCGTAGGTGAAGGATTTTTCGCGCAGGCGCTCGATCAGCTGCACCATGGGCTCGATGTTGTCGGTAGCGCGGGTCCAGTGCTCGGGTGGCTCGAGGCTGAGAGCTTTGCAGTCGTCGAAAAAAGCCTGGGCGAATTGTTCTGTGTACTCGCGGATGCCGACTCCCGCGGCCGCGGCGTTGGCGATGATGCGATCGTCTACGTCGGTCAGGTTCATCACTTGGGTGATTTTGAAGCCGCGCGATTTCAGGAAACGGCGGAGAATATCCTGAAAGACGAAGGTGCGGAAATTTCCGATGTGCGCGTAGTCATAGACCGTCGGGCCGCAGCTGTACATGCGGATTTCGCCGGGTTTTTGCGGGACGAAAGCCTCGATTTTTCCGCCCAGAGTGTTGTGCAGCTGAATCTCGGCCATGTGCTCCCAGTGCGTTCCGCGGTGATGGATAAACGTTAGATTGTAGCCGAGGGTTTCGAAACGGGGCAATGTGGAAGCTGCGCGTGTGTTCCTAGCTGATCGAAAAACGTATGGGGCCTTTCTATGATCGGATCGTCCCTCGATTGTAGCCGTAATATTTCGGCCACAACTAGTAGGGTAAGGCTTTACACTCCCGTTGCTTCGTGTTAATTTTTTTGCGTACCGCCATCCACGCGCCAGCGCCGGCGGCTAGGGCTCTCATCGAGAACCTGCCAACGTTTTTGTCGGAACCTACGTCTTCCTCTACAGGACCAAAGACTCGTCTCTTATCGCGGCTTTTGAAGCCCCGACGTTTGGATAGTGGCGCGCGCGTGGAGACCCAAAGAGGAAACCTTGCTTAAGCTCCGAAAAGTGGAAATTACCGGATTCAAGTCATTCTGCGAGCGGACTGTGGTGACTTTCAGCGGCTCGGGGACGACCTGCATCGTGGGCCCAAATGGCTGCGGCAAATCGAACGTGGTGGACGCCATCTCCTGGGTGCTGGGCGAGCAGAGCCACAAGTCTCTGCGCGCGGAGCGCATGGCGGATTGCATCTTTAATGGAACGGTCAAGCGGCCACCGCTGGGGCTGGCGGAAGTGACCATAACCATGGAAGACCCGGAGTTGGCCGAAGCCGCGCGCTTCGTGATGGAGAGCGCCGAGATTCAAGGGCCCGAAGGCGTGCCCGCTATGGGAAGCAGCGCAGGGCAGGATGCGGCCATTGCCTTGGCTTCGAATTCAAACGGAAACGACGAAATTATCTCGCTTGTCCCCGCGCAGTCCCCTGAAGCAGATGGAGCGCAGCAAGAAACGGAAGTCCAAGGTGAAATACAAACACCGGCTATGCCGGAAGACAGGTTCAAACGCCGCAGGAAAGCCGCGGACAAACCGGTGCTGGCGACCAAGCCGGGCGAAGTGGTGGTCAGCAGGCGGCTGTACCGCTCGGGCCAAAGCGAGTACCTGATCAATGGGCGGACTGGGCGGCTGCGCGACATCCAGGAAATGTTCATGGGCGTCGGGCTGGGGCCGGACTCGTACGCCATCATCGAGCAGGGACGCATCGGGCTGATCCTTTCGACCAAGCCGATGGAGCGGCGCGCGATTATTGAAGAAGCCGCGGGCGTGACGAAATTCAAAACCAAGAAACGGCTGGCGGAAGCCAAGCTGGAGTTTTCCAACCTGAATCTGGCGCGCGTGAACGACATCGTCGTGGAAGTGGAGAAGCAGCTTGGTTCGCTGAAGCGGCAAGCGTCGAAGGCGCGGCGCTTTTCGGAGATTCGCGACCAGATGCGCGCCATTGTGCGGCAGATGCTGGCGGGCAAGGCTCGCGAGCTGGACCTGGAAGCGGAACGGTTAGCGACCCAACTGGCGGAGATGACCGCAGCGGAAACGCAGCATGCCACGTCCATCAAGCAGCAGGAAGACGATCACGACAGGCTGAACCAGCGCATTTACGAACTGGATGCGGAGATCCGGCAAAACCAGAATGTGTTGAACCTGACGGCGCTGGAAGTGGATCGCGGAGAAAATCGCATCAGCTTTAACCGGCAGCGGGCGGAAGAGCTGGCGGTGCGGCACAGCGTGGTCTCGAGCGAATTGAGTCAGGCGACTACGCAGGCCGCGGAGTGTGAACGACGGAGCGCGGCGCAAATCCAAGCGGTGACTTACTTGCGGGAAGAGTCGGGGGTGCTGAGCGCGCGCGTAGAGGGGCTGGCTGGACGCGCCCAATCGCGGCATACGCTGATCACGGACTCGGAGGAACGCATCGAGACGCTGCGGCGTTCGGAAGTGGAAGCTGGCGAAAGCCTACTGCGGCTGCACGGCGAACAAAAACAGGCGGAAGAAGCGCTGGTGCACCAGGCGCAGGCGCTGAGCAAGCTGGAGGGCAGCGAGCACGACATGCTGGAGACATCGATACGGTTGCGTGATGACGCGGACCAGGCGGCGCACGAGTTTGAATCGGCCAGCGGGCAACTGAGCACGCTGAAGCAGGCAGCGGTGAAGCTGCTGGCCAGCATCAGCGAACTTCGCGAGAAGAGCGGGTCGCTGAAGGAGCAAGCTGAAGCGCTGCGCGATTCGCTGTCGGGAGTAAGGGCGCGACACTCGACGCTGACGCAGATTCTGAACGATCGCTCATATACAGCCGATGCGGTGCAAAAATTATTTGCGGCCAACGAGCGCGGCGCCGGGCAAGATTTTCGCGCAGTGGGCGTGCTGGCGGATTACGCTGAGGTGGAAGAGCACCACGAAGCGGCCATCGAGCAGTACTTGCGGGACGAACTCGAATACGTGGTGGTGGAAACATACGACCATGCGCGGGCGGGAGTTTCGCTGCTGCGCAATGAAGTGGGCGGGCGAGCGACGTTTTTTGTGGACTCACTGCGGACGCTGAAGTTGCCAGAGTACGAGCCGATCATCAATTTCCGCGTGGAAGATGGCGTGATTTCGCGGCTGGACAAGCTGGTGGAGTTTCGCGATCCACTGGGAGCGGCGGCCAAACAATTTTTGCCGCGGCTGAAGGCGGCGTACCTGGCGGACAGCGCGGGTTCGGCGGAAAGACTGTCGCGCGAGAATCCGCAATTTGCGTTCGTGACGCCCGACGGCACTTGCTACCAGGGACGCATGGTTACCGGCGGCCGCGCGGATGAAGCCGGGCCGCTGGGGATGAAGCGCGAGCTGCGCGCGCTGGACGCAGAAGTGATGCAACTAGAACACGACGCCGAAGAAAAACAGGCGGCGCTGGAAGCGGTCACCGTCGAGCTGAACGCCACGCAGAAAAAACTCGAAGGCATCGACATGCAGCAACGCGAAGCGGATCGCAACGTCTTCGCGGCGAGGCACCGGCACCAACAAATGCAGGGTGAGCTGGCGCGGCTGGGGTTGGAATTGACGGCTTGCCAGAACGAACTGCAACGCATCCGGCAGGACGTGGAGCGCGCACGGACACGCGCGGATCGCGCACGCGAAGAACATGCCGCCGCGACGACCATTCGAGCGGAAGCGGAAGCCGAACGAGCGCGCATCGCAGAAGAGCTGGTGGGCCTGCGCGGGTCGATTGAGACGGACCAGCAGGAACTGTCTGCCGGACGCGCGGAGCTTGCGGCGATGAACGAACGGCTGGCGGCGGCGGAAATTCTGGCGACACGCTTGACGGAAGAAAATTCCGAGTTGATGCGCCGCGAGGTTTCGCTCCGGCAGCAACTTGAATCGGTGAATGATGAGCTGACGGGACTGGCGCAACAAAGCCAGGAGCTGGGCACTCAGCTGGAAGGACTGCGCGGCGAAAAATTGCGGCTCGAAGTGCGGCAGCGCGAACTGGAACAGGAATGGGATGGCGGGCGCAACCGCGTGACGCAGATGGAAGATCATTTGCGGATGGGGCGGCAATCGCTGCAGGAACTTCGTGAACAGCGCAGTCAGGCGGAAATCGGGCGGGCGCGCAACGATTCCGACCGGCAGCATCTGCGCGAGACGTGCATGACGGAAGTGAACGCGCAGCCGGAGGATTTGATCGCCACGGAAACGGCGTTCATGAGCGGTGAAGAACTGGCCACCGCGGAAGCCAGCTATCGGGAGATGAAAGAGCGCATCGAAGCAATGGGCGCGGTGAACATGATGGCGCTCGAGGAATTCAACGAGTGCGATCAACGCTTTGTTTTTCTGACGCGGGAGCGCGACGACCTGGTGCAGTCGATTCTGGACACGCAACAAGCCATCGCAGAACTGGATGCGGCGACCAAGGAACGGTTCGAACAGGCGTTCCATGCCATCAACAAGAATTTTTCGGAAGCGTTTCATACTATTTTCGGCGGTGGAATGGCGGAGATGCGGCTGACCGAGGCGGATAGCTCCGGTGACGCGGGCATCGACATTGTGGCGTCGCCTCCGGGCAAGCGGCTGCAAAATATTCTGTTGCTGAGCGGCGGCGAAAAGGCCATGACCGCGCTGGCGCTGCTGATTGCGATTTTCCGCTATCAGCCTAGTCCGTTCTGCATTCTGGACGAGGTGGATGCGCCGCTGGACGAAGCGAACGTCGGGCGGTTCACGCGATTGATCGGGGCGATGAGCGATCAGACGCAATTCATCATCGTGACTCACAACCGCAAGACCATGGAGACCGGCAGCGTGCTCTATGGAGTGACCATGCAGGAGCCGGGAGTTTCGAAACTGGTGAGCGTGCGCTGGGAAGGCGATTCCGGTTCGAAGAAAGACCGGGCGGCAGCGGCTTCAGCGGCGTAAAAGACAAAGAAACAAGTGAAAGCGGACCGAATAATTTTGTAACTGGCATCCTTCGCGGCGTCTGCTCCTTCTTTTTTATTTTGTCCACAACTATTTTCCTCGCGCGCGATTTTTTCTTCCAGAGTTTTCCACCGGCGCGGCTTTGACATCGCGTGTCGCTGCGTTAAAATGCTCCCCACTTAGTCGGGGGAAATGTTTTTGCCTGCTATTCCTGCAAGCCGCGTCCTGCGCGAGACACATTTTGCCGGGCTCACACCGTCCGCACGCGGCAAGGTGCGCGATATTTA
>JBBRZT010000142.1:0-9300 GCA_038236395.1 Candidatus Acidiferrales bacterium
AGTATTGTTCCCGCTGCGGGGTGCAGCTTGGTCGCACCTCACATTTGGGGCGATTCCTTGGGGCGCGGTCAAACGGCATTTTTCGGGTTCCTCTTACTGATTGAGATATGCGCAGGATGCGGCGGGGCTGGGTCTACATTGCAACAACCGCCCCCGCCGCCAACCGCCGATTTCTCGATGGGAATCAGTTCGGGGACCATTACCGTGCCTCAAGGAAGCGTCAGCGCGCCTGTCGTTTTCACCATCACCGCGAAGAACGGCTTCAACGGCCAGGTGCAAGTTGCGCTCTCGGGCTTGCCGGCCGGCGTGGTGTCGAATCCGCCGAGCCCGTTTATGGCCGCACCAGGCGCAGACACGCAGGTCGTTTTCGGAGCAGCTGGCAACACCGCTACCGGCAACTTTGCAGTATCCGTGCAGGGAGTCAGCGGAGCTCTGGCTCACAGCGCAAGCCTGACCCTGGCGATTCAAGGCACGGTAATTGGGGCCGCTTTTCCGCGCACCACTTTCGTTCGAACCGATTCCGCGCCAGCCGCCGACAACCCTCCCGGCGAAGCGCATCACCGTCATCTCGTTTACGATCCCGCTCATCAGCATTTGTTCATTGCCAACCGCGCCATGAACCGGCTGGAAGTGATCTCCACGGTCGATCAAAGCATCGCGGCGCAAATCGTCATCGCGGGCGTGACCAGCGCCGATCTTTCCGCCGATGGCACCACAGTTTGGGCGGGGACAGCGGTGAACGAAATTGTCGCGGTGGACACCACGTCGCTGCAAGTCACGCGGCGATACCCGCAGGCAGGAATTTCGCCAATCCCGTCCACAGTATTCGATCGACCCGTGGAAGTTTTGCCCCTTTCAAACAGCCGGTGTTTCCTGCGTTTACGACAACCTACGTCTTCGCAAGCGTTACCCGCTCTCTGGGATCCAGGTTCCAACGCGCTAACTAATCTGACCTCGACCGCTCCGTCCGTTTTTCAAAACGGCCTTGGGCCGATAGCACGCACCGGCGATCGCTCGAAGGCGATCGTCGCCGCCAATGATTCCAGCGGAAACCTCGCAGTCTTCGCCCCGAACGGCGGCTTGGTTGCTGGACCAAAATCGCTGGGCACCGGCTCGATCAGTTGGCTAGCCGCCAATTCTGACGGCAGCCGTTTTGTGGCGGTGTTCTCGTCCAGCGGCGCGGCGCAGGTATTGCTGCTCGACGGATCCCTGAACCAGGTCGCATCGCGCGCATCCGCTGGAAATCGAGGCGTTACATTTTCACGCGACAGCAATTTCATTTTCGTCAGCGAATCGTCATCAGGCGCAGCGGTGGTCACAGTGCTCGCCGGACATGATCTGCACGTTGTCGGACAGGTTCCTGGTGCAGCGATCCAGGGCGTCGCCGCGCAAATAGAAGACACCAACGACACGCAGTTACTATTCGGGGTTTCGAATCGGGGAGTCAGCTTCATCGACGCGGCATCTCCCGCGACGCTTTCCGCCGCGGCTCCTTCATTCACAGCGGTGCCCGCGAGTATTCCCTCCGAAGGCCCAGCCGCAGGTGGCACCGCTCTGCTTCTGAGCGGGCAAAACATTCCGGCGGACGCAATCTTGAAGATCGGCACGTTGGCGGCCGGCAATGTCAGCGTTCTTGGCACGACTGCCATTCAAGCCACGTCGCCGGCAACTGTTACAAATGGTCCGGTCGGCGTTACGGCTTATTCTCCTTCCAATCATTGGCTGGCCATCGCGCCGGAAGCATTCAGTTACGGGCCAAAAATCTTGCGCGTGCTGCCTAATGCTGGCGTCAATACCGGCGGCGAATCCGTGCAAATCACCGGATACGGTTTCGGCAGCGATCCGAGGGGAATCAGCGTAAGAATTGGCGGTTCGAACGCCATCGTGGAAAGCGTCGACAACATCGCAACCATCGCGGCGCAGACCGGGCTGGACACGACGTACCCGTTCCCCTTCGAGCGCATCACTTTGCAGACCCCGCCGGGCGTCGCAGGAAATGCAGACGTGGCGGTCACCGCTCCGTCGGGCTCCACAACTGCAACGAGATCTTTCCAATACCTGGCATCTGCGCAGTCCTATTCGAAACCAGGTTTCTTCCGTTTTATCCAATACGACAGCAAGCGCCAGCGCGTGTATCTGACCAACATCGATCACGCCGACGTCTTCGACCTGCAGCTCGGCGCTTTTGTCGCGCCGATACAGCCGCCGGGGGGTCCTCCGCCAAACTCCGGATGGCGCGGCTTGTCACTGACTCCCGACGGCTCGCAACTGGTGATTGCCGATTTCGGCGCGCAAAAGCGTTTATCTTCTCAATCCCGACACCGGCGCCGGCGGTGCCACTTTTGTAGGCGGCATTTCCGGAGTCGCAAATTCCGGTCCGTCGCGCGTCGCCGCCACCAGCACGCAATCGGTATTCGTCTCCATCAGCGCCGAAGGCGGCTCCGGCGGCGGTTGCGCATCCTGCCTCTCGCAAATGAATTTATCCGCGATTCCGCCGACAGAGCTGCCCGCGCCGGAACCGGAAGTCTCCAGCCTGCTCGGCGCGCCGCTTCTTCAAGGAAATGCCGCCGGCGACAATGTGGTCTTCGCGTTCGGCAGCAACTCCGGAGGCCGCATCGCGATGTGGAATTCCAGCGCGCCCGATCAATTCAACGTGTCGGGCGCAAACGCCGCGGTCAGCGACATCGCTTCCACCGTGGATGGAGCGATGTTTGCCGTGCAGAGCAACAGCGCAGCCGAAATTCACGATTCGAATATGTTTGCAACTGCCGTGCCCGCTTCCGCGGAGCTGACGCAAGTTCCCGGACGCATCGCCGTACCAGGGCTGGCCATGCACCCCACCGGAGCGCTGCTGTACCAGCCATTTCTCACCGGCCCCGCTGGCGCCTCTGGAGTGAAAGGCGGCGTCGACATCATCGATGCGCGTTCCGGCGCTCTGCGCATGCGTATTATTCTGCCGCAACCAGTTCATGACCGATGTCGATACACTGCACGGCGGTTTTTTGACCATCGATGAAAACGGCCAGCGCCTGTTTGCCATCACCACGCTCGACGGCACGCCGCAAAAAGCATCGCTGACGGTCGTGCAACTGGCCGCCGTTCCGCTGGCCATCGGTTCGCTGTCGGCATCTACCGTTCCGGTCGCCGGTGGCGCATCAATTACGATTCGCGGAAGCGGTTTTCAATCGGGAATCAAAGTCACCATCGGCGGCAAAGCATCCGCCGCCAATTTTGTGGATATGAATACCATGGCGGTCACCTCGCCTGCGCTGCCAGCCGGCGCGCAGCAGATTGTTTTGACCAACACCAGCGGCGAAACCATATCGCTGGACGCCGCGCTCACCGTAAATTAGCTTCTAACCTTTCCGCCTGGTCCTCATCCAACGTGCTGAAGCACGGTTTGGCTAAAAAGGGGCATCGCCTTGGAAACACGCAAACTTGGAAATTCCGACCTGAATATTACCTCGGTGGGATTTGGCGCCTGGGCGATTGGCGGCGGCGGATGGGAATTTGCCTGGGGCGGGCAGGAAGACAGTGACTCCATCGCATCGATCAAGCGTGCGCTTGAGCTAGGCGTCAACTGGATCGACACTGCAGCCGTCTACGGCACCGGCCACTCGGAAGAAATAGTCGCCTGCGCCGTCAAAGAATGGCAGGGAGCCCGGCCGTATATTTTCACCAAGTGCTCGCTGGTCTGGGATGAAAAACGCAAAGTCAGCAGCAATCACAGTGCGGATTCGGTTCGCCGTGAATGCGAGGCCAGCTTGCGCCGCTTAGAGGTCGACACCATCGACCTGTATCAGATGCATTGGCCGCCGCCGGATAACGGGCCGGGGCTGGAAGAAGCGTGGCAGACGATGGCCGCGTTGCAGAGAGAAGGAAAAGTTCGCTGGATCGGTGTTTCGAATTTCAACGTCGAGCAGCTCAAGCGCGCGCAGAAAATTGTGCCGGTTACTTCTTTGCAGCCGCCCTACTCGCTGATTCGCCGCAACATCGAAGCCGAAATTCTCCCCTACTGCGAAAACCATGGAATCTGCGTGATTTCCTATTCGCCCATGGCCTCCGGCCTGTTGACCGGAGCGATGACCCGCGAACGCGCCGCCGCGCTGCCCGCCGATGATTTTCGTACCCGCAATCCTGAGTTCAAAGAACCGCGCCTGTCAAAAAATATCGAACTGGTCGAGCGCCTTCGCCAGGTTGGCCAGCGCCACGGCCGTTCACCAGGAGAAGTCGCCATAGCCTGGGCGCTGCGCCTTCCAGCGGTTACCGGCGTGATCGTCGGCGCGCGCAACGCCAAGCAAGCGGATGGAGTAATGCGCGCCTCCGAGCTGAAACTATCGAAGCAGGAAATCGACGAAATTGAGGGAGCCGCCGCTTCCGCTGCGGGGCGCTAAATTCGTTTTCAATCGGCGTGCGGATCGATTGATCGCGCGCGCAATATTTTCAGTTCAGGAGCAGTGATGGACCTTGGAATAAAGGGGAAAATTGCCGTGGTGACCGGATCGACCGCCGGCATCGGCTTCGCCATCGCCAATACTCTGGCCGCTGAAGGTGCGCAGGTGATTGTAAACGGACGGACACAAGCGCGAGTGGATGCGGCCCTTGAGAAAATCCGCAAACACACGCCCAAGGCCGATCTCCGAGGCGTTGCCATTGATTTGTCCACCGCTGCCGGCGTGCAATCTTTCACAAAAGAGGCAACCGACGCCGACATCCTTGTCAACAATCTCGGCATCTTCGAGCCCAAACCGTTCGCGGAAATATCCGACGCCGACTGGCAACGCTTTTTCGAAGTCAACGTGATGAGCGGAGTCCGACTCAGTCGCCAGTATCTTCCAGGCATGCAGCGCAAAAATTGGGGCCGCATCATTTTCATTTCCAGCGAGTCTGGCCAGCAGATTCCCGCGGAGATGATTCACTACGGGATGACCAAGACGGCCCAGATCGCCATCGCCCGGGGATTGGCCGAATCGGTGGCAGGCACGCGCATCACCGTGAACTCCGTTCTGGTAGGGCCAACGGCTTCAGAAGGCGTCGGAACCTTCGTAGAGGATCTGGCTAAGCAGCAGGGAATATCGAAATCCGAATTCGAAAAGACTTTTTTCGCCACTATCCGCCCGAGTTCGCTTCTGAAACGGTTCGAAACGCCGGAAGAAGTCGCCGCCGTCGTGGCCTTTGTGGCCAGCGCTCAGGCCACCACCATCAGTGGCTCCGCCGTTCGCGCCGATGGCGGCGTGGTGCGCAGCATTTTGTAGCCAGCCGCCTATTTAGGCCGCTGCGGCCCTCACGCCCGCAAATAATCCGCTCGCCAATTTTTCACCAACTTCTTGATGGCTTTGCGGTCTTTCACCTTTTCGTCCAATACTTTTCGCGCGAGTGCCGGCAATTCCGCGTCGCTCGCAAAGCGCAACGCCACGAGCTGCCCGGGCTCGAATTCCACGATGCGCGCCTGAAGATCCGCGGGCAACAACCGTTCGCAACGCTGCCGCTCTTCCATTCGAATCACGCGGTCCTGCACGCTCAACGCGAAAAGCCTGGCGAACAAAAATCCCACCAGGATCGCTACGGACGTTAACACCCAGATAGCCCCGTCGGTCGACCATAACGATGTCTTCCAGCGGTAAACCGACCACCCAATATTCAGGAACAACACCGGCAGCACAAAAAAGTGAAACGCTGGCACGTACTTGGCATGATTTGCAAAATTCTGTTCGCTCATCGAATGGCCTCCTCAAACGAATAAATCGGTTCTACGTCCACGGGAATATCCGAAACTTTGTCGAGCGCTTGCTGCAATTCGGGAGGTACCACCGCGTATTTGGCGAACCATGCCTCCGAGCGCGCGCGGTCGCCGGTGGCCTCCTGTTCCAGCAGCTCTTTTGCCAGCGCCGCTATCGCGGCGGGCATTTTCTCCAGCACCACGGCGTAACGTCCCGTGGCGTCTCGCATGATAGCGCCTTGCGTCGACAAATAACTAAATTCCATCATCTCCGCGCGCCCGTGCGGCTCGGCGATTCCAAAACGTATAGTCCGCAAATTTCCGGCCACGTAGGAAATGTAGTCTTCTTCGAGTTTTTCTTTGCTCACAACGCCATGGGCGCTCAACCACTGCAGTCCGAACATGCCGACCACATCCGCTTTGGCCTCTTCCAGCCCGGAAAATGATCCACCGATGGCCTCGCGAATATCTACTTCTCCCTTCGCGGTTCGTGAATAATTCGGGCCCAGCTCGTGGCTGATTTCGTGCATCAGCGTGGACGCCAGATATCCGTCACCCGAAGCCTTGGCGGCCTGATCTTCGCGCATCAGGCGCTTGGCCAGCGGCAAAATCACTTCGTTCACCCGCGCATCCATGAAATTCTTGAAAAAAATCTTCTTGCTGCCCTTGGCGACGTGCACCCGCGCATCGTTCGGCAAATTATCGGCCACCGACTGGTAGCCGTGCAGCAAATCGCCGGTGCGAAACGGGGCGTCCATTACTTCCATGGGCGTCAAATGCCCGCGCTTAGAGGGCAGATCCGCCTTGTCGAGTGGAAGAGCTTCCTGCAAGTCCGGCACGTACTTCTGATAAATCTCGAGTTTCTTGCTCTCTCCTTCGTTGCGGATCAGCACAGCCGCGCCGTAGGAAGTTTTCACCCCCAGCAGGTTATCGAGATAGGTTTCATACGGAGCGAGGATCAAATCGAATTTTGGATTCTGCAGATCCAGCCAAGCCAGATCGCTCTGGTAATAATCGTCGCTCAGCAAAGCGTCGGCGCGCAGCCGCAGAAACTTTGCAAATCCCGGATCATCGCTCAACGCGGCGGCTTCGCGCAACGCCTGGGCCGCTGGCTTTACAAATTGCGCAAATTCCACGTGGTAGGGAATTGCGACCAGCGCGTTTCCCTTCCTGCGAACGACGGTGAAGTCGCCATAGAGCGCCGCTTTTTGCTCGGGATGCTGCTGAACGTATTTCTCAATCTCTTCGCGAGTCAGGTCGGAGGGATACAGAGCGCGGCCCAGCGGCGCCGGCGTGGTCCCGACGAACGGCTTCATATCATCCACCAGGTCGTAATGGCTGCCGTTGATTTTCAGGAGGCGCCGGAGCTTGATGTCTTCAGGCTTGGTACTGCCAGCGGGCGAAACATAAAGCTTCAGGCCGTCGGGGTCGCTCTGCCGCCAGTATATTTGCTCGATGTAATTTGCGGCCTGCACCAATTTGTCCACCAGCTTGATTTCTCGCGCGCTCAGGGCCTGCTGGTGAAACGGCATCTTGATCGGTTTGAATCGCGCCAGGCGCGCGTCCAGGTCGGCAGCCACTTTGTGACCGGCCAGCGGATTCTTGTCACTCGACCCGGATTGCGCCGCCAATGGCGCCGCGGCCAGAAAAAGTACGACGATCGCCGCCTTACACTTCTGCATTCCTGCTAAGAAACTAACTCCCGTAAGTTCCCGATTGTGGTTTGGCATGGGCTCGATTGTAGCAAATAGTATTTTTTAGGGTTGCCGGGGCGTAATTGAATCAAAACGCGGCGTCAGTGCATCTAAACGTTCGGCAACTTAAGTTTCGATTCTCGTGTGTTGCTGCGGTTGGCGCGATATCATCAGCAGGTCGCAATAATTGATCGCCGTAGGAGAAAAAAAATGGCTAAGGCCACCTGGGCAGGAAAAACAATAGCAGAGAGCAACACCACCGTTGAGGTGGAAGGCAATCAGTACTTCCCGCTCGAATCCGTCGCCAAGAACCTTCTAAAGCCCAGCGATCACACTTCGATCTGCCCCTGGAAAGGCACCGCTCATTATTACCACGTAGAAGTCGACGGCATGAAAAACGAAAATGCCGCCTGGTATTATCCCGAGCCGAAGGCCGCCGCCGCCGAAATTAAGGATCGCGTCGCTTTCTGGAAAGGCGTCCACGTTCAGGCGTAAAACCGCTGGTTAATTCACCGCTCGGAATTTCTGCGCCAGAGTTCAGGTACCCAATAAATTCGGCTGTGCTCGCGAGTAGCCGTGCTCTTCGGCCCACAGCGACAGCGGAATCGCCGCCAGATCGTCCACCAGCGGCACGGCGTTGCCATCCTTCGTCATATCGATAGTGCGCAGATAAAATTTGCAGGTTTCGCAGCCCTCCACACGCATCTGCGGAAACTGCTCGGCCACGTATACCGGCAACTTGTTTTCGGTTTCTTCCCCGCACGTGGCGCAAAAAATTCTGCGGAATTCCCATTCGCGCAGGCAGAAGGAGCACATCAAGAACCTTTTGCCGCCATCCCCCTCGGGACGAAGCACGCCTAGCAGCGGCCGCGCTCCGCACACCGGGCACAGCGTAGGTGAACCGGAACTCTGGCGGCCTGCGACATCCCCTACGAGTTGCTCGGCGTATGGCTGCAGGAACGCTCTAGGCACAAATTGTTCAAAGGCCGCGTTGGGTCGCAGTTCGTGCCCGCCGGCATTCCAATAGCTACCCAACGTATCAGACCACGACCCCGGCGACGCAGTGGACAGTTGCCGGGCGAATTCGGCCAGCGTTGCCGGTCCATGTCCCGCCACCAGCTCCAGAAATTCCTTGAACTGGGGAAGCAGCGCCTGAATCTCCGTGTCTTTGAGCAGCGAAGAACTCTCTTTCGCGTCCCCGCGCGGACTGGCCAGCACCCCGGCGTACAAACTCTTCTGAAATTCCGCGACTCGTATGTAGAAAGTGAGAATTTCCTGCGCGAAGGGATGAACAGAAATTAAATATTCGGCGCGGCGAATGCGCTTGTCATAGTCGCCCGCAACACTTTTCGCCGTCATTATCTGCGGCTGATGGACCCGACTACCCGCTCCCACCACAGGCGGTGGTAACGTTTTGCGAAATTCTGCGACACGTCGCCGCGAATCATGGAATTCAGCGCCCCGCGCTCGGCAAAAACGCTCATATAAATGTGGATCAGAAAAAGCCCAATCGTCAGCATGGCCGCGGACGGATGAATCAAAACCGCCGCATAACGCAGCGCCCGCGCATTCCACGGCAGATATTCCGGAATCCACAAAACGATTCCCGACAGGAATAATAAAATCCCGCAGAACACGAATCCCCAAAAGAGCAATTTCTGGCCCATGTTGTAACGTCCGGCCGGCGGCATTTCGTCATCTTCATTGCGCACGTAATGCTGCATGGAGTCCCACCACTTTTTGTCAGCTTCGGTGGTGTGCATCTGCGAAGACCACGTGGTGAACATCCACGTGAGGCTAAGCGCAAAAACCAGCCCGATCCACGGATGCAGCATGCGCGATACCTGCGTACCGCCGAAAATTACGGCGATCCATAGCAGCCAGGGC
>JBBRZT010000143.1:0-9284 GCA_038236395.1 Candidatus Acidiferrales bacterium
CGAAGTCGGTGATCGTGGTGGGGCTGCCGGCGGTGGAAGCGGCGCAGCTACCGCCGCTGCGTCCGGTGCATCCCGGCGAGATTTATTGTTTGCAGAAACCGGCGCTCGTTTTACCGGTGGAGGGAGCGCCGCTGGTTTTTTCGACGGATATTGGACATCACTTTGCGCTGGAGTTTAAGGATCGGGCCGGCGCGGAAGTGAAGTTGCCGGCCAAGGCGGCCGCGGTGCGCGGCGGATTTGTGATTGAGACGCGCGAACTGCAAGGGCGGGAAATGAAGCCGGAAGTAACGGCGACGTTGCGCGGCATGTGGGGATTTGAAGCGTATGAGGGGCCGCGATTCGATTTGAAATCGGCGCGCGCGGGCAAGTGGAATATTGCGGTGGCGGAACAGAGTGCGCTGATCGTGGGGCGCGATGATGTGCTGCACGTGCAGTCGTCGTGCGCGACGTGCGTGGAGAAAATTGTTTTCATAAATGCGCAGGGCGCGGAATTGAAGTCGAGCTGGAAACTTGTGCGGCCGGACTCGCTGGAAGTGCAGGTGGTGTTGAAAGATGAGGCTCCGGGTTCGGTAACGATGGAGGTGAAGCAGTTTGGGCTGGCGAAAGCGGATGAGGTTGTGCTGCACACCTATGCGGAAGCGGCGCACCTGGAGAGATTTTCGATTTATTCCGGGGACCGTCAAGGCTTGCTGCGCGGGACACGTTTGGATGAAGTGGACAGCGTGGAACTGAAAGGCGTGCGATTCACGCCGGAAAAATTGTCGCGCGCGAATGAGCGGGATGAGTTGCGCCTGGCGGCTACAAACGGTGCGGGCGGCGCTGACGGTGCCGGGGCCGGCGGGTGGCAGCCGGAAGAAAAAGCGGTGGCGCACGTGACTTTGAAAGATGCGCGGGTGCTGGATTTGCAGGCCACGGTGGAAGCGGCACGTCCGAAAGTGACGTTGATCAGCAAGAATGTGCAGGCGGGAGCGACGACAGCGTTGCGATTTGGGAATCAGGATGAACTGCCGCAGGATGCGCGATTGTCGTTTTTTCTGAAGACCGTCGTGCCGGAGAAATTTTCGCACGGGGAGAAGATCGAAGTGGCGGGTGCGGACGAGAGCTTTCATGCTCTGTTGAGCGTGGCGGACGGCGGACTGGTCTTGCAGGATGCGGAAAATGTGCTGGCGACTCTGGATCCCCTGAAGAGTTTTGGAGCTTCGGCGTTTGGGCCGCTGCGATTCCGTCCGGTGGCCGAGGATGGTACCAAGGGCGACTGGCAGCCGCTGGTGAACCTGGTGCGTTTGCCGACGCTGAAAGAGATTCGCTGCCCGGATGCGCCAGATAAGCCGTGCAAATTGAGCGGAACGAATTTGTTTTTGATTGATTCGGTGGCGTCGGATCCGCAGTTCACGCACGCCAGCCCGGTACCGACGGGATTCATGGAGCCGACGATGAGCGTGCCGCGGCCGAACGGGACGCTGCTGTATCTGAAATTGCGGGATGATCCCGCGACGGTGAATACCGTAGTGCTGCCGGTTTTTCCGGAATAGCGGCAGACTGGGCGGGATCGAGTATCTTTCGTCCGAAATGAAAGCGAACGGGGACAGTTGAGCCGGCACCACTTATCGGTAACGGATGCCAACTCATCGGTTCGATGGGTGACACCCTCGCCGGTCGATCCGACAATACTTCCCTAATGGACGAACTGTTTTGCAGCACTTGAGCAGAGCTTGACAGAGCGAGCTGTTGTTGGAATCAACGCTTGCGAACGACTTTAGCGCTTGAGACCACCGCTACTAGACTTCGAGCTAGTGTTGAGCCGATCCATTGAGCCCACAGCGGTTAACGGGCACGTGTTAAGCGAAGCGCGAAAAATTTCTTATTCGGCTGGCGCCACCGGCGTACCAAAAACGCTGGCATGCTGGATATCAGCTATCGGAAGTGGTCGACGAGCATGATGTCGCTGTTTCCCTCGACCTCTTGTTGTGTATAGAGAATTTAGCGGCCATCCGGCGACACTGCCAAACCGGCCACCTGTGCCTTCTCCAAATTGAAGATTTGATCGATCCGTCTGGTGGCAAAATCAAAGTAACGGATGGATTTTGAAGCATCCGCGGGTACAAAATATATTCCTCCCGGAACAACGGTATAAAGACTTCGGCGAGCCAATTCAGGCATGCCTTGGACCGTCAACTCCGAACCAGGTTGTTTAAGAGACACCATGTGTAGATCACCGCTATCTGCTGGGCTGACAAAAAAGACTGCCTTTCCGTCGTAGGATTCAAAAGCGAAGTCACCGGGCCCCGCCGAAAGTGCCTCAGCGTTACCACCCCCTGCTGGGCACCGAAAGATCCTTTGTTCAGAAGTCGCTTGGAAGTATATCCACTTCCCGTCATGAGACCAGCTGGGTGCGACCATATTGGAAAGATTTGTGATTAGTTTGCGAGGGAGACGTTCGAAGATATCGACAATATAGAGTTCTGGATGACCAGATAACCTGGATTCAAATACTAACTTTTGACTATCGGGGGACCACTGGGGCGTCCCTGCTGAAGAACTCTTGTCATCCGACATGCGCACGAGGTTTGTTCCATCCGAATCACTGATCCATATCTCCCAATCGCCTCCACGACCCGAGACGAAGGCGATGTGCTTGCCATCCGGCGAGTATTCGGGAAAAAAATTCTCGTACGTGGAGGAGATCAGCTTTGTTCCGGCGACTTTGGTGTTCCGCAAATCTCTGCGCCAGATGCCTGCGCTGCCGCCAGGGGAATCGGAATAGGCAAATTTGTCACCTCTTGGGGAAACAGCCGGACAACAAACTTTACTTCCATAGGGAAGCTTTCTAAGTGTGCCATCGGGGAGCGTAATTTCGTCTAGCTCGGGATCATTGCCCACGTGAGTCCGCGCGATGATCATCCCCCGATCATTGGCCGTCCACGCCACCCCCTTCGGGAAGCCCCAGCCAGCCATAAATCTGGCAAGCAGTTTCGGGGAGCCGTCTGGCAGTGACACTGAATAGACGCCGATATCGTTCGGGTTAGCCTTGAGCAGACAGACATATGCCAACTGGTCGCCCGAATGAGAAAAGGCAGGTTCCTGCTCTGCGAGGCACTCCTCGGCATGGGAAATCTGCCGGCTTTCCAGAGTGTCCACCGAAAGAAGATGAATTCTTGCGGGGTCCGTTTGGTGCACGACACCCGTGCGCCCTGAGTGATCTGAGTATGCGATCCATTTGCCATCGGCAGACCAACTAATGCCCCATCCGCCCTTGGTCGATCGCAATTTTCTTTCAGGTCCACCCGATGCTGGAACGAGATATAGACCGGTGTCCGCACCGGAGAAAAAGGCTATCTGTGTTCCGTCAGGGGACCATGCCACGGAAATCCTATTCGAGGGGTGATGCGTCAAGCGCAACAGGTTCTCCCCGTGAATAACCTTGACATACAAATCATCACCCTTTCCTTCCGTCGCAGGATCACCGCTCCAAGCAAAGGCTATTTGCGACCCGTCTGGGGAAAATGCGGGATCACGTTCGAATCCGGGATAGTCTGTGAAGGGGACGGGAAACATAACGGAAGAATTCGGGTGCCGCCGGAGACCGAAGTGCGCAAGTAGCACTGCGAGCGCGCATGCCGCGCCAATGAGAATCCATGCTCGAAGCTTGGGCTGCTTGATGCCGGTCTCTTGACCGACTTTTACCGGTGCTGAAGCGGGAAACGTTATCTCCCCAGATTCGACAAAATCACTTCGAGCAAGTGGGGGCGTCGCGATAGCGCAGATAGACGTGGGCCTATGCCGCGGTAGGGTTTCGATGATTTCGGGATCGTCGATCAATTCTCCGACTTCCCGTGGCAACCATCGCACCTTACCGACGAAACGGTAGCCTCGGCTTGGAACGGTTTCAATGAACGAAGGGTCGGCTCCTAAAGCCTTACGTAATAGAAAGATGTTGTTGGATAGACTGCCTTCCTCGACGAAAGAGTCAGGCCAAAGCGATTTGATGAGTTCGTCCTTCTCCATCAGGTGACCGCAATTGCGGACCAACAGTAGCAGGGTGTCGAAAGCTTTCGGCGTAAGCAACACTATCTGCTTGCCACGAAGCAACTTACGTTCGGCGGAGTCCAGACGGAAGGGGCCGAATTCGTACTGCCCAGGAGTGCTCCAGTTTGATGTCTCCCTGGCTGGAGAGAAAGAATCACGGACTTCTTTTGCAATGCGCCGCGGGCCGACTTCGTCGTTCATGGCCCCTCCCGAGCGAACGCTCATGAGAATTTTTAGAGAATTCTGTGAGAGCGCCTAGAGGACTTCCGGAATCGTCGGACGCAACATGGCGACAAAAGGCGACCGGGAACGTGGCTGATTCTAGCATCCGTTTCCGGTACCTCAAAATCAATTTACGGAGGTAACACATATGTTGCAAAACAGAGTTTCAAATCGAAATCTTGTTCTGAGCAGCTTGGGGGGCATTGGCGATTGCGGCGATGACCATTACTCTGGCACCCAAACGAGCCGTGGCCGATGAAGGAACAGTCCTCAAGGGGAATTTTACGGTGTCGATCGCGTTCATACAAAATGCCAGCGCTTGTGGTGTTGGCGACAATTGCATCGCGTGTGTAACAAGCGACCCGCCTCGCTTCTATATCCACGCAGAAGGTATCGGCGAAACAGGAAAACAGGGCACTCTATTTTTGAAGATTGAGAAGCGTCTAGATTTCACAAAGGGTGAGTTTGGGAGATACGAAGGGGTTTTCACGATGACAGCCCCCAATGGTAAAGATTCATTGACCGGGATCTACACGGGAAAGAACACTAGTGCGGGAAACATTTACAACTTCGGTCCCTTTAGTGGAGATTTGAATATCACGGGGGGGACCGGAAGATTCGACGACGCCATGGGGCGTGCTCACTTCACAGCCATCTCAGACGGTGCCACCGCAACAGCGTTTTATGCGGTGGAAGGACACCTATCGTCCCGAGACTAGCGCCGGCAGCTATCTATCAAACACCTTCAGCGATGGAGATCACAGGCAAGTTCGAGAAATCGAAGCGCCCTGCGATCTCCCTCCCTTTTTCCAATACTATTGACGTCGAGGCGAGGGCAGACGTCATTCCAAGAGCTGTTACTCGAAAAGATCAAAGAAAGAGCCACCCTCAAAGTGGGGCACCCACCGTTCGCCTGCTGTCGCCGGGCTCAGTCTTGCGAATCGCGCCTGGGCGGCCTGCCAGGCTGGAGAGAGGCGAACCAGTTTAATCAGGAGGCCGGCAGGGGGGATTGGCCGTGCTGTGGTTGGGGCTTTCTCCTGAGGACTGCGGCGGAGATCAGGGTGATGGCGAGGCCGACCGGGAAGGGCTCGGTAAAGGTCATCGCTGCGTTGAGGAGCGGGTTGTCTTCCATCTCCTTTAATTTTTTATTTTGCTCAACTTGTGCATGGATTGCGGCAGCACTCGCACCCGAGGCCTTGAGCTTGTCGATCATATGAGCGCCGTAATCGTCCATGAAATTGGGCAGGAAATTGAAGTAGATAATTTCCCAAGTCACGACATAAAAAATGCAGGAGATCAGGGTAATGGAGATCCCGACGGCAAAAGCTTTCGCGAAGGTGATCCGGCCGTTTCCAACGTTGTCGCGGTACGAACGGATGCCGAAGAATACCAGTAAAAACGAGAGCACGATGGCCGTGTAGCCGATGACCAAGCCCTTGTTAAAGCCCATCTTGTGCATGAACGGCACAGTGGCCATCATCAGCAGCGAGGAAATTGCGCCCGAAATCAGCCCGAAAGTTAGTACTGTCTTTTTCATCGATTTAAGTCTCCTTTTCCCTGAATTCCGTGAAACCTGCTTTAACGGACCCGAAGTGTAGCGGGGGACCTAAAAAATGTCGTCACACTTTTGGGTGATTTTGGCTGCGGGAGAGAAAATCATTCGTTCGCATGAGTAGTTCAGGGAAGCAGGCCGAACTCCTTGCCCAGTTGGACTGCCTGGGTCCGCCGCTTCGCTCCTAATTTGTCGAAGACACGGCTGGAGTGGGTCTTGACGGTGTTCTCGCTGACATAAAGCTTGCCGGCGATCTCGCGGTTGCTCATGCCCTGGGCAATCAGCTCGAGGATCTCAAACTCGCGGGGGGTAATGCCGAGCTTCTCTCTTTTTCTCTGGTCGGGGGCGAAGGTTTCACTGGCGGGAACCAGGACTTCCTTCACAACTACCCGCTCTTTGGTGGCTGTCAGCTTGAGGCCGAACCAGATGCCAAGCACGGTGAAGGTGACGGCGGTCAGTCCACCATAGATTTCGAGGGAATGCTCGATGACCAGGAAGCGATATTCAGTCCACTTCAGGACGGCGATGAGGATTCCGCCGACTAGACCGTAGAGAAGGACGTGCCGTTTCATAAATTCCGGGAAAAAGGGATTCGGACCAAGATTATCGCGCCCGTGGCGCTGTCGATGATACTACGGCACGGAAACATCGGCGCCTTGACAATTTTGCCCGGCTGACGAGCAACCCGGAGATTATTCCTGGCCAGCAATCCGCTGGCAGGCATGAGGTTCGGTCAGGAATGATTTCTCTCAAGCTCATTTCTGGACAACTTCCGGTTTGCCGACGATACGTCAAGTGAACGCGTACTTGCCTTCGCGGCCTATTACTGGTCAGTGTTGGATGAACATCCGCTTAGTGCATGCCGGGATGGTAAGCGCGCTCGAGGTGCGCTTTGATTTCAGCGATCGTAAAACCTCGGCACCAGGCACTAATTCCCTAAAACTGCCTTGTTCGCCTCCAGCACCTCTGCTCGTCCTGGCTTGTCGGCGCGCTCGCATACCTTTAATAGCTCGGCAAAATACTTGCGACTTGCTTCGCGGTTGCCGCTGAGTTGCGCGGCGCGGGCCGCGCCATACAGCGCACGGAAGCGGTTTGGCTCTTTCTTCAGCGTCGCCTCAAATTGCTCCAGCGCTTGCGTAGGCTGGTTGATCTCCAGCAGCATCTCGCCCAACAGTTCGCGCGCAGGTGCAAGTGGCCCAGGCGTAATTGCCTTCTTGTCGGTACCATCTTCCATCTCGGCTGCCGACTTCATCGTGGTCAAAGCGAGCTCCTTATGTCCCTCTGCCAATGAGCTCCAGGCACTCACTTCGAGGCGTTGGATCTCGGCTTGCCCAGCCCAATAGCTTTCCTTTGCCTTCTCCAGACGCGTACGGATGTCCTGCAATGCAGCGATCGACGCCTGGGCCTTCGCCGCGTCATGCAGCCGGGCCGCTGCTATGCCGCGCGCAAACCAGGTTATGGCATCGGTGTAGGAAAACGGCGTCTCGCGTGGCTGCAGCTCCGTCGCCCGCTGCCAATCGCGACGCTCCACAGCATAGCGCGCGGGAATCGCTGCCAGCGCGAAGTATCCGGCGTCGGGACCCGCTGCGCCGCTCACCACCACTCTCGGATCGAACCGCGAGGCTATCTCCGGCAGCGCCTCGAGCACCTTGCGCGCAGCTTCGTCTTGCGCCGTCTGCAGATAGGCGTAAACCTGGTAGTCGCTCGCGTGGAGTTCTTCTGCCGTTTGGCCCTCGCGACGCGAAGCTGCTGCTGCAGCGCGGTTGCTGTCGATCGAATTCTGCCAGTAGCCCACGCGTGTGAACGTATGTGACGGCATATGCAGCGCGTGTGGCGCATCAGGCGCGATATCCGAATAACGCCGCGCGGCGATAAGTGCCTTTCCCGCGAGAGACGGTACGTCGTAGGTGTGAATGATGTAATGCGCGAGTCCGGGATGGTCCGGTTCTTCCCCGAATAGCTTCTCCAGGATCGCGCCCGCCTTGAGCCGCGCGGCGTGGGTTTTGTCGGTAGGCTCTTCCGCAGCCGCAAGCGCTAGGGCGTAGAAAATCTGCGCCTCCTGATCGGCGTAATATTTCGACGCGAGACCTTCCATCGCATCTCGATAGGCGAGCACACGCGCTTGCTGTGGCGTGCTCTCGAAGTTGCTGTACAGACTGGCAACGGCCGCGATGTACCCTCGTTCGCGCTCCGTTTTTGCGCGAGCGACGTTGCCCCGCGCGGCGCTCTCGCGTCCCGCCTGTAGCTGGCTGTTGTCCTTCATGCCAGCCGCGAACGGATTGCTCCACTGGCTGAGTGCGATTCCCCAGTGCGCGATTCCGCAAGTCGGATCACTTTTGAGCGCTGCGTTGAATCCTTGAATGGCGTGATTGAATTGGAAGGAGTGGAGCAGCGCCACCGCTCGATCGAATTCCTTCTGCGCCTCAGCATTGCATGACGTGGCAAAGTGTACCGCGCCTAACTTTTCGCCTTTTCCATGCTGGTGCTCCCGCGCGACACCACTCGCCGCAAGCAGGGCGATGGCGCATCCGGCAAAGACTCTCCTCGCGAACATTTGCTCCCCTACCGCCCGATTATAGGCGTGGGAGCGCCGTGATGGAATCCTTATCGCAGGCCGACTCTAGCGCGAACTCGTCCGATCCTGACGGCGACCTTGGTCCAGCGCATATAAATGAATCAGGTATAGCCCGGAATCTGGGCCGTATGCCGGGCAACCCGGAAGTTACCAGCCGGCCGACCGAATGGTTGGGATAAATGCGCTTCGAGGAGCGGACTGGCGATTACATTTTTTTGAAGAGGTTTTCGAAGGCCTGGCGGGCGTCGGTGGGGCGCGACGGAGAGGGCGGCGGGGATGTGGCGGTGGACGGCTGGGAGTAGGAAGTGGGCGCGGTGTCTTTTTCGACTGTCATGCGAAATTCGTAGAGGGGGCAATTATTTTTGGCGTCCTTGGGAGTAATGCGCTCGGGGATGGGCTGAGTACACTCGAACTGCACACCGGAATCGAAGAAGCGGCATTGTTTGCAGCAGTGAAGCTCGAACTGGCATTTGGGGCATGTTCCGTTGGCATCGAAGCCGGGGGTTAAGACCGCGCCGCAGTTAGCGCAACGTCCGCGGGTGACGGTGCCGACCATGCGCGGGGTGCGGGGGCCGAACTGATCTGCGCCGCGGGGACCGCCGGAAGGCGGCTTGCGATCATGATGAACTTTTTCTTTTTTGTCCTGTTTTTCCGCGTCGCGATAACCGCGGTGGCTGTACTTACGATCCACTCAACGCCTCCGTCCGCCCATTTCGACGGACTACTGCTCACGTAAACCTGCTATTGGCGCTTTTTGCGCGCAACAACCTGGCTAGAATCCACTCGGATTGCTACACTCGGCCGGCCTGCGCGATATTTCCCAGAGATGCGGTGCAGAATGCTAACGGCCGGGGAGCAGAAGATGGGACCTATATGTTTTTAGCCCTCTGGGAGTTCGAAGTCAAGCCG
>JBBRZT010000144.1:0-9251 GCA_038236395.1 Candidatus Acidiferrales bacterium
CATTCGATCAAATCCCGATCCCGGTCCGATGACGTCAGCACGATCACCGGAATTGGTCGCGTGCGTTCGTCATCCTTGATGGCGCGAAGCACGTTATGGCCGCTGACACGCGGCAGTTTGAGATCCAGCAAAACCAGGTGCGGCGGAGTTTCGAAACACCGATGCGCATACGCGCCGCGGCAGAAAAGCAGGTCCAACGCCTCCGCGCCATCGCGAGCCAGCACCACTCGATGTGCGAATGCCGCTTCCCGCAACGCCAGCACCGTAAGCTCCGCGTCGACCGGGTCGTCTTCCACCAGCAAAATTTCATATTCAGGCTTGTTCATGCCAATGCTCCGACTAAATGCTCCGCCTGCGCGACCGGTCTTGTGGAGCGCGGCAGTGTGAAGTAAAAAGTGGCGCCCTGCCCTGGTGCGGATTCCGCCCAGATTCGCCCGCCATGCCGGTGAATGATGCGCTGCACCGTGGCCAGCCCGATTCCTGTCCCGGAAAACTCGTCCCGCCGGTGCAGCCGCTGAAACACCCCGAAAAGTTTGTCCGCGTAACGCGGGTCGAAGCCTACCCCGTTGTCGCGAACGAATATCGCCGGCTCTCCATTTCGGTCACAACTCCCAATTTCGATAATCGGATGCCCCTGTTTGCTGGAGAATTTTACGGCGTTGGAAAGCAGATTCGTAAAAACCTGGCCCAGCAGCACGGCATCGCCTTGCACTTCCGGCAGTGTGGCGATGCGCCATTCGATTTCCCGCCCGCCGGCCTCGGACGGCAGCGCGCCGCGTGCGTCATGCACCAACGCGCGAAGCGAAACCGGCGCTATGTTGGGTAACTTCGAACCGATATGCGAAAGCTGCAGCAGGCCTTCCACCAGTTTGGACATGAAGGTCGCGGCCGAGCTGATCCGGTCTAAATAATGTTGCCCTTCGTCAGGCAACGTCGGCCCATATTTGTGTTGTAGAAAGTGAGTGAAGCCCTCCATGTGCCGCAGTGGCGCGCGCAAGTCGTGAGAAACGGCGTAGCTGAACATTTCCAGCTCCTTGTTGGCTTCCTGCAGTTCCTCGGTTCGCCGGCTCACCCGCTTTTCCAGCTCGCCGTTCAACGCCTGCAGTTCCGCTTCCGCGCGCTGTCTTTTGCGAATCTGGCTATTCAAATCCTTTATGGCGTGGCCAAGTTCTCCCCGCTGCTCTTCAAATTTGACGCCCAGAAGTTCCTGCGCCTCGCCAAGGCCAGCTTGTAATTCTGCGCGCGTCACCAATTCCCTTGAAATCAGGTCGCCCGCGAGTATCAGGATCAGAAAAGTAAGCACCGCGGCGCTCAGGAGAATGACATTTGTATTGCGGACACTATTGCTAGCCGCGGTCGATCGCTGTGCCAGAAGCGCGTGCTCATTTGTGTCCAGCGCCGCGAAAAGCCTTTGCACGTGCTGCGAAAGTTGCGTAGGCAGAGACCAGTCAAAAGCCCAATCACTGCGTTCATCCGGAGCAGATGCGGCGCGCTCCATGGCTCGTCCCAGCGACAACATCTGCGTGTTCAGGATGGGCTCCAGTTCCGTCAGCAGATGCTGCTGCGCGGAATTGTCGACGGTTAGCTCACGCAATTTCTGAATATCGTCTGCCAGGTTTTGAACGTAGGCTGGAAAATGCCGGGGCAATTCGGGATCGTGAGCCGAACGGTACGCCCACACCTGGTTTTGCAGACTCGCAGGCTCCAGGCGCGCGCGTGCGATAACGATCAGCACCTCTTGCGAGTGGATCACCCCGCGGTTCAAGCCCGCACCTTGACTGGCGCTGTGAAACACCAGGTAAAACGCCAGCAGCAATATCGCCCCGACGGCTCCGCCGGCAATAAACAGCCGGCGCCGAAACCTCAGCGTACGTGTTAACGGCATCCCGACAACCGTAGTGAACGAGACTAGAGAGGTAGTCCTCTGGAAGCGACGAAAAGAAAGGGGGAACTCATTGTGGACCACTGTCCGAAGGAGTCAAGCATGACGGAGGCCCTATTTCCGCCACGGTACTTACCCGCCGAAGATCCCGCTTATTTTTCCGGCCAGCTTGAAATCCAGATCGCTGATCCCGGAAACGCTGTGCGTATTCAAATCGATCACCACCTTGTTCCACACGTTGAACCATTCGGGATGGTGATTCATCGACTCCGCCACCAGTGCCACGCGCGTCATGTTCCCGAAAGCGCTCACAAAATCCTTGCACTCAAACGCGCGATGCAATTTTCCTCCCGCCAGAGTCCACCCCGGTATCTGCCCCATCCGTTCCGTAATTTCTCCATCGCTAAGTTTTTTCGCAGCCGGCATAGCCACCCTCCATTCTCACTGCGCCACGGATTATGCGGCGCTCACACTACATCAGCAACCTGAATACGCTATCTCCATCCTTTTCAACAGTATGCAAAATTGCCTCATCCTTAACCATCCTCTAATCGCGCCCTACATTGACGCGCCATAGCACCTCTGTTAGCATGCGCTTCATGGCAAAAGCTCGTAAACCAAGTCGCGCTTCCTCTTCCCACTCCAAGAGCGCCATGCGTTCTCGCTCCAAGTCAAAGAAGAAAAAGAACTTACCGCCGCCACCGCCTGCCCAGCGCGGCGGCGTCGAACTCGTCGACCCCCGCGTCCAAGCTCAGTTGAAGGTCTACGACGAGGCCCTGTCACTATTTCGGCAGCAGAAATTTGCACGTGCCAAGGCCGAACTTGAAAAAGTCGTCGAAGGCCCCAGCAAAGAGCTGGCCGACCGCGCTCGCATGCACGTGAAAATCGCCGAGCAGCGCATGAAGCCCTCGCATGATCAGAATCCTCGCACCGCCGACGAACATTATCAGCGCGGCGTGGCCATGATGAACGTAGGTCGTTGGGATGACGCGCGCGAAAGTCTCGACAAAGCCCGCCGCGCCGCGCCCAAAGCCGATCACATACACTACGCGCTGGCCGCTCTCGATTGCCTGACCGGCGAAGCGGACTCCGCGATGGCCAATCTCAAGGTTGCCATTCAGCTCAAATCGGAAAATCGCTATCACGCGCGCAACGACGAAGATTTCGCCTTCCTCCAGGAAGATCCGCGCTTCACCGAATTGCTCTACCCGGAAAAAGACGGCACCGCGGGCTGAGGCTGCCCAAGATTCCGCCGGCAATCTTTGCGCACTAAAGTTTATTTCGGCCGATTTCCTCGCACGTGAAAAAAAACCACGTCAAGCCCGGAAATTTTTCGCGCGGATTCCGCATCGTCGCACTGGGCGGCGGGACCGGTTTATCCACTCTGCTGCGCGGCCTGAAGCAACACGTGGTGCGCGGCGACGACAAAAATCCCAACGCCGATCGGCCCATCTCCGATCTCGCCGCCATCGTCACCGTCACCGATGACGGCGGCAGTTCCGGCCGCCTGCGCCGCGAAAATCGAATTCTTCCCCCCGGCGATATTCGCAATTGCATGGTCGCGCTCTCCAAGGACGAAGCCCTGCTCGGGCGCCTGTTTCAGTATCGCTTCCACGCCGGACGCGGCCTGATCGGCCACAATTTCGGCAACCTCTTTCTTGCCGCTCTCACCCACATCACCGGCGATTTCACCGAAGCCATTCGCGAAAGCAGCAAAGTCCTGGCCATCCGCGGCCGAATTTTTCCTTCCACGCTCGCCAACGTTCATCTGGTCGCCACGCTCGCCAACGGACGCCGTGTGCGCGGCGAAACGCGCATCACCGCCAGCCGCGTGCCCATAAAAAAACTGGAGCTGTCGCCGAAGAATGTGCGTCCTCTGCCTCTGGCCATCGAAGCCATCCGCCAAGCCGATTTAATTCTTCTCGGCCCTGGCTCGCTTTATACCAGCGTGCTCCCCAATATCCTGATTCCCGAAGTCGCTTCCGCCATAGCGCACTCCAAAGCACCTTGCGTGTACATCGCTAATCTAATGACCCAGCCGGGCGAAACTGCAGGCTACGCGCTGGCCGATCATTTGCGCGCCATTCAGATTCACGAAACGCGCAATCTGATCGACTACGTCGTAGCGAACCGCCAGCCGGTTTCATCCAAGGTCGCGCGGCGTTATCGCGCGCAGGGCGCCGAACCGGTAATCGTCGATCTTCCCGAACTTTACCGGTTGGGCTCCCGGGTAGTTTTGGACAACCTGCTCGATGAGCGCGGCGTGATTCGCCATAACCACAAGCGCCTCGCGCGCCTGCTGCTGGAAACTTTTTGCTGCCCAACTCGCAAGCGCCCGCAGAGCAAACGTTCAGCGCACCGCAGTTAGGCACAGCCAAATTTTTTGGCAAATCATCGTCTGGAGAAAATCATGGCTACTTTCTCGTTAGTCGAATACAAAGACGCTGGCCCGGAAGTCCGCGCCATTTACGACGACATCATGGCCACGCGCAAAATCGACTGGATCAACAATTTCTGGAAGGCCATAGCTCACGACCCCGCCACGCTAAAACGCACCTGGGAATCGCTCAAGCAAATCATGGGTCCCGGCGCTCTCGATCCCCTCACCAAGGAATTGCTGTACGTCGCCGTGAGCGTCACCAACAATTGCAACTATTGCATCGCTTCGCACACCGCCTCCGCCCGCAAAAAAGGCATGACCGACGAGATGTTTCACGAATTGCAGGCGGTCATCGGCATGGCCAATGAAACCAATAAAATGGTCACCGGTTACCAGGTCGAAATCGACGAACAGTTCAAATCGCCGCTTCCGCCCGTCCGCTAGTACAGTTTTTCTGCCGAAAATTGCCTTCCGCAAGCGCCTCGGGGTATCTCTAAGCGCAAAATCGCACTCCCTTAGTACCCCAGTACTATGGCTAGCAAACTACCCGGATAACACCATGGTGCTGTTCCGCGCGATCTCTCTATTTGGGCGACCGGAGCAATCTGCTTTTTGCGAGAGTGCGCCATGTCTACAGTTGTCAAAGAAAACCAAATCGCAGCGTCCATTCCGGAGGCCGCGGCGCGTCCGCAGCCCGTCGCTCTGGAAGTCGCCGTCACCGTGAACGGCGCGCGCACCGTTGCCGGCAGCGACAAGCGCGAGCCATTTTCAGAATCCACCAAGACAGTTTTGATTTTCGGTCACGGCGCGGTAGTTCGCCTCACTTCTTCGGTCGCTCCCGGCCAGTTACTCTTCTTGACCAACGAGAAAACAAAAAAGGAAGTAGTCTGCCAGGTCGTAAAATCAAAAAATTATCACAACGTCAGCGGCTACGTGGAATTGGAATTCACCGAGCCCGTCGCGGGATTCTGGGGCATGCGTTTTCCGGCCGCCGGCGCGCCGCAGTCTTCGGCGCCTTCAACCGCTGCAACGCCCGCGGCTACAACACCCAAGCCCGTTTCTTCGCCGCTGCAGCCGGCGGTGGAGCAGAAAGCTCCAGTCAGTTCCCCAGCCATCGAGTCACGCCCTGCAGCTTCAAGCCCGGCATTATCCACCAAAGTGTCCCTGCCCGACGCGAAATTTGCAGCGCCAACTGCGCCGAGCACTTCAACGCCGGCGTACGACAGGCCTTCGATTTCATCCAGCCAGCCTCCGGCGCCGCCGCAAAACGTGCGCAGCACTCCGCTGCCGGCACCGGCAAGTCTCTCCACCACTTCCATCGTTTCAGAAAACGCCAAGCCGTCCAAGGTAGTCGAGATTTCCAGAACAAAATCTACCGCCGCCGGAGAGCCCATTTCCTCCGCAAAAATTTCGGCTGCAGGCTCCAAGTCTCTTCTGGATTCCGACGAAGTCAAAATGCCTTCCTGGCTCGAACCACTCGCGCGAAACGCGGCCGCATCTTCAGCCGCGGCTGAAGCCGAGGCCAAAGAACAACTCAAGCATCATCACGATGTTTTGGAAGAGCCCGACCTGGCCATCACGGAAATTTCCGCGGTACCAGAGGCGGCCAATGCCGCCGTCGCGGCGCCGACCTTCGGCACCCGGTTGCTGAGTGAAGAATCCGACAACTTCGCCACCACCACCGGCAGCTCCAGCAAGAAGGGCTTGGTGATCGGAATTGCCGCGGGTTTGCTGCTGCTGATTGGCGGCGGTGCCTGGTACATGCGCCAGACTGCCGGCGGTCCGCAAGCGCCAGTCTCCGCCCCAGCTCCGAATACCGTCGCAGAGAATGTTAATTCCGCACCGACCGCGCAAGCATCATCGGCAACTGCGCCATCTCAGTCGAATCCTGCAAACACGATCACGACCACAGCAGCCGTTCCAGTAGCAACAGGCGCGACGAGCTCACCGACCGCCAGCTCTTCCGGTAGCGCATCGACCTCGCCGGAACCGCTCAACGCCAGCTTGAAGACCAAAGATGTCGCAACCAACGTCGTCTCCGCCGCCCCTGCTCCGGCTGCTCATGCGAAAAAACCAAAGCTGGGCGAAGTAAATCTTTCCGCTCCCACCGTGAATAGCCCGGCTGGCGCACAGCTCGCTCCGGCAGAGGGATTGAATCTTGAGGCGTCCGGCCAACCGACGCCCGCGGGAAATTTATCGTCGGGCCTGGTTTCCAATTCGAAAGAGCCGGTAGCTCCGGTTGTCCCTCTGCCTATCGGTGGAGATGTTAAAGTCGCCAGGCTGATTTCTTCCGTTCCTCCCGTTTACCCGGTCATTGCCAGATCGCAACGCCTGGCCGGCAACGTGCAGATAGATGCGTTGGTGGATGTCACAGGCCGCGTGACCAGTATGAAGATCGTTTCCGGGCCGCCGCTGCTGCAGAAGTCTGCGATGGATGCACTAAGCCACTGGAAGTATGAACCGGCGCAATTGAACGGCCAGCCGATGGCCACGCACCTCACCGTAACCATTCAATTCAAAGTGCAATAGCTCTTTCAGCGTCATCGCATCCTCAGCACTGCGCAGTTCGGGTTCCCCACCCGTCGTTTTACGTGACTGCCCACCGCGGCCGGGTGGGGATTTTGTAACTGTAGGAGCAATCCCGTTTTCCCTGCGACATCCAACATTTCAGTTTGCATCGTAGAACAGCGGACTGAGGATTGCTCGGCGGACCACTCAGCGGGGCAGCGCAAATCATAGGCTAAAATGAGAGCGGCGGCCGAAGTGCATGTATAAGCACTGGCCGCCGCCCGGGGTCTACACGCGATGGCGTCCCCGGAAGCACTTTTGCTCCGGCATCGTGTATATACCACCAACATCTTCGTGAAATTTATCGTTTTCCGCACACCCCGTCTGTCCAATATTGGACATTTCCGATGTTAATTTTTCGCTCCGATAAGCTTCATATTTTGTCCAGTTATCGCACCGGAAGCGTCCTCAACCGCCGCATTCCGATGGACTAAGCCCGGTTCCATTTTGAACCTTCGCTTGGCAATCCCCACCACGTCTGGCTTGCGGCCCGGTGTTAGGGTTCGTATACTGACGCCCAGCCAGTCAAAGGGCGGGTGGGTAGCCCGCTATTTCCTACTTTCATTGGCCTTCAATTTAGCTCGCGCAAACTCGACTTTCGAGTAGCGAATTCGCGATCGCACCACCCGCGGTTTGGATTTTTTTGCACATTTTGAGGAGAGCCTTGCATGCCGCACGGTCCCGCACCCGAAGAAATGAATGTGTACCAGAACGCCGAAGCGCGTTTTGAAGTGGCCGCCAACAAATTGGGACTGGAGCAGGGCCTCTATCGCTATCTCAAATATCCCAGTAAAGAAATCACTCTTTATATTCCGGTAGGAATGGACAATGGCCAGCTCGAAGTTTTTACCGGTTACCGCGTTTTGCATTCCACCGTGCGCGGACCGGGCAAGGGCGGGATTCGTTACGCCCCCGATGTTTCTCTCGATGAAGTGCGCGCCCTGGCCACCTGGATGACCTGGAAATGCGCGGTCGTGAATATTCCTTTCGGCGGAGCAAAGGGCGGCATCATCTGCGACCCGAAAAAAATGTCGCGCGGTGAACTGGAACGCATGACCCGGCGCTACACCGCTGAGCTGGCCAACTGGCTCGGTCCCGAAAAAGATGTCCCCGCACCCGACGTCGGCACGGGCGAACAAACCATGGCCTGGGTCATGGACACTTACGCGATGCACCTCGGCCAGGCCACCACCGCGGTGGTCACCGGCAAGCCCATCGAACTGGGCGGTTCCGCGGGACGCCGTGAAGCCACCGGTCGCGGAGTCATGATCTGCTGCGATAAAGCGCTCACCAAAACCGGCATCCGCAAGCAAGGCTGCCGCGTGGTGATCGAGGGATTCGGAAACGTGGGGTCTCTGGCCGCCGACCTGATGCAAAAGGCCGGATACAAAATTGTGGGTCTCGCGGATATCGGTGGCGGTCTATACAACGAGAATGGTTTTGATGTTCCCAAAGTCATCGAGTGGGTATATGTTCAGAAAAGGGCGCTGCATGACTTCCCCGGCGGCGGCACGAAAATGACGGCGCGCGAAGTGCTCTTTCAGCCCTGCGAAATTGCCATTCCCGCGGCGATCGAAAATCAGATCACCGCGGAAAATGCGCACCAGGTACAGGCCAAGATCCTTTGTGAAGGTGCCAACGGGCCTACCACCTGGCAAGCCGACGCCATCGTCGACGCCAAGGGGATTTTCACCGTGCCGGATATTCTGGGCAACGCCGGCGGCGTGACCGTCAGTTATTTCGAGTGGGTGCAGGACCGCCAGGGTTTTTTCTGGCGCGAGAGCGAAGTTAACGAACGCCTTCTCGATGTCATGGAACACGCCTTCGACGAAGTGGTGCGCTACGCGGAAGCGCACAAGGTCAACAATCGTATTGCAGCGTACATGCTGGCCATTGACCGGGTAGCCAGCGCGCTCAAGCTTCGCGGAATTTACGCCTAGCATCTTATTCGGACTTGTATTAGGCTTCTCATCCTTTCTGCGCGTCCCGACAAAAAGGCATCCCTCTGAGCGCCCTGGAGGGTGTTTGAAAAAATTGAACTTAGGACTTGCGCGAAAATTCGACGCGAGGAAAGGGCTGGGTCATGACCACGGACGCACTTCTACCAGGTTCCGCTAAAACGGAAGAGCAGCATCGCCGCGACATTTGTATTGCCGGCCGCTGGCTGTACGAGCGCGGCTATATCGTCGCCTGCGAAGGCAATCTCTCCGTGCGCCTCGACGACGGCCGCATCATCAACACTCCCACCTGCATCAACAAAGGCACCTTATCGCCGGAGGATCTGGTCGTCACCGATCTGAACGGCGTGCACATTTCCGGCAGCCGCAAAGTTTCCTCCGAAGTGGCCATGCATCTTTTGTTTTATCGCATGCGTCCGGACGTGCAGGCCATTTGCCACGCGCATCCTCCCACCGCCACGGG
>JBBRZT010000145.1:0-9206 GCA_038236395.1 Candidatus Acidiferrales bacterium
GCCTGTCCAGCAACCCTTGCGGCAAAAAGCTCTTCAGGGTAACGCGCTGACACTCCGCGAGAATTCCAAGCGCAAGTCGGAGTTCTTCCCCGAAATCCTTGGCGTTATTTTGGAACACCAGAGGAGTTAGTCGTTCGGTGTTGAGACGGATCTGAGTCAGCTGTCACCGAATTTGTCCCTGACGAAAATCCCGCCAAATTGATATATAACGGTCGAAATCCCTACCTAAATAGAGGGCCCGTGCAGGCCTGGTTTGGCGGCTTGCCTCAGTGAGTCTACGGGTATACGCTTCCATTCACAGGCGGCTTTCTCACAGCAAAACGGCCTGCCCATCCGCGCGCTTTGATCCGGCCCAGCGGCCATCAACACGCACGGATTGACCGCAACATTATCTAGGTACAGGAGATTGAAAATGGCGACAGCAACGACGGTGATGGAACCGAATGTCAAGATTAACGCCACAAAACTTTTGATCAACGGAAAGTGGGTGGACAGCGTTTCAGGAAAGACATTTCCATCCATCAATCCTTCGACTGGCGAGCCGATCGCGCAAATCGCGGAAGCGGATGCGGCGGACGTCGACAAAGCGGTGACGGCGGCGCGCGCCGCGTTTGAAAAGGGCCCCTGGAAGAAAATGACTGCCGCGCAGCGCGGCGCGCTGATGTACAAGCTGGCGGACCTGATGGAAAAAAATCTCGATGAACTCGCGCAACTGGAAGCACTGGATAATGGCAAGCCCTACGCAATGGCCCGCGCGGCCGATTTGCCGCTGACCATCGCGTGCTACCGCTACTACGCGGGCTGGGCTGATAAGCTGCAGGGCAAGACCATCCCGGTAAACGGCAACTATTTCACCTACACGAAGCACGAGCCGGTCGGCGTCGTGGCGCAGATTATTCCCTGGAATTTTCCCCTGCTGATGCAGGCGTGGAAGCTGGGCCCGGCGCTGGCCACCGGCTGCACCGTGGTGATGAAGCCCGCAGAGCAGACTCCGCTGTCCGCGCTGCGCGTCGGCGAACTCGCTCTGGAAGCGGGATTCCCTCCCGGCGTACTGAATTTGCTGCCAGGCTATGGCCCCACCGCCGGAGCGGCGCTGGCGCGACACATGGACGTAGATAAGGTGGCATTCACGGGCTCGACAGAAGTTGGCCACCTGGTGATGAAGGCCGCGGCGGAATCGAATCTGAAGCGCGTCACTCTGGAGTTGGGCGGCAAGAGCCCCAACATTATTTTCGCCGACGCGGACATGGACAAGGCCGTGGAAGGCTCCCACTTCGCGTTGTTCTTCAACCAGGGGCAGTGCTGCTGCGCCGGGTCGCGGACATTTGTGGAAGACAAGTGCTACGACGAGTTCGTGGAAAAGAGTGTGGCGCGCGCCAAGAAACGCACCGTAGGCAATCCCTTCGACAAGACCACCGAACAGGGTCCGCAAGTTGACCAGGATCAATTCGACAAGGTGATGGGCTACATCGACGCCGGAAAGGAAGGCAAAGCGAAATTGATGACCGGCGGGAACCGCGTCGGCGACAAGGGCTATTTCATCGAACCCACCGTCTTCGCCGACGTGCAGGACGACATGAAGATCGCGCAGGAAGAAATTTTCGGGCCAGTGATGTCCATCCTGCGCTTCAAAGATCTCAATGAAGTAGTCGAACGCGCCAATAAATCGCTTTACGGCCTGGCCGCCGCGGTGTGGACCAAGGACATTACCAAGGCTCACGCCATCGCCGACAACGTCCGCGCCGGAACGGTGTGGGTGAATTGCTACGACGTGTTTGACGCGGCGGCGCCATTTGGCGGATTCAAGCAATCCGGTATCGGCCGCGAACTTGGCGAGTACGGCCTGGCCAACTACACGGAAGTAAAAACCGTAACGATAAAGCTCTAAATATTTCGCCGAAAGTGAAGCCGTTGAGCCGCATCATGCCGCGCGAAAACTGAAGTGCAAGTGCGCGCTTACGAACCGCACGATTTCAAAGCGTTGCACAAGCTCGATCAAGCCTGTTTCCCGCCCGGGATCGCCTACACCAATACCATGCTGCGATATTTTCTGAAGCTTCCCTCGGCGGAATGTTTGCTGGCCGAGGACGGCAGGGAGATCGCGGGCTTCATCATGAGCAGCGTGAATGCGCCGCTGGCGCACATCGTCACCCTGGATGTTGCCGAAGCGCACCGTAGAGGCGGTGTCGGATCGACACTCCTGAACGCCATGGAAAATAAAATCGGCGCGCAGGGCGTGCATACCATCCTGCTGGAAACCGCCGTCGACAACCAGGCTGCGGTTGCCTTCTGGCAGCGGCACGGTTATCGTATCGAAGGTGTTATGAAACGTTATTACTTGGGCCGCACCGACGCCTACGAGATGCGCAAACTCCTTCCCTTACCGCGGAAGCAATAGCTAGTCTGCAGCCGAGCGGCGAGGAAACCTGGGACCCGAAATTTCTTATACCGAAATGTTCCCCGGATTGAAATGCAGTTGCGGAACTGCGCGTGGAATTGTGTAAGCTAGCAAAGACGTGGAGGAAGATTGCACGATTACCTGATGTCAGTGATCTTAGGAATTATCGAGGGACTGACTGAGTTTCTGCCGGTCAGCTCGACTGCGCACCTGCGCATTGCGGAAGCGCTGCTGCATATCAGTTTGAAGAGCGGCTACTGGAAGATGTACACCATAGTGATCCAGATCGGCGCGATTTTGTGCCTGCCGGTCTATTTCCGCCAGCGTATCGCACAGCTGATCTCCTCTTTCCGGCGGCGGGTCGAGGAACAACATCACGTACTGACTCACCCTTTAAGCCTGGTGCTGATCGCCTTCGTGGTCACCGCGCTCCCGGCGTTCCTGCTGACGAAATTAATCGGCAAGAATCTGGAGAGCCTGTACGTCATGGGCACTTCGCTGCTGGTAGGCGGCGTGGTGATGTGGGTCGTGGACGCGGTAAACGCAAAATCCGAGTCGCGCGGCGAGCAAGCCGCCGACCGCGGCCGCATTCATACCTGGCGGATGGACGCCATGAGCGTCGGCCAGGCAGTGTGGATCGGGGCCTGCCAGATTTTGTCGGCGGTCTTCCCCGGTACATCGCGTTCCATGGCCACCATCGCAGCCGGCCAGTTAGCCGGCATGTCGCGCGCCGCGGCGCTGGAATTTTCTTTTTTTCTTTCCATGCCGACTATGGCTGTGGCTGTGGGTTACGAATTGCTGAAATCGCTGCTGGGTAAAGGTGAGAATCCCATCGGCGTGTCCGAGATTGGCGCGCATGGCTGGGGAGTCATCGCTGTTGGTTTGGTGGTTTCTTTCGTAGTCGCCTACGCGGCGGTAGCCTGGTTCATGAGCTGGGTAAGAAAACGCGGCTTCGCCCCGTTTGCGCTGTATCGCATTATTTTGGGCATCGCCGTGCTGATCTGGGCGTCACGATTCGCGGGATAAAAAGTATAATCGCTTAAACGCTTTTCGATACTGTGGATTCCACTGCCGAATAGCGCTTCAAAACCTCGTTCAATTCGTCCGGCCGGATAGGTTTCGAAAGGTAGTCATCCATGCCGGCCGCCTCGCAGCGTTCCCGGTCTCCGACCATTGCGTGCGCGGTCATCGCCACAATGGGTACGTGACTTCCTGAGTGCTTCTCTCTTTCGCGAATCTCCGCTGTGGCTTCAAACCCATCCATTACCGGCATCTGGACATCCATGAAAACCAACTGAAAGGACTTCTCACGTAAAGTCGCCAGGGCCTCCTTTCCGTTGGCCACCACGGTTACGTTATGGCCCCGCTTCTCCAGCATCCTCTGCGCCAGCAGTTGATTCACGGCGTTGTCTTCCACCAGCAGAATACGCAAGTGCCCATGATCTTCGCGCAGCGAGTGGCGAGTGATCAGCGTGGGCCGGGCCTGCTTTTTCGGCTTGGTACCCAGCGCTGTCAAAACCGCATCTAGCAATTCATGTCGCACCGGTTTGGTGAGATACGCGGCCACTCCCAACTCGCGGCAGCGCCGCGCGTCACCGCGCTGGCCAGCGGAGCTGAGCATCATGATGGTGGCGGTCTCCCACTCGGGGTTACGCTTGATGGATTCCACGAGGGCGAAGCCATCCATCTCCGGCATTTGCGCGTCGAGAAGAATCAACGGAAAGGTGCGTCCCAATCCCTGCCCTTCCCTCAAAGCGCTCATTGCCCTTGCCCCGCTATCGACGGCCACCGGTTTGGCGTGCCAGGCGGAAAGCATTTTTACCAGAATGTGTCGATTCGTTTCATTGTCGTCCACGACCAGCACTCGCATATCGCGCAGGATCATCGGATCACGCGGGATCACTTTTCTGACCGAGTCCGTCTGCAACCCGAAGTGCGCGGTGAAATGGAACCGGCTGCCTTTGCCCAGCTCGCTTTCTACCCAAATCTTCCCTTTCATGAATTCCACCAGACGTGAAGAAATGGTCAATCCGAGACCAGTGCCGCCAAATGTTCGAGTCATGGAGCCATCCGCCTGTGTGAATGCCTCGAAGATGGCGGTCTGTTTCTCGAGAGGAATACCGATGCCGGTGTCGGCGATGGTGAAGTGCAGTTCAATGTCGTCGACCGTACGAGACTCCACGGCGACGTAAACAATCACCTCGCCGCGCTCGGTGAACTTGATGCCGTTGCCGACCAGGTTCACGATGATTTGCCTCAAGCGCCCAGGATCGCCCACCAAGCCGTCCGGAACGTCCGGCTGGAAATCGTAAGCCAACTCCAGACCTTTCTGGTGCGCGCGCAAGCTGAGCGCTTTCATGGTGTCGCCCAAACTGTCGCTCAAATTGAATGCGATAGCGTCTATCTCCAGTTTCCCGGCTTCGATTTTCGAGAAATCCAGTATGTCGTTGATCAGCGACAGCAGAGAATCGGCGGAAAGCTTCGCCATATTCAAATATTCGCGCTGCTCGGAATCCAGGTCAGTGTCGAGAACCAGTTCGGTCATGCCCATGATCCCGTTCATGGGAGTGCGGATTTCGTGGCTCATATTCGCCAGGAATTCGCTCTTCGACCGGCTGGCCGCTTCCGCGGTGTTCTTGGCCTCGATGAGCACCTTATCGCGCTGTTCGATCTGGTCCAACATGTCGTTGAATCCATCGATCAATTGCCCGATCTCGTCGTTGCTTTCTTTTACCGCGCGGACAGAATAATTCTTGTCGATGGAAACCATGTGAGTGGTGTGCGCCAGTTTCGTGATGGGATTTGAGATGTATCGCTGCATCGACGAGGCCAGCATAAAGGACACTAACAAGCAACACCCTGCTACAAGAATCATCATGATCACGTTTCGAATAAGTCGCTCGCGCATCTCTGAAAGGTCATAGCGGATATACACTGTGCCGATTCGCTCGCCTAAGAGATTGATGTCGCGGAATAGATATATATATCCGCTGTCAAAATGCATGGTGTTCTGTTGTGCCGCCGGCGGGGAAAAAACGCTCAGGTCGCCCGGAGCATCGCGGCGCACGTATTTTGCGAATGCGTGACCTCGAGCATCGTAAATGCAAGCTTCATAAATCTGACGTTTGGACCTCAACCCGCCGAGCACGTCGGTGGCCGAGCTTACATCCTGAAAGGTCAAGGCTCCGATGCTATTTGAGCCGATGATATCCACCAGAATTGTTACGTCCTGAATTTTGGCGGTGCGAAAAGTGGCCCGGCCATAGATGGTGAAGGCTGAGGAGGCCAGGAACAGGGCCACGGCGCAGGCGATTACCACGATCCCTTGAAGCTTGTTACGGATGGATATGTCTCTATACATGCGCATTTCAGTGCCCCTTGGGATGACCGTTATCTTGTACGATTCTGGCGAGCGCGAGCATTTTGGAGCTAACCGTCAACCCCGCCCTTTGCACCGCATCCACGTTTACCGCGAACCGCAATTTCTTGTCATCGAGGAAGAACTGAACCGCGCCGCCGCGCTCGGCAAAATCTTCGCCTTCCCCGACCACCAGCACACTAGATCCCTTTAGGCTGTTCAGCACTTCGGATAGCCGCTTATCGGCTTTATCGCTTAGGAAGACAACCTGGCAGTCTTTTAACTCCGGGAGTTCACTTGTCCGGCGCCCCACGACCTCGCGGCCGTTGATGTTCTTCCCCCGTAGAATCTCATCGAGAGCGTTTCCAAACGGATCGTAGGTGAACACGCATAGAGCTATCGGAGCCGTTTCACCGTGAAAAGCGTCCCGAGGCCATTCTATGAATTTCGCGAAGTTGAGAAGAAATGCCGCTTTGACTTGATATTCGACGGAAGGAGTGGCCAGCGGCCAAGTTGGTGTTGCTCCGGTCAAAACCACAAGCGCGACGAGAACTGTCGCGCACCTCCGCGTCCGACAGAGTGCTGCTCGCAGCGTCCTAGTTGGTTCGGTTCCTAGACCTCGCACACGCTGCTCGTTCCGTCGGAATGAACTGCTAATATCCATAGCCTTGGGCCAGACCGATCAAAATTTCCAGACAAATTTGGCATACCCGCTACGCTTGATGCGACTGGATTGCACGCTTTCAAACACATCTTGAAACTCAAGGCGTTGATCCCGCAGAAGATTCTGCCCCACGACACTGATGGAAAATCCTTCGCTTACCTTCCACAGCAGTCCGGTGTCCAGGCGGGTGTAGGCAGGGATCACCTCCATAGTGGACGGCGCCTGATGACTGAGACGGTCCACAAAGTACGCGGAGGCATCCCACGTGAATCCATGGTGCAGATCGAGATGGGAGCGAAGTTGCGCACTGTGGCGTGGTGCGCCTTTCTCAACAAACGCAGGAGTTACTCCATCGGTGCTCGCTACGCTGGTGTGCAGATGAAGCTGTTCCTGGGCATAGCTAGAACTGAGATTCCACCGGTCCGTTACTTTCCAGTTCGTCGCAATCTCTATTCCGTGCGTCTCCCCATGCATCAAGTTCTGATAGGTGAGTGTCTGGACCTCATGAGCGGGGGACGGTGTGGACTCAAAGAAGGACGCGGACGGCTCGGAGGTCTGCAGGTCGTGGTAGTCGTTGTAGTAGGTGGCAATATCGACGGACAAGCCGTCGAAGATCTCGGCTCGGTAGCCAGCTTCGTAAGCAAGCAAATGCTCGTCGCGGAATTGGCGATTACCCAGGAACCTTAGCAGGACCGGGGTGCCGTCTGATCCCGGAAATCCGCCCACATTTACGACCAGGTTCGTATCACTTCTTGAAGGAGCGCGAAGAGCTCGAGAGATCGCCGCCCAAAACATCTGCCGGTCGTGCGGGGCCCACGTCAACCGAGCATTCGGAATGATTTCAAAACCCGTGTATTCGTTGTGTTCGAGCTTTGTGCCCAACGTGAGATACAGGCGGTTCGGCAGCAGCGCAATTTCGTCCTGCAGAAACGAATTGTAGACTTCGAGGGCACGAGCGGGCGGATTGAACGAGACCGTTAGGCTTCCTTCGATTTGATCAGTGGTAAAATGTGCGCCCACACCCCAAACAAAATCGTGTCGTGACCCCCAAGCAATACGGTGCTGGAAATCAAAATCAAATGTGTTTCTGGTCTCCGGCCCCAACGGATCGTCGCGCCGGTAGCGACTGAAAGAACCCTGCAAAGAGAAATCCGAGCGTTCAGAAGAGGTGTGGTTCCAGACGGATTGCAGAAATCCGCCTCCCAAATTGATTTGTTGGGGGATCGCCACAAAGCCTGGGGAGGTAACGGAGGGCAGGAAAACCTCTAGCTCGCCCTCTCTTCCGGCATAAATATTTCCCTCGGTGGTAACGGTATCTTTTGACGAGACCATGCTATCCACGCGGAATCCGCTGCGCAGCATGTGCCAACCGTCTTTGCCATTCGCTCCGGCGAGATCGGCCATTTGGTTTTTATCGAAGTACTTGGCATACACGCGATAGTCAGCGCCTTTACCGAGTTTTCCGCCGTATTGAATCGACCCGAATGTCCGGTCGATATTGCCGCCTCCGCCTTGAACGATCGCACCGGGCGTATCCGCCGCTCTTTTCGTGAAAATACTGATGACCCCATTCACGGCGTTCGCTCCCCAGACCGTTCCGCCTGGACCGCGGATCACTTCAATTCTCTCGATATCGTCCAGCGGGAGATCCAGCGTGTCCCAATAGACACCCGCGAAGTTGGGAGTGTAGACGATGCGTCCGTCTATCGTTACGAGTAGCTTGTTGCTGAACTGTCCGTTGAAGCCCCGCGCGCTGATGGCCCAGGTTGAACCGTTGATTTGCGCGACATCCAGTCCGGGAACCATGCGCAATAGATCGGGGATATTCAAGGCGCCTGATCGGCGGATATCTTCTTTGGTGATGACAAACACAGCGGATGCCGTTCGCGAAATTTTCTGCTGCTTCTTAGAGACAGACGTGACCTCGATGTTCATTAGGTTTTCGATGCTCTGATCCCCTAAGTCTTTTGGTATCTCTTGCGCGCAAACCATCGTGGCCGTCAGCATAGCGACCGCCAAACTAAAATGTTGCCGCTTTCCAACCCTCCGGATTTCAGATGTGCACAATTCGTACGGCGCGTGAGCCGTGCTGTCGGTCAAACGTCGGCGAATTCTCATTCTTCTATTCCCCGCGAAGATCGAGCGCGGCCCTTCGTGTGAAGTCTTCCTGGTCGGGAATCGCATAGAGCCCTCCGCTCGCTAGAACGTCGGCGGCACTAGGCTTGCCGGCTGAAAACGTTGATTGCGCACAAACTTAGAAAGCAGTCGGGGTTGCGCAGAAAACGTAAAGCATCAGACGGAGCTATCCACCGCATTCAAGTCGATTCGTGGAACGCTCCCAGCGGAGGGGTAAAACGACTGGGGCAGTTATCTCAGTTACTGTGCCACATACTCAGCCTGCGGAACTTAGCGGATCATTCGATGTTTCCTTAAGCGCATCCACTGCGGGACTGTCGCCGGTGCCATGACCCAGATTCGGTGTAGAGGTTTTGCGGCAATTTACGCGCGCCGCTCGGAGAAGCGGGCTATGCTTTTTCGGTCGGCCCGCGGAATCCCTCACGCTGGCGGTTGGGCCTGAAAATATTTGGAGGCAGGCGGCGTGAAAAGTAAATAAGCGACCACGATCAACAGCACGGCATGCGCGCCCATTTCCGACATCGAGTGAAACGCGCTGACCACCACGTGAAAGGCCAGCCACGCCAACAACAGCCAGCGAGCCCAGTTGCGGCCCATCAGCAGGAAAACTCCCCCGACAATCGCAAGAATCCGAATGAAAGTGACCAGAA
>JBBRZT010000146.1:0-9184 GCA_038236395.1 Candidatus Acidiferrales bacterium
AGGCTGATGGATCGCAAGTGGCCAAGCCAACGACTACCTCCGGCCCAGATCAGAAAGAAATGAATTTCTTAAGGAGAATGAAATATGAAATTCCGTCACTTTGTATTTTCGGTTGCTTTGATGTCGCTTCCCGCCATGGCTTTTGCGCAATCCGACGCGCACAAAATGAGCGAACCCAAGGATCCCGCTCCAAAATCCGAGGCGCAGACTTCCTTCGACGCCATGAAGACTCTCGCGGGGGATTGGGAAGGCGCCGTGAAAACCGACATGCCGGTAGCAGCGAAAGTAGACATTAAGCCGGTGCACATCTCGATGCGCGTGACGTCGCGGGGAAACGTGCTGGTGCACGAGGTCCAGGAGGCCGGAACGCCGCTGGACGCCACAAAATACGACCATCCGGTCACGATGTTGTATGTTGACGCCGACGCGAACCGGCTTACCCTGATCCACTATTGCGACGCGGGGAACCGGCCGCGCATGACCGGCAAAATGTCGCCGGACGGAAAGACAGTGGAATTCGATTTTGCCGATCTTTCCGGCAGCAATAAGTATGGACACATGCACCACGGAGTGTTCACCGTCGTCGACGCCGACCACCACACCGAAGAGTGGACGTACATGACGCCGGGTGACAAGCCGGTGCATGCGCGCATGGACTTGCAGCGCGCAAAATAACGCAGGCGTGTCTCCAGGAAGGGATAACAGAAAACCTGATGGGCCGTGAGTGGAACGACAGCCAGCCGATTTACCGTCAACTTCGCGACCGCGTCGTCGCGATGATTCTCGACGGCGTGCTCAAGGAAGGCGATCCGCTGCCTTCAGTGCGCAATGTCGCGGCTGAATATCGCGTCAATCCGCTCACGGTTCTGAAGGGCTATCAACAACTAGTGGATGAAGGACTGGTAGAGAGCAAGCGAGGCCTGGGCATGTTCATCAATACCGGCGCACGCAAGCTGTTGCTGCAGGGCGAACGCCAGAAATTTCTCGCCGAAGAATGGCCGCGAGTCCACGCAACCATTGAGCGGTTGGGCCTGACAACGGAAGAACTGGACGCGGCCGCAAAACGCCGGTCGTCATCAGAAGGCGCAAAGTCGAAAACAGCCGAGTCCAAGCCCCGCAAAGAGGAGCGCTAAAGTCATGACATGCATAGAAGCGCGTGGTCTCCGCAAAGCCTTCGGAACAACGGTCGCAGTGGACGGCATCGACTTGCGTGTGGAAGAGGGCCGCATCCTCGGGCTCATCGGCCCCAACGGCGCCGGCAAGACCACCGTCTTCAACGCCATTCTCGGCCTCACACCCTATCAGGGAGAACTGAAAGTGCTCGGGCGCGATCCGTGGACTCAGCGCGATGAACTGATGCGCGACGCCTGCTTCATCGCCGATGTCGCCGTGCTGCCGCGCTGGTTGCGAGTTTGGCAGGCGCTCGACTACTTCGCCGGCGTGCATCCGCGATTTGATCGTGCCAAAGCGGAAGGTTTTCTAGACAAGACCACCATCGGTCGCGCCAGCAAGGTGCGGGAATTGTCCAAGGGCATGGTTGCACAACTGCACCTCGCTCTGGTCATGGCCATCGACGCGAAATTGCTGGTGCTCGATGAGCCGACGCTGGGGCTGGATATTCTCTTCCGCAAGCAGTTCTACGATTCGCTACTGAATGACTACTTCGATCGCAGCCGCACCATCGTGGTGACCACCCATCAAGTGGAAGAGATTCAGGACGTGCTGACCGATGTGATGTTCATTAATCGCGGCCGCATCGTATTCGATTGCAGCATGGAAGAGTTCGAGGCGCGCTATCTGGAAGTGATGGTGAATCCCGAGCAGCTCGCCGCGGCGCGCGCGCTGAAGCCGATGCACGAACGGCAAGTGTTCGGGCGCAGCATCCTGCTGTTCGACGGCGTCGAACGCCAGCAGCTTGCCGCGCTTGGCGAGGTGCGCACGCCGAGCATCGCCGACTTATTTGTCGCGGTGCTCAGCAACCAAAGCGGCGCGGCCCAGGGAGGCACGCGATGAGCACTCCATCAAACGCCGTGCCCGGAACTCCCCTTGGATCGCCAGCAACCGCGCCCGCGGTCATTACCTTCGGCCGCAGCATGTATTGGGCAGTGCGTCGCGAATTGTGGGAGCACCGTTCGATTTATATCGCCCCGCTGGCCGCCGCCGTTCTTTTTCTATTCGGCTTCTTGGCCGGCTTGACGCTCAGTCCGACGCACTGGCACCAGGGGATAGAAACGCCATACGAGCTTGCTGCTGCCCTGATCATGGGCAACGCTTTTATTGTGGGGATTTTCTACTCTCTCGACGCGCTTTACGGAGAGCGCCGCGATCGCAGCATCCTGTTCTGGAAGTCGCTGCCGGTTTCCGACCTCACCACCGTGCTTTCGAAGTTCGCCATTCCCGTGATTATTTTGCCGCTACTCAGCTTCGCCATCGCTATTGTCACGCAATTGGTCATGCTGCTGCTGAGCAGCGCAGTCCCAATGGGCGTCGGCCTGAGTTCCGGAACGCCCTGGTCGCAGATGTCGTTCTTCCACACTTCGCTGATGCTGCTCAACCACTTTCTGACCGTTCATGGCCTGTGGTACGCGCCCCTCTACGCCTGGTTGCTGCTGGTTTCCGCCTGGGCGCCGCGCGCGCCATTTCTATGGGCGTTCTTGCCGCCGTTCGTGGTCTGGGGACTCGAGAAAATTGCCTTCGGAACTTCCCATTTTCTCGCCATGCTGCGGTACCGCTTGACTGGACCGGAGCCTGCCAGCATTGCGCGTGGCGGAAACCTGATGGAAATGATATCGGCGCTCACTGCGGCGCAATTCTTCAGCACGCCGGGGCTGTGGATCGGCTTAGCGATCGCCGCGATATTCCTTGCCGCAACGGTGCGGCTGCGGCGATACCGCGAACCAATATGATTCGATGCTCGCTTGATTCAGTCCCTGGTCGAAGGAAAGCGAATTGGAGCACAACTGAAATGATGGAACGAATTGCAGAAACGTCGCCGCGTCTCAAGGCCAGGATTACCGGTGCCTTTTATCTCCTCGCCATGGTGACGGGAATATTCGCCCAGGGTTTCGTGAGCGGCAGCCTCGTGATAGACGGCGACGCAGCGGCTACGGCGACGAACATACTGACACACAGGGGCTTGTTTCAGTTGGGTTTCGCGGTCTACCTCATCGAAATGGCCTGACAGATCGCTATGACAGCCCTCTTTTATGATTTGCTTAAGCCGGCGGGCAGGAGCGTCTCCTTGGTTGCCGCGTTTTTAGGCCTCACCGGTTGCATCATTAAGACTCTTAGCCGCCTCTTTTTCATCGCCCCCTTGTTCATCTTGGGAGGCGCGCACTACTTGAGCGTATTCAGCAGAGAACAGTTGCAGGCGCTGGCGCTCCTCTTTCTTAGGGTGAATGATCATGGCGCCGCGATCGCCTTGGTATTTTTCGGATTCTATGCACCCCTGACGGGCTACCTCATTATCAGATCCACCTTCCTACCGCGGATCCTGGGCGTGTTTTCGGTGGTTGCGGGCGTAGGTTGGCTGACCTTCCTGTATATGCCGCTGGGATACCGTCTATTCCCCTACATTGCCGTCCTCGGCGTCCTCGAGGCAGCATCGTTAATGCTGTGGCTCCTCGTGTTCGGCGTGAACGAACAACGATGGAAGGAGCAGGCCAGCGCAGCACTGTCAACCGATCATGTGACTCACTGAGAGGCACGCAGAAATCTAACAAGGAGAATATCCGATGAAACACAACAATATTTTAACCATCGCGTCCCTGCTCTCGATCCTCTTGCTGACGCTTCACGTTACGGACGACATCGTCCGTGGGATATCGAAGGCCGGGCCCTCAAACATTGCGTTGGCCGTTCTCGTGGTGTTGCTGTACGGGACGCTGGTGCTCGCCGAACGGCGATCGGGGTACGTCATCATGCTGCTCGTCGGGTTGTTCGCGGCAGGCATGCCCGTCATCCACATGAGGGGGGCACATTACGGCGATATCGCCAAGTCCACCGGCGGCTTCTTCTTCGTCTGGACACTCTGGGCGCTCGGCGCGCTCGGGGGCTTCACCTTCCTACTCTCGGCGCGCGGACTGTGGAACCCGCAATGGGGCCAGTCCCGGTAGTCCGGCAAAAAGAGAACGTTGGAAGGAGTAGGCCAGCGCGGCATGAAAGTCGGTGCACATATCTTGATTCAGCGCTTCGCGCGATAGAAAACGCGTGGGAAGACAGCCGTAAAGTTTTTTATCTGTTCAGGAGAAAAAGATGGAACCACTTATTGATGTGAACTGCTCAGCGATGGAATGTACTTCTCTCTCATCCAGCGCCCCGATTTGGCAGGACATCCTGGCGCAGGCGATGACCGGCGAACTACTGGCCGCGATGAACTACGCCTCCTTGTCGGAGATCTGTGACGATCCCGCCGAAGTAGCCGATGCCTTGGAGCATGCCGAGGGAGAACAGGGACATGCTGCGTCGTTCGCTGCCGAAGGCCGCAAGATTGGAGTGGACGTCGCCAATAACGTCGACGCCAAACATTGGAAGCGGCTGCGCGAAGCGTTCATGGCGCGCATTGCCGAGCGTGATTTCATCGCCTGCCTGATCGTCCAGGAGATCATGCTGGAATCGTTCGCCGTTGCCAGCTATTCACGGGTCGGGAGAGTAGCGCCGGGGAGTCTAGGCCAAACCTTTGCCCGCATCGCAGCCGAGGAAGAAGATCACGTCGAACACGCCATGTCGATACTTAGAGCGGAGCGGGCCCGGGACGCGCAGCTCTTCGACGAAAAAGTCTACCGGCTGCATCTGGAGGTGATGACTACCCTCGCGAAGATGCTGGCGAAAGAATGCAAGGACGGACACTGCGAAGTGTGCCACTCCAGTTGTGTGAAGCCATCGCTGTTTGAGGTCAGCTTGTCGGCAGCCGAGCTTCGCGGAGCGTCATTGCAACAGTATCTGAAAACGCTGGACATGCTGGGGATACCCGGCGAGGTAACCCTTGCATGGGTCACTCAACTGCCAGTTTAGCCAGTCGGGGCCCGGCGATCGGCGCCGATTTCGCCTTGATCGGGCATCAGGAAAGTTGGCGAGCGGCTGCGGACGTGCTCGCCGTTCTGCGCGGACCCGAACGTACTCCTCTGCCGGACGACGAAATCAAGGACATCCTTCCATGGATTCCGCCTAGAGCAGTCTGCCACGTCGACATCAGTTCCATCACCGGCGCGACGGCGCGCGGCCTGTACATCGACTGCTTCATTCCTCCCGACCGTCTCGAAGCCGCCTGCGTGCACGAAAACATCGCCCGCGTTCGAGCAGCCGCGTCCTGCGCAATCAACGCAGGAGCGAAGGTCGTGAGTCTCGGCGGATTCAGCTCCATTCTGATCGAGGGCAACTTCGCTCAGCTTCCAGAAAAGGGCGATACGGTTTTTACGACCGGCAATACCTTGACCGTCGCTTTTATTGTTCAGGGCATCCACGAAATGTGCGCGCGGGAGAATCGCAACATCCGTAAATCAACGCTGCTCATCGTTGGAGCAACGGGCGATGTAGGTTCCGGCTGCGCTCGTTGCTTAGCGCCACTCGTGAGGCGCGTGCTGCTCAGCGCGCGCAACGTAGAGCGGCTACGCAGGCTCCAAGCGGAGCTGCAAGCCGAGGGAGTTCAGGTGGAGATCGCCACGAATCTCGAGCGATTCTCCGCAGAGGCCGACCTCGTGATCTGCGCGGCAAGTCTGGCCTCCCCTTCGCTGCTGTTGGGCCGCATTGCGCCCGACGCACTCGTTTGCGATGCGGGCTATCCCAAGAATTTGTCTCCAAACGCAGAGCTGCTTGGCGCCACAGTCTTCTTCGGAGGTCTGGGACAGATCACGGGCGGGATGAGATTCACGCCGGATTTTCATGGAGTTCTGAATCGTCATCCGTTCCCCGATGTGGTTCATGGCTGCCTGCTCGAAGGCATGGCTCTGGCTCTCGAGGGCCGGTTTGAACCTTTCTCTCACGGAAGGGGATTCATCACGCCGGAGCGAGTCGACGAGATGGAAACAATCGCCGCGCGGCACGGCATCTATCTCGGGCCGCTTTACAACGCCGAGGGACCGTTGGAGGACGAACGTGATGCCAGATGGAATGGTCGAGAGGATGAGTCCCTGCGCGAAACACCAAGTCGAACTGTCGAATCCTCTTTTTGAGGCAGGTCGGGAAGATTGAGCGCTGGATTGACAGTGTGCGGACCGTCGTCAATACTTTGAATCCATGATTGGCCAGTTGCGCGGAAGGCTCGCCGAAAAAAGACCCAACCAGGTGCTGGTGGATGTTGGCGGCGTGGGCTACGTCGTGCTGGTGCCGCTCTCCACTTTTGCCGCGCTCGGCGATCTGCACACCGAAGTTACTCTGCTGATTCATACTCACGTGCGCGAAGACGCGCTATCGTTGTATGGATTTGTTTCTTCGCGCGAGAAACATCTCTTCGAGTTGCTGATTTCGGCTTCGGGCGTGGGCCCCAGCCTGGCGCTGAAGATTCTTTCGGGAATGAGCGTGGACGAGCTGGTGCCGGCCATACGCGGCAATGATCTGGCGCGCTTGACGAAAATTCCCGGCGTGGGCAGAAAAACGGGAGAACGCATGGTGGTGGAGTTGAAAGACAAACTCGAAGCCGTGGTGGTGATGGAAGCGGAGCGGCCGGCGGCGAGTTCTCCGGCGGGCGTAGAAGCCGACGTGGTTTCGGCGCTGATAAATTTAGGTTACGAAGCGCGCGTGGCGGAAAAAACAGTCGAGGAAGCGCGCCGGGAATCGGGCGCGGCCAACTTTGAAAAATTGTTGCGCGCCGCGTTGCAGGCCCTGAGCCAGAGCAAGGGCCGCGCGGCCAGGACTTCCTAATATGGCGGACGGAACTGCAAAACGAATGGCGGCGCAGAGAACGGCGGAACGCATTGTCTCCGCGCAGGCCTTTGACGAAGACGCGCGCATTGAAGCCAGCGTGCGGCCGAAGCGCCTCGCTGACTACATCGGCCAGAAACGCGTCAAAGAAAATATCCAGATCGCCATCGAAGCGGCGCGCAGCCGCGGCGAAGCGCTCGATCACGTGCTGCTCTACGGGCCGCCGGGATTGGGAAAGACCACCCTGGCGCAGATCATCGCCAACGAGCTACAGGTTCCGATCAAAACCAGCGCGGGTCCGCTCCTGGAACGCAAAGGCGATTTGACCGCGATTCTTACTTCGCTGGAAACCAAGGAAGTATTTTTTCTGGATGAAATTCATCGCCTCCAGCCCGCCGTCGAAGAAGTTCTTTACCCGGCGATGGAAGATTTTCGCGTCGACCTGATCATCGGCCAGGGACCGGGCGCGCGCATCCATCCTTTTCAGCTGGGCCACTTCACGCTGATTGGCGCGACTACTCGCGCGGGATTAATTACCGCGCCGCTGCGTTCGCGCTTTGGCATCGTGCACCGGCTGGATTTTTACGAGCCCGCCGATCTGCTGATTATCATCACGCGCTCCGCCAAAATCCTGAATATCGAAATGGACGAAGCCGGGGCGGAAGAAATCGCCCGGCGCTGCCGAGGAACGCCGCGCATCGCCAATCGTTTGCTGCGGCGCGCGCGAGACTTCGCGGAAGTGCGCGCCGACGGCCGCATAACCCAGGCCGTGGCCCAGGAATCGCTGGCCATGCTCGGCGTCGACGAGCAGGGCCTCGACGAAGTGGACCGCAACCTCATGCTCGCGCTGCTCGACAAATACGGCGGCGGCCCAGTGGGCGTGGGCACTCTCGCGGCGGCGCTCAGTGAAGAAGAAGACGCCATCGAGGAAATTTATGAGCCGTACCTGATGCAGATCGGCATGATCGATCGCACCCCGCGCGGCCGCGTGGCTACTCCGCGCGCCTATGAATATTTTGGCCGCGACTTGCCGCGTCGCCAGCCCCGCCTGTTTTGATTTGCGGCGCCGCGTTGATTTTATCGTCGGCAAAAACTTTCACAACAAATTCTTGCTAAGAAATTACTTCACGACACTTTCCAGCAGCGGACCAATCCCGGCGATATTCTTTAGCAGTTCCTCCGGAATTTGATGCCGCTGTTTCAGATAGTCGGGTGCATTGTAGGAAACCCAAACTTTGCCGGCCGCGTCTTCCCAGATGAGCGCCTTCAGCGGAAGATCGATCGCCAAAGTCGGAGACGCCACCATCACCGGCGTCCCGGCCTTGGGACTTCCGAAGATAACCAGCTGCGTGGGATTCATTTTCAGCCCGGCCTTTTCGGCCTCGCCGCTGTGATCCACGCGGCAAAATATCGCCAGGCCCTTAGCTTTCAGAACAGATTCCAGACGCAGCAGCGTTTCAGCAACCGAGTAAGCACTGCTGAGGTGCAACATTCCATTTTCCGCACTGTTGTTCATACTGTTGTCTAGCGATTCGGTCATAAGCGCCACCTGGAAAAAGATGATAGTCCAATAGCGGCCGATAAGCCGAGCCAACGCACCAGTGGAAAATAAACCAAAACCCGGAATCGTTTTCCTGTCGCTGGGCTCCAACGTAGGAGACCGGCAGGAAAATCTGCGCGCGGCAATCGCGGCACTGCCCGGCGCCGGAGTCGACGTAAAGCGCGTGTCGTCGATCTATGAAACCGAGCCGGTCGATTTGCTCGAGCAACCCTGGTTTCTAAACTGCGTGGTGCAAGGCGAAACCACGGTCCCGGCGGTGGAACTGTTGCGCGCGCTGCGCGGAATCGAGCGGCGCATGGGCAGCAAGAAACTAATAGCCCGCGGCCCAAGATTGATCGACATCGACATCCTGCTCTACGGCCAGCAAACCATCGACGCCCCGGAATTGCAGGTCCCCCACCCGCGCATGCACCTGCGCCGTTTCGTCCTTGTGCCGCTGGCAGAACTGGCCCCCGACGTGAAACATCCGTCGTGGAGCACCACGGCCGCCCAGCTCCTCGACGCCACCGAGGACAAAAGCGTCGTAACCAAAATCTAAGTTGTCCACGTTGTGCCTACCCATACCCCCCTGTTTTTGCAAAAGAGGCCAGAAAGTGTTGAAAACAAAGAAAGTCGGTTGCGAAAAAAGGGCAAAGAGACAAAAAGAGACACTGTAAGAGACGGTGAAAAAGAGGGCCAAGCCTGCCTTCGGCGGGTAAAAGACAAAAAGAGATACTCTGTTTGCGTGCGCAGTTGGCCGGGGAATCGACAGGTGAAGAGGAGAGA
>JBBRZT010000147.1:0-9111 GCA_038236395.1 Candidatus Acidiferrales bacterium
AAGTCCATCAAGGTGCATTTTCTGTGTTCGCCTGAGAGAGAGCTGCGAGGCTCAGAATAACATCCGCCTTGGTTGCATAGCCTCCCGCCGATGTGCACTTTGTCGTTGCGGCTAATAACGCGAATACCCATCCAGGCAGCCCCCTGGTGGTTTTCAAGCCATCTGCTATTAGCTTTTTCGCGGATTTGATTAAGGAAATAGCTGCGGCGGCAGTGCTTGGGGAGACAATTATTTTAGTGCCGGAGACTACCATCCGAGGCGGATTCTCGACCTGCCCGGAAACTATACGATTGTGGGCAATGTCATCTTCATGGAAGAACGAACGTCAGTAGGCCCGTGGCGCTCCATTGCGGTTCGCGACCGCCGCTATTCCATTCGCTACCCGTTTGCGGCCGACGCGGAACTGGTGGACGTCGAAAGCGGCGCGACCACCAGCGGCGTTACCGCTGACCTTTCCATCGGCGGCTTGTTCATGTGCGCCAGCAAATCTTTCCCGGCGGGAACTCGCGTTCGCCTGACCTTGACGCGCAAAGAGCAAGTCGTGGAAGCCCTGGCCGTCGTGCGCATCCTCAAGCCGCGCATCGGAATGGGCATCGAGTTTCTGGATGTCGCCGCGCCCTTTGATCAAACGCTTTTCCGATGGATTGAACAGCTCCGCCGCAAATAAATACGCCTCAAAATCCGAGCCGTACCGAAATCTTGCAACGCTCGATATATTTAGATCACGGTCCGCACCGATTTACGGCCGCGTGTCGAGAGGGTGTTTGCTCTTCTCGTAGAACTCGTTCTGCAGTTTCAGGCTTTCGTCATCCGCCTTAGCCGCGCGCGTAGCCTCCGCGATGGCGTTGATCCACGCTTTCATCTCGAATTCACCGAGTTCGCGCGTCGCCAGAGAACCGTCGCCCGAATAATGATTGGGAAAGCGGGCGTACCACCAGATGCCGGTGTACACGTCGCTGGGAAGATTGATGCGCTTCTGGTCCGCGCCGGATTCACTGGCGGCGCGGTCCAGATGGACCAAGTCAGGATGAGAAATCATGAACGTGGACGTCTCGGTCTGGCCGGCGTGCATATCCAGAGGATCCTTTTTCGCCGGCCCGCCTTTGGGTTCGTCGCGTCCCCATTGCACATAGACCACGTAGTCGTGGGGTTTCTCGAGCTGCGATTGAGCGAAAAAGGGAAGCAGGCTCTCGTTCCCGCCGTGACCATTCACGATCACAATTTTCTTGCAGCCGTTGCGCGCCATTTCATCGGTCGTTTCCTGCAGCAATTTCAGCTGCAGGTCCCGGCTGTACGCCACCGTGCCGGGTTCATGCTTGGCCTCAAAAATCTGCCCAAAATAATATTCGGGAAATACTACCGCGTACTCCTGTTGGGCCGCGTGGAGCGCGGCGTACCGAACGTTGAGCAAATCCGTGCCCAGCGGCAGTTGCGGTCCGTGCTTTTCAAGAATGCCAAATGGTAAAAGACACGTGCCCTTGGATTGTTCGATGGCATGGCGGAAATCGGCCGCGGTCAACTCCTCCCACTTTACGGAAAGCTTCCCCTGGCCATTCGCCGAATGCGCGCCCAAAAGTAATGCTACAAGAACTGTGATTGCCGCTGGTCTCATAAGGCCTCCAAAGCAAGGGCATTCTAATCCGTACCGGACCAGAGCGCATTACCATATCGATTCTGGATTGGAGCTGCGCAGACATAGACGCTTCCGGGATTGTTCGAGTTAAGGGCTTTATTTTTGGTGGCGTACTAGGACTTTTACTTGGTTGAGCGTTCAACTACATGGGTTGAAAAGATAGTTGAGCGTTCAACTGCAGCGTGTAAGAAATGCATGGTTTTTAGTTTTGGGGACGTCGGGCGGGTGTTATACGTTGAGTATTATAGAACAGTGGTAATTAAAGGCGAAGGTTCATAGCTGGGTTTGCATCTGAAGGAACCGGGAGTATCATTTCCCCGAATCGCTATTCCTAGCGACTTTTTTAGGAGGAGAGCTGTGGCCGCCAGAAATCCCGTCAATTGGAAATACGACGAACATAAGAGTCTGCGGATGGTGCAATCGGTTGTCGCGGGCATGAAGAAAAAGACTGGGCGCTCGCTCGAAGGATGGCTGAAGCTGGTGAACCAGGAAGGCCCGGCAAACGAAAAAGACCGTGCCACATGGTTGAAGAAAGAACATGGGATGGGGACAAACTACGCCGCGTGGATTGCCGCCTGTTCCGTCGACAGGAGTAGCGAAACCGGCAGCGCGGAGGAATACCTGCAGCATGCCAAAGACAACGTCGAGAAAATGTTTGCCGGGCCCAAGCAGCACCTGCGCATTATTTACGACGAAATTCTGAAGTATGCACTGACCATTGGCCCCGACATTCGCGTTTCGCCATGCGCCACCATCGTGCCGATTTATAGAAAGCACGTGATCGCGCAGATCAAGCCGACTACCCGCACGCGCATCGATCTAGGGCTGGCGCTAAAAAATGCAAAAGTACCCAAGCGGCTGATCAATACCGGAGGATTTGAAAAGAAGGACCGCATCTCCCATCGCATCGAGCTCAGTAAGCCTGAAGATTTCGACAGCGAAGCGAGGCGTTGGATGAAAGTCGCTTACGACGGAGACGCGTAGAAAGGTTTCAATCCGGACAGGCGGCGCCGCCTTCCATCCAGATTTTCAACTGCGCGACAGTGTCGGGACGAGAAAGCGGAGGCAAGGTGCGGCCGTCGCCGGGATTCCATCCCCAGCCGACGAGATCATCATCCGCGATGTGGTGGAAAATCTGATCTAGCGTGCGCCCGCCGTTTTGCTTCGGATCCTTGATCTGCCTGCATAGTTCACCTGCCGACCTGCCGACAAAAACCATTTTGTGTTCCGGAGCCGGCAAACTCCACTTCGGATTGCCCGGCGGCATATGCGCTCCGGGAAGATTTGTCGTTTGATGGCAGGTGTCGCAACGCATGGCGGAAACACCGTGCCCGTCCTTGCCGCGCTTTACGTTTTGAATATGAACGTGGCTGTCGTCGCCCTGCAGCGGCGCATCGCCCGCGGGGTGGCAATTCTGGCAGCGCGGCGAAGTTAACACCCGATAAACCTGTACGAACGCAGCCTGAGATGACGCAGCGTCGGGCTTGGCTGCGCCGGTCGCTCGAGTGGTACTCAGCAGCATAACGACGGCGCAGAAACAAATGGCCGAAAGCGCCAGGACCCCGGCTCCTTCAACTAACAGTCCGCGCGACTTTTCCGTCTTTGCATTATCCATATCAAAGCTCCCGAAATTAGGCCAGATCACTGCTGCGAATTGGTAGTCGACGGATGCGCTTGCCGGTGCAGGCAAAAATTGCGTTGACCAGTGCAGGCGCAACGGGAGGAACTCCCGGCTCGCCCACTCCCGTGGGATTTTCCGTGCTGGGCACCAGGTACACTTCAATTTCGGGCGACTCAAACATCCGCAACATTTGGTAATCGTTGAAATTGTTCTGTTCGACGCGCCCGTCCTTCAAAGTAATTTCCGTCTTGAGCGCGGCGGTCAACCCAAAAATTATGCCGCCCTCCATCTGTGCTTTCACGGTGTCGGGATTGATCACCCGGCCGCAATCCAGCGCGCAAACTACGCGGTGCACGCGCACCTCGCCATTTTTCTCCACCGAAGCTTCCACCACCTGCGCGACGTAGCTATCAAAGGAGAAATGCGCTGCGATTCCGCGCCCGACGCCGTCCGGCAGCTTCGATCCCCAATTCGCTTTTTTCGCCGCCAGGTCCAGCACCGCAAGCATGCGCGGCTGGTTGGCCAGCAGTTTGCGCCTTAGCTCGTACGGATCTTTTCCGCCGGCATGCGCCACTTCGTCAAAAAACGACTCGACCGAAAATCCCGTGTGCGAATGGCCTACCGAGCGCCACCATTGCACCGGAACCCCAATTTTCGGGCTGTGCAAATCCACCTGTAGATTGGGAAGACCATAAATAAGATCCGCGGCGCCTTCGACCGAAGCTCCGTCGATTCCATTTTTGATGAATCCCTCGAACAGCGTGCCTTCCATAATCGATTGGCCAACAATCGTGTGGGTCCACACCGTGGGATTGCCTTCCGCGTCGAAGCCCGCCACAAACTGGTCGTGCCACATCGGCCGGTACCAGCCGCCCTTCAAATCGTCCTCGCGCGTCCACACCACTTTTACGGGCGCCTTGGCCGCCTTCGCGACGTGCACGGCCTCTACCACAAAGTCAGAAGCGGGATTAGCGCGCCTGCCGAATCCTCCTCCTAGCAATGTGGTGTGAATCTGGACTTTCTCGGGAGCCAGTCCGGCCACCTTGGCGGCATTCGCGCGATCCACCGTTTCGAATTGGGTGCCCGTCCAGATTTCGCAACTGTCGGCGCGCAGATCGACGACACAGTTCAGCGGTTCCATCATGGCGTGCGCCAGGTAGGGTACGTCGTACTCCGCGGTGATGGTTTTGGCGGCGGCTTGCAGCGCAGCGGCGGGATCGCCGGCCTTCTTTGCGATCGTTCCGGGAGTTTTCCCCATTGTCGAAAAATCGCGCAGCATTTGTTCCGTGGATAGCGAAGCGTTCGGACCCAGATCCCACTCGACGTTTAATTTTTCTCGCCCCAGTTTCGCAGGCCAGAAGCGTTCCGCGATGACTGCCACGCCGGACGGAACTTGTTCGACTGCTTTGACGCCCGGAATTTTCAAAGTCTCGGTAGCATCTATCTTTGTCACTCGCCCGCCGAAAACCGGGGCCCGCATGACCACGGCAGTGAGCATCCCGGGAACGTGCACATCCAATCCAAACTGCGCGGTGCCATTCGTCTTTGATGGAGTATCCAGCCTGCGCGTCGGTTTGCCGACCAGCGTAAAGTCCTTCGGGTTCTTCAATTTCACGTCGACAGGCGGCGTCAGTTGCGCCGCGGCGCTCGCCAGTGAGCCATACGTGGCGCGCTTGTTCGAGGTGCGCTGAATCACCACGCCATCTTTTGCCTCGCACGTTTCCGGGCCCACATTCCATTGTTTCGCGGCCGCTTGAATCAACATCACCCGCGCGACCGCGCCCATCTTGCGATAGCGCTCCCACTCCGCCGCCGATGTGGTGCTTCCGCCGGTCATCTGCATCCCGAACACCGGGTGGTTATAGACTTTGTCGACGGGGGCAGCCTCCACCTTTACTTTTGACCAATCGGCCTGCAACTCTTCGTTGAGCAGCATCGGCAGGGAAGTGTAAACGCCCTGACCCATTTCCGAATGCGCTGCAATTACCGTGACAGTTTCATCCGTGCCGATTCGAACGAACGCATTGATCGCGAAATCTTTTCCCTCCGCCGAAACTGTATCGCCCATCGCACCAAGATGCGGTCCATACCAGCTCACGAGCAACCCGCCCCCGACGGCGGCGCTTGTCTTTAAAAAACCACGCCGGCCAACCGTTGCCGCAGCGCTCACCTGGGCCTCCCTTCGCCGGCCAACACCGCAGCGCGATGAATGGCCTTGCGGATTCTCGGATACGTTCCGCAGCGGCAAATATTCCCGCTCATGGCTTCGTCGATATCCTTATCGGTGGGTTTGGAATTTTCCGCCAGCAAAACGGCCGCGCTCATGATCTGTCCCGACTGGCAATATCCGCATTGCGGAACGTCCAGCTCAATCCAGGCTTTCTGCAACGGGTGCGTCAGATTGTCGGAGAGCCCTTCAATGGTGGTCACCCGCTTGCTTGCCACGCGCGACAGCGGCGCCACGCAGGAACGAATCGCCCTGCCATCGAGATGCACCGTGCATGCGCCGCACAACGCCATCCCGCAGCCAAATTTCGTGCCGGTCATCTCAAGCGAATCGCGCAACACCCACAGCAGTGGCGTGGAGGGGTCGACGTCCACCTGTACTGATTTTCCGTTCAGAAAAAAACTCGTCATAAAACGTCTCCGGCTGAAGGTAACTGAAATCCGATGTCCATGCTCTGCACTTTCGATGACAGTATAGCCCTGAAAGATGCGAGAAATTTCAAGGGGTTGCTCGAACTGGTCCTGGCAATAGTCGAGGCGCAGGGAAATCTATTTCGAGTCGAACATCGGCCTCGCTAATTCTTCGGGTGAAGCCGTATCCAGATTTTCAGCCTTCCAGCGCATCGCCGCGGTTATGCGCGTCCGTCCGCTGGGGTGATCGTAGAAAATAAACTCCTCCACCGGCCCTGGATCCATCTTGCGGTATTCGCCCAGCAACAGGTCCACATTGGCCTCCCCGTCGGGTTGGCGCGCGGCATTCAGGCCGTACATATCCGCTTCGAACTCCATGGTGCGCGTGATGGTGTTGCCGATCGGGGTGGTCAGAAAGAAATAAATAGAAAACACGATCACCGCCAGCGGCAGAACGGCTGCGTCGGTGATGTCGCGAATGCCCCAGGCTTCTCCCCAGCGTGCCAGGGCAAAGCCGATGCCCCAATTTAAAAATGCGAAAGCGATCACGATCACCACGCCATTCATGATCAGTCCTTTGTAGGAGTGGTTCAGAACGTAATGGCCCATCTCGTGGCCCATGGTGGTTTCAATTTCGGCCAGGGTGCAGCGTTTCAATAGATTGTCGTTCAGTGAAATGCGCATCGTTCCGGCAAAACCGCTTACGTTGGCGCTGACCCGATTCGACTGCCGCGAAGCATCGAACTCGTACACATCGGATGCGGGAATTCCATTGGCGCGCGCCAGGCTGATAATCGGATCCTTGATACGCGCGTCCTGCAACTTTGTATATTTATTGAACAACGGAGAAATGTAGACCGGTGCAATCAAGCTGGCGAACGCCAGAAACACCACGCTCACCACTGCTCCCCAGACCCACCAATTCTTCCCCAGCCGCCGCACCACTCCGAACAACAACATCACCAGGAGTCCTCCCAGAATGATGTTCACCGCCAGCGCGACCAACTGGTCGCGCATCCACGGACCAAACGTCTGGTTTAGCAGGCCGTATTTATGCTCTCGGATGTATGCTTCATATATGGTCAGGGGAAAGGTCACCACGTATATGGCGACAATGAATTGCACCCAGTACAGTGCGGTCTGTAGCGGACGAAGGCGCGTGATGCGCTCCGCCAGATCACGCATGCGCATCGACCAGCGAAAGCGCAGCAGCAGCCACATCACCAATACCGTCGACAGAAAATCCCACAACAACAGCCAATATCCGCCTTCAAAATACGCATTGGAGCGCGCCCGCTGTTCCGGCGGCATCTTCGCCAAATAAGCCTCCACCGCAGCGTTGATGTCGAATGGTTGCGCCGTCACCTTCGGAGCCAGGGCCGCGGACGCAGGCAGACCCGTGGAGTTCGCTCCCGAGCCCTGCGCTTTCGCAGCAATAGGGAGTACGCTTGCAAGAAAAACTACGAGTATGTAACGAGTGGCACGGTTCATCCGTTTGTCTCCCCATCGTCGATGTGCGACCTTTTCCGTCGGGAGTATACCTTCAGATCGCAGCTGGTCATGCGAAATCACCTTTTCGCGGCGGCGCAGAATTTTCGAGCGGCCCTTCCTATCGACATTGGGCGATATTTTAAGAGCTTGGCGGCGCAAAGGGATTGGGGATGGGAGGAGCTTAAACGACGGTTTCCATCGAGGAATGTTGATCGAAGCTCCCGCGCTTGGCGTCGCGCTAACATCGGTTCAGGGACGTAAACGCGGGAGATCCGAAGGTTCTTGGACTATGGGCAAATAATTCTCTTAAGGGCCTCCTTTTTCGCGCTCGATGGAACCAAGCGCAATCAAGAGAATCCAGACGGTTAAGCGATACTCCGGATGGTGTGCGCTGGTCAAACGACTTCCCGCTGAAAATATGATGACCAGCTAAGATGAATAAAGTTAGTGACATACAGGGTCACATGAACTATCTTCTTTGGGAATCGCAGAGATAGTCCAAGCCAGTTTTGCAATCGGGCAAGGGTCCATGCCAAAAATTGATGCGACTACCATAATAAGGTTTGGCCTGTTTGAGGTCGACATCGGCCAAGGGACTTTAACCCGACACGGGGTCCGGCTTCGCATCCAAGAGCAACCATTTCGCATCCTCGAACTGCTACTCCGGCAAAACGGTGAAATTGTCACGCGAGAGCAACTGTGTCTGGCGCTTTGGCCCAAGGGCACCCACGTAAACTTTGATGGGAGTCTGAACGCAGCACTTAAGAAACTGCGAGCGGCGCTGCAAGACGATGCCGAGAACCCCCGTTTTGTGGAAACGGTCCCGCGCCAGGGATATCGCTTCGTGGCGCCGGTGCACTTTATCAATGAACCGCCGGTGGCTCTTGTGGCCGGACACGTGGCGGGCGCCGAAAATGGAGAGAAATCCATAGAGGTTCGGCTGCGCCTGAATCCGGATTTTCCGGAGAATCTGGAGGCTCACGAGGGCCACTGGGACCGCCAGCGAGCTGAGCGTACCCAGCGGTGGTTTGATTTCATCCTGCTGAGCGTGGGAATTCTGTTTGGCTCGTGGTTCCTCTTTTTTATCGTGTATCCGGTTCCGAAGCCCAGTGTGCAGCGCATGAACCGGATCACCAATGACGGCCGCATCGATGAGTGGGGCGGCATCGTTTCCGACGGTACGCGGATTTTTTTTCTGGAACGCGAGGCGGGCCGCTGGAAACTGATGCAAACCTCGGTGGAAGGCGGTAACGCGGAAAAGATCGCCGCGCCATTCGAAAATACGCGGTTGTTTGCGATTTCACCCGACCATTCGCAGTTTCTGGTCGGCCAATTTACGCGCCGCGATGAAGAGATGCCATTGTGGCTGTGGCCGGTACAGGGCGGCGAGCCCAGGCGCCTCGGCCAGGCCACCGGTCATGACCCGGCGTGGTCTCTGGACTCCATGCAAATTGTTTTTGTACGGGGCCAGGATCTGTACACGGTTCGTCGCGACGGCACTCAGCTACGCAAGCTTCTGCACGTCAACGGAGAACCGCACGCGCCTGCGTGGTCACCCGATGGAAGAAATATTCGCTTCACCGTGGATACCAGCGAATACGGAACGCAGGCGATCTGGGAGGCCAGCGCGGAAGGAAACAATCCGCACCCGATTCTCGCAGCGGGGAATCGGCCTTCCCGGCAATCATTCGGAACGTGGACAGCCAACGGCAAATATTTCCTCTTTTCC
>JBBRZT010000148.1:0-9041 GCA_038236395.1 Candidatus Acidiferrales bacterium
ATTTTGTTGGGCGCCAAGATTTAATCCTGCGCTATCCGATCGCTCATGCCTTCGCAGGTGCGCTGGCTTTCGGTCGTTTGCGTTCTCGCAGAATGCTGATGACGGCGGGGAGCAGCGAAAGGACCACCACGGCCGCAATTACGTAATGGATCTTTTGCCCGACATTGGGGATCGAGCGGCCCAACAAGTACCCACCGCCGATCATTCCGCCAACCCACAGGATTCCGCCGAAAATATCGTATGTAAGATATCGCGAATAAGGCATGCCCGCTGCGCCGGCAACCGGAGGACAGAACGTGCGAATGATGGGGACGAAGCGGGCGAGGATGATAGTTTTGCCGCCGTATTTTTTGTAGAAATCCTGGGCGCGCTGTAAATGGCTGCGGCGGAAGAAAAACGATTCTTTGCGTTTGTAGAGAGAAGCGCCGGCGCCGCGGCCGATCCAGTAGCCAACCTGATCGCCGACGATGGCGCACAACATCACCGGAAGAAGCAGCCAGCGCAGCTCAATCGTTCCGGCGGCGGCAAAAACTCCCGCGGTGACCAGCAGGGAATCACCGGGCAGAAAAAAACCGACGAAGAGTCCGGTTTCTACAAAAACAATGACGCAAACAAGAAGCGGTCCGCCGGCGCGAATTAGCCCTTCAACATCGTAGATGGAGTGGAGAAGTTGCCGGATGGATTCGAGCACCTGGAATCATTCCTCGTGACTGGCCTCGTGATCGGCCGCGTGACTGGGATTATTGCCGGCACCAAAAAATATTCACGCGAACGAATGCCGGTGAAAGCGCGTCTTCCAATACGGTAGCAGAAGATTGCAGGATTCTCCGCGCATTCATGCCAGATGACCACGCAAGCACCAACGGCTGTCATCCACGCGCTGAAACGAGTCATGAATTCATTGCCTCCGTGAGGAAGTGCAACCCACTGTCGCGATACTCGGTGGGACTCGCCAGGCCTGGTTCAAATACGGCGTCGTCCGCCAGCAATCTGCGGATACGCGGGAGCGCGCGCTGGGCGGAGATTTTGCCGGCCTCGATGGCTTCTTCGGCGCGGTGAAAATCGTCCCACGCGATTGACCCAACGTCGGGCCGCAGCACCAGGTCGGCGTGGCGCTCCCACAACTCGAGTTGATGTTTTTGCGCGGCGTGCACCGCGCGGCTTACCACCTGGAAAACATTGGAGGGCGCGCCTTTGTGGCCGTCGTGCAAACCGACCGAGACGCCGATGACGTGTTTGGCTCCCAGTTCACGGGCGGCGCGGGTGGGGACTTGCGCGGTGAGCGCACCGTCGACCAGCCAGCGCGTGCCGATTTCCACCGGCTCGAAAATTCCGGGGAATGCGCAACTGGCGCGGATGGGATCAATCATGCTGCCTTCGGTGAAGACGACCGGCTCGCCAGTGTTGAGGTTGGTGGCGACGACTGCCATAGGTATGCGCAAATCCTCGAAGCGGCGCGACTCGAAAACATTTTCGATCAAGTCGGCGAGGCGGTGATTGCTGGCGAGGCCGAGGCGCGAAACGCGCCAGCGCGCGATATCGCGGAAGCGCAGGGTGCGGCAGGTGGCCATGATTTTCGCCAGCGGCGCGCCGCTGGCGTAGGCCGCGCCAAGAATGCTGCCGACGCTGGTGCCGGCAATGTGAGAGATGGGGATGTGATTCTGCTCGAGAACCTGAATGACGCCGAGATGCGCGAAGCCGCGCGCAAATCCTCCACCAAGGGCCAGGGCCACACCTGGACGGGGGGACGGCGTGGCCCTTTGGGTCACCGGGAGCCGGTCGGTGACCCGGTCGGAGAAATGGTCGAGAGACGACATGCGTGAAGAGTGCCAGTACGGCAGTGCGGGACCAATGGGCTGAGGGTCCCGAAAAAACAGTACTGATGTACCCCGTTGGCAAACAGAGACGCGGCGCGGGAGTGTGCGCGAAAAATAAAATTTGTGGCGGGAAAATTTCTGCGTGCCAAGTGCGAGTTCGTCGCGCAGCGACTGTGCGCGGCGGGCAGTACTTTATTACTAGTCGCGTGCCCTGTGTGTACCATTGCCGGTTTTGAGCGCGCGCGCGATTCTCACTTACGTCAGGCGGCACTGAGGGAAATGAATGAAGAGCGTATACAGACCGTGGATTGGGCAGTCGGTGGTTCTTCAAGTCGCCCTCGGAGATATTCGGGTTCCGCTGCGCGGGACGTTATTAAAGGATGGGGATTCGACGGTGCGGATGCGCATCGGCGAAGGCTGGGACGTGGACATATATAAAGAAATGATCATGGGAGTGGAGCAGGATTCGCTGGCTTTGCTAACGGCATGAGGGGGAAACGATGAGTCATCGAGATCAGCAAATGGAAGAACACCGGCAACTGCAGAACGCGCTGAAGTTTGTGACCACGCGGCGCGCGGCGGTGCTGCTGGGGATTTCTGAAGAAGAGCTGCGGCGGATTTCGCACGAGTCCGGCTTTGGACATACGGAAGTGGCCGGCGAAAGTGAAGATACATTTTTCACGTACGAGGAGCTGCGGCAGATTTGCGTGTTGTCGGTGAACACGGTTCACTAACGGTTTTTTCAAAGACCTTCCTTGGTAGTTGCCCCTGACCCCGGATCGCCTCCCCCCAGGCGGTCCGGGGTCTTCATCTTTTAGGGGGACAGTCCTATTGAAACGACCTGAAAAGATCTAATTTGGTGCGCGGGCATACTACCCCCCCTCTTTTTGCAAAAGAGGCTGGAAGATGTTGAAAACAAACGAAACGAGCGTGCAAAAAAGTGCAAAGAGACAAAAAGAGACACTCAAGAGAGAGGGCAAAAGAGAGTTGAATCGGTCCCATACTACCCCCCGCTTTTTGCCCCAAGAGTTCGGAAAGTGTTGAAAACATTGAGTGCGAGAGTTCTTGAAGAGCGCAAGAGTTTGGAAAATATTGAAACAAAAGAGCATAGATTCGTGCGGCGGGTAAAGAGTTTGTAGTTCGATGAAATAAAACGACTTGAACGGATGTTGCTCGAATCTGGAGTCTGGAAGATCCAACGGGGATTCGAGACGGACGGTTGAAGGTGGGAGATTCCATTGGGGTGCAATGAAGCGCGGGCCCGTTGAGGCGGAAAGTCAGCGCCTGGGTCGGAAGGGCTCTCGTGGCGATGGCGGGTGTGTTTCCGATATTCATGGCTGATTTTACTACTTAATACCCATATCACAAGAGGCATGAAGTACAGCTGTACTAAAAAGTGCGGCGGCGTTCGAATCGGTTGTGGAAATTATTGGGCGGCGGGTAAGCTGCGCAGCACGGCTCGTTCGACCCTTCACCAACCAATGCGGGCTCAGGGTAAATGTGAGGTGGCGCGACGCTGTGGTAATATTTAAAAACTGTGCGCCCGTAGCTCAGCTGGATCAGAGCGTCTGGCTACGAACCAGAAGGTCGGGAGTTCGAATCTCTCCGGGCGCACCATCTAAATCTTTAGCAGTGAGCAGATTGCGACCTTTCTTTAAATTTTACTCAACGTCGATTTTACGCACAGTACGCACAACTGCCGGAATTTCAAAACCAGTTCCGAGCTTTTCTACGACTTCTTTCCTGAATTTAACGTCTCGATAAATCTTCGAATATTCGTCCGTCACGCTTTTGTTCGCGTGGCCTAACGCGCCTTTAATGAAATCTTCAGGTGCGCTGTTCTTACGAAGCCACGTCGTACGAAAGCGACGGAAGGCGTGGAACCCTGAACGCTTGATCTTGAGTTCTCGCAGCAGGGGATGAAGGTTGCGACGAAGGATGTTGGTTTGCAGCACCGAGTTGCCGCGCCGATTGACGAACACAAGGCCGTCCTTGCGATCACCCATATACGCCTTTAGTAGTGCCGCTACTGCTAAGGGAACATCCACAACGCGGACTGCGTTGGGCGTTTTGGGGGCTTGAATCTTTCCTTCCCAGAGCGATTGTTCGACGGATAGCGTAGTGCAATCGTCGGACAGATGTTTGATTTCTAGTCCGAGCCCTTCACCGACCCGGAGACCCGTAGCAGCGAGCAAAACATAGAGCATCTGCCACTGATCCGGTTTGCCGACAATCGTCGCCATCTCCGCTTCGGTAAAACTCGGTTGATGTTGTTTACCGACAGCAGGCATGTCCACGAAGTCGTGGTTCCACTTGATTGGAAAGAGTTGATCACCGGTCTTCTTATCAACGGCAGACGCAACCACCAACTTGAAAACTTGCGAATAGTTGATGATCGTCTTCGGCGAAAGCTTCGCTTCCGATAATTTGGTTACGAGGTCCTTCAAGGTGCTGTTGTTGATCGCGGCGAGTGGAAGATCACCAAGAATTGAGATAAGCCACTTGTCGAGGCAGTTTTGCCAACTGTCAGCGGTTGCTGTCTTAACCGGCTTACGCTTGCGGGTGATAACCCAAGTCATAAACCAGTCGGCCTGTTGTTTGAAGGTTGTGCCGTTATTCATCTGAGCGAACTGCTCAGGATTGTTGACACCCTTTTTTTCTAGGATAGAAGCCGCACGACGGCGAATTTCGCCGACCGGCAGCCGTCCGGGACCTTCGATGGGACAGATGCGCTCGTAGGTCAAAGAGCGCCTTGTCTGGTTGGGAACGTCTGTTCTGAATCTCACAATCCACCAATTTCCGTATTTAACGACATGGCCTGTTTGGTACCGCCGCGACATAGAACGTTTTCTCCGCGTTCTCTGTGCTGACGTCTCTATTTCGACAGTACCAGAATTACCTGACAGTTTATGTTTTATGGTCAAACCGGGAATTGGCGCAGGTGCGCTTGAATGTGAATGAATAATCATTCCCGGCCTGCCTGTCTCGCGATTTTCAATGTGCGCGGGTTGCGACTCACTGCACACCCCCGAAAGTCTCGCCGTCCGTGCCGAGTTTTTTCAGGCGGACCAAATCCAGCAGTTGGGTTTCAATCCAGTCGACCTTCTTGTTTCGTTGATAGAAGTCCTCGCGGATTTTCGACACCGTGACGGGGCCGTTTCCGCAGACCCATTTGAGCAATTTTGACTGCTCGCTGGTCATGCCGTTGAAGATGTAAAGAGCGGATTCTTCGCAATACTCCCAGATGGCGAGTGCCGCATGAAGGTGCTCAGTCTCGATAGTTTCAGACAAATCGATGAGGGCAAGAATCATCGCGAGACGGCGAACGTGAGCCGCCCCGCGGGAAATCATTTTTGCCGCGTAACCGTGCCGGGTCGAACCGTCAAGTTTCTCGTACATCCGAAACCAGACTTTACCGGAGGCGCTCGAGAACGGAAGGTCCATAATCTCTCTCGCCGCCTCGACGACCTTGCGGAAGTGATCTAAATGCGCGCTCCAATCGATTTTGGGCCCGCCGTTCGAGCACATCTTCGTGCGATACACGTAGCAGTACAAGAAGCGGTTGCCGAAGCCGTTGTTCTCGGAACCGGGGGGTAGGGATTTCCGCAGTTCCTCCACGGTGATGTCACCCGTTATCGATATATGGGGTTCTTTACAACGGGCCGACAGGTTTATTCCCTGCGCGTTCTGACCTTTGACCTCGTTGTTGAGCGGGTTGCTGTCCCATGCGTTGCGTAGAATCGCACTGGTTAACGAGTTTGGTTTGCTCGCCATGCTAAATAGGCCGGAGAGTTCAGATTCTGTGATGCACAAACGCTTGTCAGAAACTCCGGGCACGGTCCTCGTCTCATACTTCGGCGCTTTGTGTCTTTCCTTAATCGTGTACGAATGCTCTTGCTCGTCGCGAATTTGGTAGACGATGGACTCACTCGAGCCGAATCCCGATTTCACACACTTCTCGGACCACCGTGGGTCCAGACATCGCATAAACGCGTTCACCGCGTCGCGGCCGCTCCCTTTTCGGCCGTGAGATGTCTCGCCGACGTTAGCCAAAAACTCAGTTGTATAATGGACCGTTGAGCTGATTCTAAAGCTCGGTCCTCTCCCGAAAGCATTACCGAGGCTTACGAGCAAATTGAGGTAAATGCCCGCAGGGTGGCCTTCGTTGTACTCCGACATGACTTTTGTGAGTTCACCGGCCCGGCCGTAAAGTACGGCGTCATCCCATGTCGGACCTGCGGGTGCTTTGAGAAGAGTTCGCGGAAATTCCTTATCGCTCTCCGCTTCGATTTCATCCTCGGTCATGGTCTCGGGGGCCGGCGGTGCTGGCAGTGTTGGTAGAGACAGCTCGGAGTCTTTCTTTCCGAAAGGGAAGAAGTCCTCGTATGTTAGATTTTCTTCCCGGCAAAGTTGCATCGCGGCATCGTGCATGTGTTTATAGCGCGGCGGTCTTCCTGCCGCGAGATCGAGCGCGTTGTCCCAGTCAAAGACCGCGGAGATCGCGTCCCAACTGTGCCGCCCGAAACCCGATGCACCGAGGCAGACGACATGGCGAAGGTCTTCTCTCATGACTCCGAAGTTTTCCTCGTCGCCGTGTTCCCAGTGCATGGACTTAAACTTTTTAAAAGGGCATCGTATATTTTTTCCCGGGCCTTTGAGTTTCAACCCGAGTCGTTTTTCGAAATGGAAAAAATGATTTCCGTCATGTTTCGCGGCAATGGCGTCGGCCAGTTGCTCGTACTGGGTAGTTGCCGCGCTCGGCCCCTTTCGCTCTGTCGGTGACTCCGGCACAAACCTCTCACGGATCGCAGCGACGTCGCACGGGTTGATCGTCTCGGGGGTGCCCTCCAAGTGCAGACCTGTCACCGTGAAATAGCGTGACGTCGAATTGCCCGGATAGATTTCGATGTGCGGTTTCTTTACTGCCGCGGGCAACGAACCTCGGACAATAATTTTGTACCCCGTTCCGGATGGAGAAAGCTCTGTGTACGAACCCGACGCAATGATGCAATCCATTGCGAACTTCGTTACTTCTCCGGTCACGGGATTCCGGCAATTGTCGAGATCGGTTCCGCAGAACGGTGTGCCCGTCAGGACAAAGCCAAGGCCCGAGAAGTGCCCGGTGGCGAGTGCCTGTAACGCGTTCTCGAACGTCGTCCATGTTGCGGGAGTAGTCGTGGACGCATTCAATCCGTTAACCTGCACTGGAATCTTTGTACCCTTGCCGCCGTCGGCGCGTGGCTTTAGCCGCCACATCACCCAATTTGGAAGCGCGCGCATTTCGGCCGGGACCGAAGAGAAATCCAGCAACCCGTCTAATAGCGCTGGCGGGAATGGTACGTTTTGGGAAGTGAAGGACGGCGAGTTCATCGTGACACCGTCAGCTTGGCGTTTTTGAAATGGACTTCGAGCGCAGACAGTCCTTTTAACGACTCCATCGGTTTGAAGGACGCTTCGCAGCCGATGACAGGCACGCCACTTCTTACTTCTCTATCGTGGGTAAAATAATCTTGGTAGATTCCGGCGGGGGTGGTCGTGCGAATAAATCCGAAACCGCGGTCGCGATTCCAGTGATTGAGAAAACCGATCATTTGATATTCCTTTAACTAGATTTTTCACCGCCTTTCCGCCCGTAGGCTTTAGTTTTCTCATGGCACTTCCAACTTGGAGCACGCATGGCCGCCTCTGGTCCACCCCGCGACTGAGGGTCCATCTTTCGATCAATCCGCAATTCATTTTATCGTGTCCCGACGGAACGGCACGACCGGCATGTTCCCCGGTGGGGTGATGCTTTTTTACTGCGTTACTGCACATCTGTGATGCTACCAACAACAGTAGAACACGAATCAGTTTGGAAGTCAAGTCAAAAAGTCAAGCACATTGTTAAAATCGGTACTATGGTACTGGTACTATCACATGTCGCGCGAGACTGCGTGGTTGCCACAACCATCAAACACAGAGGCAATTGGGCGGGACTTTGGACGGGAGGGCCGTAAAGGCCCCCCCCGGACTGTTCAAGGCGCGCTGGCACCGGCACGGCGACGGGCAAGGCGCGGGCACTAGAAGCGAGCCACCGTCAAAACCTCTCCAAATACTGTTTCGCTGTTTCTTCTCTATGCCGGGAGTCGACGCGTTACGCGTAGACATAGGTATAGAAAACCTGCACGCGTCCGAAAGACGCGTTGGAAATGGGGTGGATTGCACATCCAACAGTAGCTAAGTCTATTACTATCAATATTATTATAAAAAGGTGTTATGTCTACGCGTTACGCGTCGTCGCGAAAACGTGCCATCTCCAATGCGTCGAAAACGCGTTTTTCGTGCCATTTCCAACGCGTCTTTTCAACTCTTCAATTGGCTGAAATCGGTCCAGAACGGGAGCGCGTATCACTGAGAACGTTGGCCACCGCGCATACCGTGCCAGCGTGCAAGCCGAGTTTTTTCATAGCCTAGCAGGAGTCTCTACGGGCCGACGTGTAGAGCATCGTCTGAATGGCCCGCCTAGGCTGGACCCGGGTAGTTCCGCGCAGAAGGCGATCAGACACCTGTCAAGCGCACGTCCTCGATTCTGTCTGAGGTACCTGCGCAGAAGGTGTCAAAACACCGCAAGATGTGAATATGGTCGGGCATCATTAAGTGCATTGTTTTCAATCGTTAGGGTACTCATTCAGCTAGGCACACCAATAAACACAAGCGGCCTTTCATTTTGGTTGTAGCTTGACGATGCAACATTACTTATCTATAGTGATATTTATGGAGAGCGCCATGACGCCAACGATTCTAAAGAACGTCGTTAGGATGCCGAGACAGCGAGCCAGACAGGTTCGGACCCGAATCTCCTACATGACCGGCGAGCAACTTGAGCGTTTCCTCCGGGTGGCGAAGGAATTTGGCCCTCGCGAGCATGCGATGTTCCTCTTTGCTGTAGCGCACGGTGCCCGCGCACAGGAAATCTGCAACTTACGGATGTCCGACGTCAACTTCCACAACGAGCAAGTGCATATCGCGCGTCTGAAGGGCTCGCTGGCCTCGACCCAGACGTTGTTGAGGGTAAAAGGGAACAGCCTGTTCCAAGAGAAGGCTGTCTTGAAGGCATGGCTGGCCGTTCGAAGGCCCGATCCGGACAACTTCGTCTTCAACTCTCAGAAATCCACGCAGCTCAATCGCGTCACGGTTTACAAGCTCTTCAAGACCATTGCCAAGAAGGCCGGTCTTGGCGAGACC
>JBBRZT010000149.1:0-9025 GCA_038236395.1 Candidatus Acidiferrales bacterium
CCCAACTCGGGGAGCGCGGAGAGAACGTTTTCGGTTTCAATGCGCATGTTCCGCTGGTTGCTCCGCTCGCAGTAGCGCGAGAATTTCGTTGCTGGCGCGGCTGATGCTGCCTGCGCCGATGGTCATGATGGCGTCGCCTGCGCGGGCTTCCTGCAGCAGGCACTCGATGCCCGCCTGGATTGATGGGAAATAGTGGACGTGCTTGTGGCCGGCTTTGCGAATGGCGGCGGCGAGAGTTTCGCTGGTGATGCCGGCGATGGGGAATTCGCTGGCGGGATAGATATCGGTGAGCACCAGAATGTCGGCGAGATTGAAGGCGCGGCAGAATTCGTCCCACAGGTGCTGGGTGCGCGAAAAGCGATGCGGCTGAAATAACACCAGAAGGCGATCAAATTTACAGATTTTCGCGGCTTCCAGCGTGGCGCGAATTTCGACGGGGTGATGGCCGTAGTCGTCGATGACGGTGATGTCATTGGCGACGCCTTTGATGTCGAAGCGGCGGCCGACACCGGCAAATTTTGCGAGGCCGTCGCGGATGAATTCCACCGGAACGTTGAGGTAGAGCGCTACGGCCGCGGCGGCAGCGGCGTTGCGGACATTGTGAATGCCCGGGGGATGCAGCAGGCGGAAAGTGCCGAGGTCTTCACCTTTGAAGGTGAGGCTGAATTCGCTGACCACGCCTTCGAGTTTTATGTCGCTAATGACCAGATCGGCCTGGCTCGAGGTGCCGTAAGTAATGATGGGGCGCTTGATGTGCGGAATGATGGCCTGCACGTTGGGCTCGTCGAGGCAAAGAATGGCGGCGCCGTAGAAAGGAACGCGATTGACGAATTGCGTGAAAGCGTCCTGAATGTCTTCGAGCGAAGTGTATTGATCGAGGTGTTCGCGGTCGATGGTGGTGACCACGGCGACGACCGGCGCAAGGAGCAGGAAGCTGCGGTCGCTCTCGTCGGCTTCCACGACGAAAAATTCGCCTTTGCCGAGTTTGGCGGTGGTTCCGGCCTGATTGACGCGGCCACCGATGACGAAAGTGGGATCGAGATGCGCGGCGGCGAGCACCGAGGCCACGATGGAAGTGGTGGTGGTTTTTCCGTGGGCTCCGGCGACGGCGATGCCGTATTTCAGGCGCATCAGCTCGGCGAGCATCTCGGCGCGGGGGATCACCGGGATTTTCATTTTGTGCGCTTCGATGATTTCGGGATTGTTGGAGACGATGGCGGAAGAAGTGACCACCACGTGAGCGCCATCGACGTTGATGGCTTCGTGCGTGTCGAAAATGGTGGCGCCGAGTTTGGCGAGGCGTTCGGTGATCGGCGAAGGCTTGCTGTCGGAGCCGGAAACCGAGTAGCCGAGGGTGAGCAGGACTTCGGCGATGCCGCTCATGCCGATGCCGCCGATGCCCACGAGGTGAATGCGCTGAAAATTGCGGAAGCTGACCATCATGGCGCGACCTTTTCGGTGGCTTGGTTGCGTTGCGCGGGATCTCTGGGCGTCGATGCGCTGGAATTCGAGGCGCGCGTTTTTGTTTGGGTCGCGCTGGTGATGCCGGCGGCTTGCTCGATCAGATTGACGATGTCGCGCGTCGCGTTCGGCCACGAAAGAGTGCGCGCGGCGGCGGCGATGCGCTCAATTTCCTTGGGATGATCGAGGAGCGAGAAAATTTCGCTGCTGAGGCGCTCGCCGGTGAGCTCGGATTCGGTGATGACGCGGCCCGCGCCCTTCTTGGCCATTTCCTGCGCGTTGCGCAGCTGGTGGCTGTCGGTGGCGCGTCCGAAGGGAATAAAGATGGCGGCGCGGCCTGCGGCGGCGACTTCGGCGGCGGTGATGGCTCCGGCGCGGCAGACGATGATGTCGGCCCAGGCGAAGCGGTCGGGCATGTTGCCGAGAAATGGAACGACCTCGGCGAGAATTTCGTGGCGCGCGTAGGCGGTGCGCACCGCGTCGTAGTCGCGCTCGCCAGTTTGATGCACGACGCTCAATTCGTTTTTTCTTGCGGCCAGCGCTTTCATGGCGTCCACGAAGGCGCGATTCACAGGTAATGCGCCCTGGCTGCCGCCGGTGATCAGCAGGTGGAGCGGCGTGTGCGGAGTCTGAGGCGCGATGGTTAAAAATTCCGGGCGCACCGGGCAGCCGGTGACGACCGCCTTCGCCCCCCAGGCGCGGGCAGAAACTTCATAGCCGGTGGCGATGCGCGCGGAAATGCGCGCCAGAGTTTTGTTGGTGAAGCCAGGCTCGGCGTTGGGCTCGAAAATTACGTTGGGGATTCCGCGTATCCAGGTGGCCAGTAGCATTGGGCCCGCGGCGTAACCGCCGACGCCGAACGCCGCGACGGGCTTGTGTTTTCGCAGCACGCGCGAAGCGTCGAGCATGGCGGGAGCGAGCTTGGCGAGATTTTTAAGCAGCGTGCCGCCGCCTTTGCCTTTGAGTCCGCCTACGCGCAAGGTTTCGAGCGGGAGCCCGGCCTGCGGCACCAGCTTCATTTCGATTCCGCGCGTTGTTCCCACCAGCACCACTTCCCTTTCGCTTCCTCGCGACAACCACTCGCGTGCAATGGCTAGCGCCGGAAAAACGTGTCCGCCGGTGCCGCCGCCTGCGATCAATAATTTCACGCTTGTGTCACGTCTGCTTCACGCTGATAAAAATTCTCCACCGCATGATTCTTCATCTCTCTGTTGCCTGCTGACCGATATTCAGGAGCACGCCGGTTGCCAACAACATAACCAGAAGGCTCGAGCCACCATAACTGACGAACGGAAGCGGAATCCCTTTGGTCGGCACCATTCCGAGCACCACCGCAAAATTAATCAGCGCCTGGCTGATAACCATGGCGGTGATTCCGAGAGCAAGCAAGCGGCCGAAACCGTCGGGCGCGGTGAACGAAGCGCGCAAACCGCGCCAGCCGTAGACCACGAATAGCGCGATCACCAAAATCGCGCCGATGAAGCCCAGCTCTTCGCAAATCACCGCGTAGATAAAATCGGTATGGGCTTCGGGGAGATAAAACAATTTTTGTTTGCTCTCCATCAGGCCTACGCCGCTGAATCCGCCGGAGCCCACCGCAATAAGAGATTGTAGCAATTGAAATCCCGCGCCCTGCGGGTCGGATTCCGGATTCAAAAACGCCATCATGCGGGCTTCGCGATAAGGCACGCGCATGATCAGTAGATAGAGCAGCGGCAGCGCAACGAGGGCGCCGGAGGCAATCCACTTCCAGGAAAGGCCGGCGACGAAGAGGACGGCGATGGCGATCACCGCGATGTCGACTGCGGTGCCGAGGTCAGGCTGCAGCAAAATGACGCCGATGCAGACGAGGATCGGTGCCGCCGCGGGCAAAATAGTGTGGATGAAATCGTCTTTGCAAAATTCCATTTTGGCGGCGCTGCGACGCTTGAGGTCGAGGAACCAAGCGAGGTAAAGGATGACGCCGAGCTTGGCCAGCTCGGACGGCTGGAGATTGAGCGGGCCGAATTTTATCCAGCGGTGCGTGGCATGCGACTTGGAAAGGAAAAACGCGCCGATGAGCAGTACGAGAACCGCGCAGACGGTAGTGTAAATCACTGCGGGTTCGCGCAGGCGCCGATAGTCGAGGCGCATCATGGCGAACATGCCGAACAAACCGATGACCAGCCAGGCGGCCTGGCGCAGCAGAAAAATGTAGGCGTGGCCGTAGTGCTGCTCGGCGGTGACCGCCGACGCGGAGAAAACCATCACCGCGCCGAACAGACACAAAATCAGCGTGGCGCCAAATAACCAGGGATCGTTTTCAAGCCTTCTGGCCATGATTGTTTGCCTTTCCATTGTTCTGCGGCGCAGCGGAAGCGGCCGCGGATTGCTGTTCGCGCTTGCGCACCAGGTCTTTGAAGACGCGCCCGCGCTGCTCGTAGTTTTCAAACTGGTCGAAGCTGGCGCACGCGGGCGCGAGGAGGATCACATCGCCCCGGCGCGCGACTTGCGAGGCGATTTCCACGGCTCGTTCGAGCGTGCCGGCGCGCTCGATGACCACGCTGCCGGAAATTTGCTGTTCGATTTTTTCGGAGGCAGCGCCAATCAGCAGCGCCAGGACGCTTCTTTCACGCAAGGCGGTTTGCAGCGCGGAATAATCGCTGCCTTTATCTTTGCCGCCAAGAATGACCAGAATTTTCCCGGGGAAAGCTTCCAGCGCTTTCATAGTGGCGTCGACATTGGTGGCCTTGGAATCGTTGTAGTAGCGCACTCCGGCGATTTCGGCGACAAATTCCAGGCGATGCTCCACGCCGGGAAACGTTCGGACAGCATCGGCGATGGCGGCGGAAGGAGCACCTTCGAGGCGCGCGGCGGTGGCGGCGGCCAAAACGTTTTCGAGGTTGTGCGCGCCGGGCAGAGGAATTTCGTCGCGCTTCAGCAAAACTTCTTCCTGTTTCTTGCTGCGGAAGACGATTTCATCGCCGCGTAAATACGCGCCTTGCTGCACAGCTTGCTTGCGGCTGAACCAGTACACTTGCGCGCGCTTGGGAGTAAAACGTACCGATGCCGGGTCGTCGGCATTCAGTACTGCAAAATCGCTTTCAGTTTGATTTTCAAAGATGCGAGCTTTGGCAGCAGCGTACGCGTCGAGGGTCTTGTGGCGGTCGAGGTGATCTGGGGTGAGATTCAACAGCACAGCAATGTCAGGATGAAACGTCTCGACCAGTTCGAGCTGAAAGCTGCTTAACTCGGCGACGGTGATGGTGGTTTCGGTGGTCAGCGCCACGCGAGAAATCAAGGGCGTGCCAATATTGCCGGCGACCATGGTGGAGAAACCCGCGACTCCGAGAATGTGATGAGCCAGCGAAGTGGTGGTGGTTTTTCCGTTGGAGCCGGTGATGCCGATCAGGCGCCCGTCGAGAAATCGATCGGCGAGCTCGATTTCGCTCCATACCGTGATATTTTTTGCGCGCGCGGATTGCAGCACGGAAGCGTCGGAAGGCACGCCGGGACTGGGGATGACGAGATCCTGATTGAGCAAACTGGTTTCGGGATGGCTACCTAGGTCGAGCTTCACGCCTTCTTCGCGGAGATTGAGGACGTCGGCACTGAGTTCGCTTTCTTCGTGCGCATCCATGGCGGTAACGGTGGCGCCGTGCTCCGCGCAAAACCGCGCGGTGGCAATGCCGGTGCGCGCCAGTCCGATGACCAGCACGCGTTTGCCCCGCAACTCAAAACCACCGGTCATGCGATTGCCGACTTCCTTTCTATTTCTGCCCGCAAAAATGGCTTCTAACGCAACTTCAGTGTGGTCAATGCAAATAACGCAAATACTAGCGCGACGATCCAGAAACGCACGATCACTTTGGATTCGCTCCAACCCAACAACTCAAAGTGGTGATGGATGGGCGCCATGCGAAAAATTCGCTTGCCGCGCAGCTTGAACGAGCCAACCTGCAAGATGACCGACAGCGCTTCGATAACGAAGATCCCGCCGATGAAAAAGAGCAGAACTTCCTGCTTGATGATAACGGCGATGAGTCCCAGCGCGCCGCCAAGCGAAAGCGAACCGACATCACCCATGAAAATTTCGGCGGGGTGCGCGTTGTACCACAGAAAACCGAGAGATGCGCCGACCAGCGCGCCGCAAAAAACGGTTAGCTCGCCGACTCCGGGGATGTACTGAATCTCTAGATAATTGGCCCAGCGGAAATTGCTGCTGACGTAAGTGAGCACGGTGAGCGCGCCCGCGGCAATGACGGTGCAACCGATAGCCAGGCCGTCGAGCCCATCGGTGAGATTCACGGCGTTGGAAGAACCGGCAATCACCAGCGAAACAAAAAAGAGAAATGGAACGAAAGCCAGCGGCCAGATATGTGGCGTCGCCATCAGCGAATGAATCACCAGGTCGGGGTGCACGCGCTTTAAAAACGGAAGAACCAGCTGGGTGGAGTATTTGCTCCAGGTGGCGAGAATCAAGAGGGCGATGCCGCAGACCAGGCTGACCAGAATCTGCAGCGAAAACTTTTTCAGGCTGGTGAGGCCGAGATTCTGTTGCTTGGAAACTTTGGCGTAGTCGTCGACAAATCCGATGGCCGCGAAGGCCAGCAGCGCGAAAAGTGCCAGCCACACGAAGGCGTTGCCAAGATCGGCCCACAGCAGCGTGGGCACAGCGGTGGACAAAACGATAAGCACGCCGCCCATAGTGGGCGTGCCCGCTTTTTTCTTGTGATCCTGCGGGCCCTCTTCGCGGATGTACTGGCCGATCTGCAGCTCGCGCAACTGGCGAATCAACCATGGCCCGAATACAAAGGCCAGAAACATGCCGGTGAGGCTGGCGTACACCGTGCGCACAGTGATGTAGCGAAACACGTTGAGCGGGCTGAAATATTTCTGCAGCGTGTGATAGAGGAGGTAGTAAAGCATCAATGCCGCGCCTCTTCACGGGGAGCCTGGCCTTGCTGCGCGTAACGCGAGAGCAGGGCGTCGACGATGCGCTCCATTTTTACGCCGCGTGAACCTTTGACCAACAGCACATCGCCGGATTCCACGAAGTCGGCCAAAAATTTCGCGGCTTCTTCGGAGGACGAGAAAAATTTTGTTTGCGAGCGAGGCAATCCGGCGGCTACCGCGCCTTCGATAATTTCCGCGGCGTCGCCTGCAACGGCGACGATCCAGTCGATTTTGCCGGCCTTGGATGCCAGACGCGCGGCGAAGTGGCCTGCTTCGCGGTGCAGTTCGGCGGAAGTTCGTCCCAGCTCGCGCATTTCTCCCGCAGCGAGAATGCGCCGGCGATACCCAGCCGTAGCGGCCAGCACGGCGGTCATAGATTGCAGCGCGGCCGGACTGGAGTTGTAGCTGTCGTTGATCAACGCCGCTCCGTTGCTAAGCTGCATCAATTCGCCACGCATAAACGGCGCTTTCATCGCAGTGAGAACGCCTTGGGCTTCGGCTGAGCCGATGCCCCAAACGCTGGCGGCCGCAAGAGCGGCGAGAGTATTGGAAATCACGTGGCGGCCCGCGAGGGCAACTTCCAGGCGCACATGCTCGTGTCTGGTGACCAAATCAAAGGCAGACCCGGACGCGCCGCGATCTTCAATAGACTCGGCGCGAAAATCCGCAGGCGCATCGATGCCATAGCTCAAAACTTTTCCGGGCGCGTACGCAGCAAAGGCCGCAACGCGCGCATCGTCGGCGTTAAGGACCGCGACGGAATCACTGCCGTTCAGTCCTTCGATCAATTCCCGTTTGGCGAGGGCTATCTCATCCACGGAAACAAAAAATTCCAGATGCGCGGGGGCGACACGCGTAACTACTCCCACGTCGGGACGGGCGATGGCAGCCAGGCGCTTCAATTCGCCGGGACGCGACATCCCCATCTCCAGCACGGCAGCCTGGTGCGTTTCGTCCAGTCCAAACAGCGTGAGGGGCAGGCCGTATTCGTTGTTGAAATTTCCCTCCGACTTCAGCACGCGTAATTTCGCGCCCAGCAATGCCGCCAGGATCTCTTTGGTTGTGGTCTTGCCGACCGAGCCAGTGACGCCGGCAATTTTCCCTGCCCATGCTTCGCGTACGGCCCGCGCGAGTTTCGCGAGCGCCTCGAAAGTGTCGGCCACGGCGATGCAGCGGTCGCCGACCCACCCCGGATAGCGCGAAAGCTGCCAGTCCGCCACCATCGCCGCCAGCGCGCCGCGTTCCAGAGCGGCAGGAACGTGATCGTGTCCATCGTGACTCGGTCCGTGTATGGCGATGAACAGTTCTCCGGCGCGTAGCGTGCGAGAATCAATCGAGACGCCGGCCACCCGGGCCAGGGGGTCGAGCCCCGCGCCCGGCTTAGCACCCACCGCGCCAGCCACTTGTGCAATCGTCCACCGCATAAATTCCTCAGCGTATTTGCCTTGCGCTTACTATCCAGGGCTCGCGTCTTGCTCACCGTCTGGCCACCCCACGTTCCGGTACTAAGGCGTCAGTGCCGCGCGCCTTTCTTCACGAACAACAAAGAGCGCGTGGAGTGCCAAAATCGATTTCGCGCGATGCGTCATCAAGTGGCGCTCTCATTTTTGCGCGGCGTGCCCGAGTCCGTTGAGCCGGTATGGCCTCGTTGGTGGAGCGCGCGGCGAGCCACTGCGCGATCGTCAAATTCCAGGGTGCGGTCGGCGAGGATTTGATAATTCTCGTGGCCTTTTCCGCACAGCAGCACGATGTCTCCGGCGCGCGCTTCGTCCATCGCCAGGCCGATGGCCTTTTCGCGGTCCGGCTCGATGACGTATTTGCCGCTCGTTTTCTGCACGCCCACGATGATGTCGCTGATGATTTTCAGCGGATCTTCGCTGCGCGGATTATCGCTGGAAAGAATGGTGAGGTCGCTGAGGCGCCCGGTTACTTCGCCCATGACCGGGCGCTTGGTGCGGTCTTTGGAGCCGCCGCAACCGAAAAGAGTAATTATGCGGCCCTTGGGATTTAGCTCGCGCGCGGTGCGAATCAGGCTGTCGAGCGCGTCATCCGTGTGGGCGTAGTCGACGATGACCAGAAATGGCTGGCCGAGATCGATGCGCTGGAAGCGGCCGGAAACGCTTTCGAGATTGCGGACGCCTGCTTCGATGGATTCGTTGGGGAGGCCCAAGGCTTGCGCGGCGCCGATTGCGGCAAGAATGTTGTAAACGTTGATGCGGCCGACGAGCGAGGAAGCGACCTGGATTTTTCCGCTACGCGTTTGCGCCGTGAAGGCGAGGCCGTCGAAAGCCAACTGGAATTTTTTTGTAGTGACCTCGGCGGAGGCGTCCAGTCCGTAGGTGATGGTATTTTTCGCGATGCCCAGGAGGTGATTGCCGTATTCGTCGTCGATATTGACGATAGCGGTTTCGGGAACGCCTGCGCCCGTGCCGGTGAAAAGCGTTTTCTTGGCGGCGAAATAATCTTCAAAAGTTTTGTGATAGTCCATGTGCTCGCGGGTCAGGTTGGTGAAAACCGCGGCGGCGAAGTGGCAACCCCACAAACGGTCCATGGTGAGCGCGTGGGAGCTGGCTTCGAGCACTGCAAACTTTCCGCCGGCATCGCGAATTTCTGCGAAAAATCCCTGCAG
>JBBRZT010000150.1:0-9016 GCA_038236395.1 Candidatus Acidiferrales bacterium
ACATGCCGGGCATGGACGGATTTGCGCTGGTGGAAGAAATGAAGAAGGCCTCCGGCCTGCAGCACGCAACGGTGATGATGCTGACGTCGGCAGGGCACATCGGCGACGCGGCGCGCTGCCGCGCGTTGGGGATTTCTGCTTATCTGATGAAATCGATACGGCAGCGGGAATTGCTGGCGGCGATTTGCGAGGTGTTAAAAACGAAATCGGAGACGCCAGATGCGTTGCTGCTCACACGCTATACGTTGCAGGAAGAAAAACACCGCTCGAAGATATTGCTGGCGGAAGATAACCAGGTAAACCAGACGCTGGCGGTGCGGCTGCTGGAAAAGCGCGGGTACGTCGTGTGCGTAGTGGGAGACGGCCAGGCCGCGGTGGACGCTGTGAAGGACGGCCAGTACGATCTGGTGCTGATGGATATTCAGATGCCGGGGATGGATGGGTTCGAAGCGACGGCGGCGATTCGGGCGAGAGAAAAAATAAGCGGACGGCACATTCCCATCGTGGCCATGACCGCGCACGCGATCAAGGGCGACGAGGAGAAATGCCTGGCGGCGGGGATGGACGGGTATGTTTCGAAGCCGATACAGACAGTGGAACTATTTTCGGTGATTGCGCGGATGATGACTCCGCGCGCCGAGAGCGACGCTGGTGATGCTGCGGCGGTAGTGGACCCAATCGTCATTCGAGCGAACTGATGGGCGACTGAACTGATGGCGCGTGAATTGATCGAGCGGGACTGCCAACGAATTATTTGAGCTTGGCGTACTCGGATTTGGCGACGATGAGAATGGGGACGTCGGGGTCGGCGTCTTTCCAGAGGGCGAAGAAATCCTGGTAAGCGGTGCGGGCCTTGGCGGCGTCGCCCTGGAGCGCGTAAGCATGGGCGAGACCAAGGCGCGATAGAGCGGGAAAAGGGCTGACGGCGTTCAATGCCTGATGGTCGAGAATTTTCTGGAATTCAGCGCCGGCTTTGGCTCCATCGCGAAGTTGCAGATAAGCCAAGCCGCGAACGTACACCAGCCAATAGGTCCCATAGAAACTGTTCTGACCCAGTTCATATTTTCTTCCGGCTTCCAGGGCGGCGACCGCGTCGGCGGCTTTGTCATGACGCAGCAGATCTAGAGCCTGTATTGCAGGCAATACGGAATACTTGATGACCGTGTCTGTCGGGTAGTCCTTGCTTAGTTCTCCGGCAAGTTTTGCGGCCGGGACGGAATCGCCGATCATTGCGGAGGTTAATGCCGCTGCGGCTCGCGGAAGTGAATCGCCAGGCGTGCGCGGAAGACTAGCGGCTTTCTGGCGAGCCGACTGGGTATACCCATGTACGGCATCGCGCAAGGCCTGGCCGCCCAGGGTGTTGATGGCGTTCCCGGTGTAGCCGTAACGTTTGGCGACATCAATCCCATGTTGCGCGGTTTCTCGAGACTGCTTAATTCTGCCGACCGAATCCTCATAAAAAGATTTTCGTTGAAGGAACAGCATCTCCGCGGCTCTGCCGTTGGCCCAGGAACTCTCCCGCTGCAAGGCGGCTTTGTCGCCCTGAATGATGGCGATGGCATAAAGAGCCTCATGAAGGACGGGGGGATCAAGCTTTTGGGACCTGGCGGTTTCCGCTACCGCCTTAGCCTCGTCATAACGATTCAAGCATAGATACGCAGCCATCTGGTTCTGGTAACCGAACTCATCCAGAGGATCTACGCGCAGTGCCTCGGTGGCGGCGGCCAAAGCCTTTTCCGGATCGCCTAAGGTCAAATACGCCAGCGATAAATTGTCCCAGGGACTGTTCTGGCGCTGGTAGGTTCGCGTCCAGCGTTTGTAAAGCTCAATCGCGCTCTCGTAATCGCCGGTTACGATGTCGTAGTAATGGCCTTCGATGTAGAACTCTTCGGCTTCGCTAGCGCGCTCGCGAAGTTCGTAGGCCTTCCTCAAGTAGATGTTCGCTTCCGCAGAGTTTCCGTTATTGGAGAGCGCCACGCCGAGGAGGGCGTGGGCCATGGCGAAATTGGGATCCAGTTCGACGGCGCGCCTGAGCGGCGGGATGGCGGGATCGTCCTCGACGCGATTGTGGAAAGAGTAGCCCAGGCTGTATTGCTTGAGGGCTTCGAGGGAAGAGGTGGTGGCCTGCTCGAGCGGGGTGGCGAATTGTTGGACGCTGCTGATGGATTCGCCAAGTTTCTGGCGGAGGTCGGAGGCGGCTTTGTCGAGCGACTTGAGGACCTGCTCCTTGCCGGAGGCTTGCACCTGCTGGCGCGCGAGAGAATCGCCGGTTTGCGCGTTGGTGGCGGCGAGAGTGATGACGTAATCGTTGCCGAGGCTGGAGATGGAGCCGGAGATGATGGCCTTGGCGTTTTCGCGCTGGGAGATTTCGCGGGCGAGATCCTGGGTGATGCGTTCGTCGGGCTTGCGGCCCATGAAGCGCAGGGCATCCTGGATTTTGGAATCGGGAAGTAGGTTGAGGTAAGGCGATTGTTCGAGTTGCACGGCGAGAGCTTGCTTCAGCGTGCCATCGAAGACGGCGTCGCCGGTGGTGTTTACAAAATCGGAGAGGACTACGGTGTCTTTCTCGGTGAGCGCGCGGGCGCGGCGGGTCCAGAAGAGAGATGCGCCGATGGCAAGAGCGACGATCAGGAAGATCGCGGCGATCAGGGGCAGCCACTTGCGCGGAGGGTTGGGTGCGACGGGGACGAACGCGGAACCAGATGACGACGCAGAAGGAGCGCTTGCGGACGGCGATGAACCGGACGGAGTCACGTTGGGGGTGACAAGGGGAGTGACAACAGGAGATAACGGGCGCGGAGGTTGCTCGACGGGAATGTCGACGACCGCGCTGGGATTGGAGCCGGACTCCAGTTCGCGCTTGAGGCGCAGCATGTCGGTGCGCATTTCCGCGGCGGATTGGTAGCGGAGGTTGCGGTCTTTATCTAAAGCTTTTTGAAGGATGGCGTCGAGTTTTTCGGGAATGTCGGGATTCAGGCGCAGCGAGGGGAGCGGCGCGCGGTTCATGATGGCTTCGAAGATGACTCCGGAGGTGTCGCCGCGGAAGGGAAGCTGACCGGTGGCCATTTCATAGAGCACTACGCCGAAGGAAAAAATGTCGGTACGCGGGTCGAGCTCCTTGCCGCGAACCTGTTCGGGCGACATGTAGGCGACGGTGCCGAGCGAGGTGCCCGGACTGGTGAGCTGCACGGCGTCGGCGCCCATGGTGGCGGCGGTGTCGGCTTGCGGACCGGAAGCGCGGGCGGAAGAAGAAACTTTGGCGAGGCCGAAGTCGAGAATTTTTACGTGGCCGCGCTTGGTGACGAAAATGTTGGCGGGCTTGATGTCGCGATGGACGATGTGTTCAGCGTGGGCGGCGTCGAGAGCTTCGGCGATCTGTATGCCGATGGCGAGAAGATCTTCGGTGTCGACCGGGCGGCCGTCGATGCGATGCTTCAGGGTCATGCCATCGAGAAATTCCATGGCGATGAAGCGCTTGCCGTCCTGCTCGCCGATTTCGTAGATGGTGCAGATGTTGGGATGGTTAAGTGCGGAGGCGGCGCGGGCTTCGCGGCGAAAGCGCTCGAGCGCGAGAGCGTCTTTGGCCAGGTCGTCGGGCAGGAATTTCAGGGCGACGAAGCGGCCGAGTTGGGTATCTTCTGCCTGGTAGACCACGCCCATTCCGCCGCCGCCAAGTTTTTCGACGATGCGGTAATGCGAAATGGTTTGACCGATGAAAGAGGAAGAGTCCGACACTGGCGCGCTATTTTAGGTTTTGCGATGGGGCAAGTCAACGCAGCGCATTTTCTAAGGATGCAGATAAGTGTCGAACCAGGCGACGTAGCGTTGCAGGCGGTCGTGGATGTAGCTGGGGCGGGTGAAGAGGTGGAACTGGGTGGGGTAGATGACCAGTTCGGTGGGGACGTCCAGGGCGCGGAGGGCCTGGTACATCTGTTCGCTGCCCATAATGGGGACGTTGAAGTCGTTCTGGCCGCCCATGAAGAGGGTGGGAGTTTTGATGCGATCGGCGTGGAAAAATGGATAGGAAACTTTCATCCAGGCTTCCGGCGTCTTCCACGGCGGGCCGAGCTCGTTGGTGTATTGAAAAATGTACTGGTCGGTGCCGTAGAGGGCTAGCGCGTTGGCCAGGCCGGCGCCGCTGACGGCGGCTTTGAAACGTGTGTCGGTCGCGATGGTGTAGTCGGTGAGCATGCCGCCGTAGCTCCAGCCGCCGATGCCGAGGCGCTCGGGATCGGCGACGCCACTGGCTACCGCGAAATCTATTGCGGCGAGCAGGTCGGCAACTTCCTTGTTGCCCCAGTCGGCGAAGATGCTGCGGGTGAATTCGGCGCCGCGGCCGCTGCTGCCGCGATAGTTGATGGCGAGGACGACGTAGCCGTGCGCGGCGAAGATCTGGCGCTCAAGCTCCAGCGGATAAGTGTTGAAAGGTAGGGCGTGGTCGTCCTGGCCATTGGGTCCGCCGTGAATCCAGAGCAGCGTGGGATATTTTTTCGCAGAATCATAAGTGGGCGGCTTGATCATCATGCCGTGAATTTCTGTGCCGTCTTTGCTTTTGAAGGAAATGTCTTCGACGGCGCCGAGTTGGATTTCGGAGAGGAACGCGTCATTGTGAGAAGACAATTTGCGAAGCTGGCCGTCTGAGAGGGCGTAGATTTCCGGAGCGGAGCTGTCGCCGGAAGCCAGGACCGCGGTGTGGCCGCCGGCGCTGGATTGTTGCGAGACGACCAGACCGGAATCGGTCAGGCGCTCGACATTTGCAGCAGGGCCGCCGGAAACTGAAATTTTCGCGGGATACTCGCGGCGGTCGTCGGCGACGAGTACGGTGACAGCGGAACTATCGTGCGTGAATTCGGGCGCGGAAACGCCGCGATCGAATTTTTCCGTGAGCGCGCGCGGGGCGCCGCCTGCAGCGGGAACTACCGCGAGGGCGCTCATCTTGTAAGCGTCGTACTTCGGCTCCGAACCGACGAGGTAGGCGATGAGCTTGCCGTCGGGACTCCACGCGAGATGCTGGCCGCCGGAGGAGTTGACGCTGATCAATTTGTTGGGGCTGGAGCCGGGGCGCGCTTCGATGACGAAAATATCGTCGGCGCCGGATTGATCGGGGTCTTTTTCGTGATTGCTGACAAAGGCGATGCGCTTGCTGTCCGGTGACCAGACCGGGTGGCTGTCGTCAAAATTTTTTTCAGTGGTCAGCGGCTCGAGTTTTTTTGCGTTTACGTCGAAGAGATAGAGCTGAGAGCGGGAAGCGGCGGTGAGGTAGCCCTCGATGTCTTCTTTGAAGTGAAAGCGGCTGATGACGATGGGCTTGGGTGCTCTGGCGGAGTCGGTGGCACTCGCAGGTTTGCCCAGACTGGCGTCAGCTTCGGCGACCGACATTTCCAGGACAATTTTGTCGCTGTCGGGCGACCATGCGTAGCCGCCGATGTCGTCTTTCACGTTGGTAAGCTGGCGGGCTTCGCCGCCCAGGCGATCGAGCAGCCAGATTTGCTTTCTCGCGCTCGCGGGGCGCGTCGAAAGGAACGACAGATATTTTCCGTCGGGGCTCCACCGCGGAGAACTGTCGCCGTCCATGCCGCTGGTGAGCTGCACAGTACGGGTGCCTTCCCAATTCACCATCCACAGGGAGGTGCGGCGCTTGTCGGCTTCGCGGTCGATGACGGTGACGGTGTAGGCGATCCACTTTCCGTCGGGCGAGCATTGGGGATTGCCGACCTGTTGGGTGCGGTAGATGTCGTCGATGGCGATGGGGCGCTTGGATTGGGCCGGTAGGGATGACGCGAAAAGCAGAGAAACGATGGCGAGGGAGCGGATTTGCATCCGCGCATGGTGTATGAAAGTGATTCGATGGTCAAGTGAAGTTGCATTCGGCGGAGGTGCGGTGTACTTTCTGCGTGCTTTCGGAGGTGGAAGAAAACGTGGTTGTTGTAATGGCTTTGAACAGCAGATTCCTCACGCGCCGCAAAGCGGCGGTTCGGAATGACGCTGCTGGGCTGGTGGTCGCTAAAGGGAGCAAGACCGCGGCGCAACAGTTCGGAACGAACTAAGAATTATTCCAGCAAAACGGAGAAAAGATTGATGCGAACGCTAATTTTGTGGATGGTGGCGGGCACGATGGCGATTGCGGCACTGCCGGCGATGATGGGTGCGCAGACGAAAGACGAGACTTCGACGATCAAGGTGGAAGCGACCAAATCGGACCAGACCAAGCCGGAACAGTTCAAGCCGGAGCAGCAGGCGAGCAAAGGCTCTGTGACCGTGGGAGGGAGCGTCGTCAACTACGACGCGTTTGCGGGAACCATCGTGGTGCACACCAAAGATTGGGACGATGTGCCGCAAAACCGGGACAAGGACGACAAGGACCAGCCGCCATCGGCCAGCATGTTTTACGTGGCGTACTTCAAGACCGGCGACAAAGCTACGCAGCGGCCGGTGACGTTTCTCTACAACGGCGGTCCGGGTTCTTCAACGGTGTGGCTGCACATGGGGGCGTTCGGGCCGAAGCGCGTAGTCACTCTCGATGATTCGCACACGCCGGCCGCGCCGTATCCGGTGGTGAACAACGATTTCAGCCTGCTGGATGTAAGCGACCTGGTTTTTGTGGATGCGCCGGGGACGGGGTTCAGCCGCATCAGCGGCAAGGACCGCGAAAAAGCGTTTTACGGCGTGGATCAGGATGCGCAGGCGTTTGCCGATTTCATCACGCAGTTTCTGGGGAAATACGGGCGGTGGAATTCGCCGAAATATATGTTTGGCGAAAGTTATGGCACCACGCGGTCGGCGGTGCTGTCTCGCGTGCTTGAGACGGAACACGACGTGGACTTCAACGGCGTGATCCTGCTGTCGCAGATATTGAATTTCAATTTCAGCGCGGATGGTCCGGAGTTCAACCCTGGCGTGGAATCGCCTTACCAGTTGGTGCTGCCGACCTATGCGGCGTCGGCGTGGTATCACCACAAGCTGCCCGGTACGCGGCCGGAATTGCCGGCGTTGCTGGCCGAGGTGGAGCATTTTGCGATGACCGACTACGCGCAGGCGCTGGCGGAGGGATCGGCGCTCGGCAAGGAACAGCGAACCGCGATCGTTGCCAAGCTGCACCAGTACACCGGGTTGCCGGTGGAGTACCTGGAAAAGGCCAACATGCGCATCAGCGCGGGCGAATTCGAGAAAACCCTTCAGGACGACAGCGATACGACCACCGGGCGGCTGGATTCGCGTTTTTCCGGTCCCACATTTGATCCGCTGAGCAAAGAGGCGGAGTACGACCCGCAGTCGGCGGCGATCAGCTCAGCTTACGTTTCGGCGTTCAACGACTACGTGCGCAAGGATTTGAAGTTTGGCGATAATCGCGTGTTTAAGCCGGAAATTGAAATCTGGAAAACGTGGAATTTTCTGCACCAGGCGCCCGGCGCTCCGCTCCCTCTTCCGCAGGCCACCAACGTGATGCCCGACCTGGCGATTGCCATGAAATATAATCCGGACCTGAAAGTGATGCTGAACGCCGGATATTTCGATCTGGCCACGCCGTTTTATGAAGGAGTCTACGAAATGCAGCATTTGCCGATTCCCGCGAAGCTGCAGAGCAATATTGAATTTAAGTTTTATGAATCGGGGCACATGGTCTACGCGCATGAGGCTTCGCTGAAGCAGCTGCATGACAATGTGGCGGCGTTTATCGCCAAGACGCAGACTTCCAAGAGCAAGTAATAGTCCAGCAGGGAACTGAGGGAACTTTATGTGGCGAGTGATTGTCGCTGTGTTGTTACTGTCCGCCGTCTCGTTGGCTCCGGCGAAAGCAGATTCGTTGGACAAGTTGGCGTCGGACTTCTGGACCTGGCGCGCTACCTATCGACCGTTTACGGGCGATGATGTTCCCCGCATGGAGCACCCCGGTGGAGTGCGCGATTGGTCCGCCGCCGCCGTATCCAAGCAGCGCGTGGACCTTGGCGAATTCGAACGCCGGTGGAAAGAGCGGCACACGGAAGGCTGGCCGGTCGCGCGGATGGTTGACTACCGGCTGATGGGCTCGGCCTTTGCGCGCGTCCGCTGGGAATTGGATGTAAATCCACGCTGGCAGCGCGACCCGGCGTTTTATGTCGAGCAAACTGTCGGCGCCTTGACGGACGAACTTCTGCCTCCGCCGCCATTCGACGAAACACGTGGAAGGGAGATTCTGGCGCGCGCGGAAAACATTCCCGCGATTCTGGAACAGGCCAAGATAAATCTGAAGGCCGTCGCGCCGTTTGCGCAGTTGACCATCGAGATGCTTGCGGATATCGATGCGCGGCTGGCGCGCGTCGATCGTGTTGTTTCACCGCTGCTCGCCAGCGATGATCAGCGCACCCGCTTTCATGCGGCGGTTTCAGCGGCCAGCCAGGCACTCATCAATTATCGCGAATGGCTGAAACAGAAGCTGCCCGGCATGCGCCAGGATTTCGCGCTTGGCGGCCAGGCATATGGGTTCTTCCTGCACCACGTTGCACTGTTGCCCTACACGCCGGAGCAGTTGCTCATCATGGCGCGGCAGGATTTTGACCGGGTTCTGGCGATGGAGAGTTACGAGCACCAGCGCGACCTGGGCGCGCCGGAATTGCAGATCGCGGCGACGCTCGAAGAAGAAATCGCTCGCATGGTTCGCGATGACATCGCCATTCGCGCCTATCTGACAAAACACGAAATACTGACGGTGCCGCCTGATTTGCCGCATTGGACGATGCGTGCGGCTCCCGACTACCTCGCCGCTCTCGACGGGTTCGGCGAACTCGACGACTTCACGGGGCCTTCGCGTATGAACCAGGATGGAGTGCGCTGGCTGCTGCCGCTGTCGAAGGACCTCCCGTATTTTTCAAAAGCCTACGCACAAGATACGCGCACCACCGGCGTGCATGAGGGCGTGCCGGGACATTTCTTCCAATTGTCTTTGGCGTGGCGGAATCCCGACCCCATCCGGCGCCAGTATTACGATTCGGGCGTCAACGAAGGACTCGGCTTTTACTCGGAAGAGCTGATGCTGGCG
>JBBRZT010000151.1:0-9012 GCA_038236395.1 Candidatus Acidiferrales bacterium
CCGATACGCCAGAAGAAGTTGTGTATTACCGGCACGGCGGCATCCTGCAATATGTTCTGCGCCAGATGCTGTAAACCGCCAGCCACCTGGCCTGGCCGCTTTATCGCATATTCCCAAACTGCTATTTTTTCTTTTGCGCCAGCACCAGCCCGCGCGGAGTCGGTAGCAACAGCGCGGTAATCAATCCTTCAGCTTCGAGCCGCAGTGCCGATTCGCGCACGATCTTCATCGAAGAGTTGGCGTCGTGCATCAGAATCAAGCCCCACGGATTCATCTGCGGCAAAAAGCGGCGCACTTCCTGCTCGCGCAGCGGCGCATCGCTGTCGCAAAAAAGCATATCGATGGAGCCGGCCACTTTCATGTCCAGGCTGGACTCATTTCGCGCGTCGATCCACTGTACCAGGCCGGAAGCGGCGAATCTTTGCTGCGCGGCGGCAAAAACTTTGGCGTCGTACTCGCAGGTGATCACTTTTCCGATGCCGTTGGTTTTCAGTCCTTCCGCCAGGCGCAGCGTGCTTAATCCGGAAAATGTCCCGGTCTCCACGATGATCTCGGGCTTCACGGTGATGACCAGTTGCCGCAGAAAATCGAGCACTTCGACTTCGGCGCTCATGGAGTCGTACATGTGCCAACGCTCAGGATGCGGACATTCGGGCGTGGGCCGCGAATATTCGGGTTGCAGGATGTCGCCGTGCTCAGCGATGTGTTCGACAATGCGATGCTCTTTCTTCAGCGCGTAGAATTTGCTTTTAATACGCCAAAGCAACACCGCGCCGGCCAGGATGGTAGCGACGCTGGCCGCCTGCGCGTTCGAGAGGCCAAAAAACGAACGCGGGTTGATGCGAATGAATTCGATAAGAAAACGCGCGATGCCGGTGAGGATCAGGTAATTGCAGAAGACTTCGCCGCGAGCCTTGGGCTTTTGCAGAGTTTTTTTGCCCATGTGCCAAAGAAACGCGGCGATGGCCAGCCAAATGAAAAATTCATAGAGCGGAGTGGGGTGCACTCGCTGGGTGGTGGGCACCACGCCGTTGGGAAAACTCATGCCCCACGGCAGCGAAGTGGGCATGCCGTAATCGCCGTCGCCGGATAACAGGCAGCCGATTCTGCCGATCGCATAACCCACTGCGGCGGCCGGCGAGCAAATGTCCAGAAATTCGAGCAGCGGGATTTTTAGGTAGCGGGCCAGAATGATCAGCGCGATCAAGCCACCCAGAAATCCGCCGAACCAGGCAAAACCATAGCGGCTGAATAGCTGCGGCCAGGGATCGGCAAAAAAATCGCTGGGGCTTTCGAGCACGTGATAGAGACGCGCGCCGATGAGTCCGGCAAAGCCCGCGATGCCGATAATCAGTAAACCTTCGTCTTTACGCTGTAGCTGGCCACTGTTTGATTTTTTGCCGGGAGCGAGAACCACGCGTCGGCGGTCGAAATCGGCCTGCAGCACGTAGGCGGCGACCAGCAAGCCGGTGGCGACCATCAGCCCAAACGTCGGTATGGTCAGCGGCCCCAAATGTAGAAATGGAATCATGAATGGTTGGTTAGAGTTCTACGCATCGAAAGTATACACGAGCGTTTGCGCCCGTTTGCTTATGTGGCGTCATCCGCGGCGCAGAGTGAAGCCGATGCCCAGCCACACCGCCAGCGCCACCCATTCCGCCGCGGAAAAATGGCCAGGAAACAGCGGCACCAATTTCATCAGCAAGAGTAAGAGCGCCATTAAGAGCCCCAGCGTGGTGATCAGCCGTGGTGCTGGCTTTTTTTCAACAATCCAGAATGACAGGCAGGCCATGAACCATCCGCTCGCCGCCGCCATCGAGCCGACTTCGGTGATGGGAACGAGAATGGCGTCTCCCAGGAGCAGGCCGAGGACTGTGGCGCATGCGATGCCCAGGCTCGCGATCGAGGGAGTCGAAAATGTTTCGTGAACTTTGCCGAAGGCGGGATTGATGGTTCCGCGGCGGCCGAAGGCAAACAGCAACCGGCTGGAGGCCACGAAATTTCCGTTGAAGCACTCGAACAAAGCGAGCAACGCCGAGGCCATGACGATGCGCACCAACCACGGAGCGCCGGTGCCCTGCTCGAAGGCCACCGCGGTTGCGAACGGCTTGCCCAGCAAGTTCTGCCAGGGCGCGACGTAGGCGACTGCCGCGGTGACCAGCACGTAAAATCCGGCGCCGACCAGCACGGCCAGAAAAATTGCTCCTGAAAATCCGCGGGCTTTGAATCCTGGAAACGATTCTTCCGCCGCTTTCGGAACCGATTCAAAACCGGTCATGAAATAGGGCACGATCTGCAGCGTCAGGAAAATTGAAACCAGCGGCGTAGCGCTGAAGGCCGGACGGAAATTTGCCGGGGAACCGTGGGCCACGCTGGCGACTAGAATCACCAGAAAAAGCACCAGGACCGTGCCCGCGGAAAACTTTTGAAAGATGGCGCTGGCGCGTACACCGCGATAATTGAGCATGGCGATGAAAATCGTCAGCGCCAGCCCGAGCAGCAGGCGCGGAAGAAATACGGGATGGCCGGCGATGCGGTAAAGCTCAATTGAATTCAGCGAGGGAAACAGATAAGCGGCGAGTTTGCCGACGGCAACCGCTTCCCACGGGCAGACGATGAAGTACGCGAGCAGCATCATCCAGCCGGTGAAATAGCTGACCACCGGCGGAAAAACCTGCGCGGCGTATGCCGCTTCCCCGGCGGCATCGGGCAAACGCTGCACCCACTGGCCGTAAACGTAGCCGACCGGAAGGAGCAGGATCCCGCCGACTGCGAAGCCGAGCACGGCGCCGAGCGGGCCGCCGCGGCCGAGCCAGTCGTCCATGACCACGAGCCAGCCAACGCCCACCATGGTGCCAAATGCCAGCGCGAAGTAATCGGTGAAGCGCAGTTTGCGCGCAAGCGTAGCCGTCAACCGACTGGCCTCAGTTTCAGGCCCATATGCATATAGCAGTTGCGTGGCATTCACAATGAGTTTGTACTCCTTTCGCGGCATGGCGACTCCGGCTACACTGGTGCCCGCCATGAAAGCCAAAAAACTCTCCAAGCACGCCGAGCGCCTGGTGGCGCCATTCCGCGTTACGCAGGGCAAGAAATTTCGATTGAAGGATTTCGATGCGGACGACACCGACGGATTGAAGGATAAAGACGACGCGCACGGACTGCTGGAGCAGAGCGTCGCGATGCTTAGCCAGTTGCAGGAAAAGCTGTATGCGCAGGACCGCTGGAGCGTGCTGGTGATCCTGCAAGGGATGGACGCCTCCGGGAAAGACGGAGTGATCAAACACGTGATGTCGGGCGTGAACCCTCAAGGTTGCGACGTGTGGTCGTTCAAAGCGCCCAGTCCCGAAGAGCTGGATCACGACTATTTGTGGAAGAGCCACAAGCTGCTGCCGGAGCGTGGGAAGATCGGGATTTTCAATCGGTCGTATTACGAGGAAACGCTGGTGGTGCGCGTGCATCCGGAAGTGCTGGGTGCGGAGAAATTGCCGGCTAGCACGGTGAGTAAACAAATCTGGCAGCAACGGTTTGAAGATATCAATGCGTTTGAACGGTACCTGACGCGCAACGGGACGATCGTGCTGAAATTCTTTCTGCACCTGTCGAAGAAGGAACAGAAGAAAAGATTTCTGGAACGGCTGGACGATTCCAAGAAAAACTGGAAATTTTCGATGGCGGACGTCAAGGAACGCGGCTTCTGGAAGGAATATCAGCAGGCGTACGAAGAAATGATCCAGAACACCGCGACGGAGAATGCTCCGTGGCACGTGGTGCCCGCGGACAATAAGTGGTTCTCGCGCTTGGTGGTGGCGTTCGCGGTGGTCGGCGCGTTGAACGGCCTGAAACTGTCTTTTCCCGACGAGCAGAAGCCAAAACGTAAGGAATTGGCGAAAGTTCGTGAGTCATTGATGCACGAAAAGGATTGAGCGGTTCGTGCAGCGGTTGAGAGGCTTATAACTACTTAGTTTACTTAGTGGATATTAAATATTGCAAATGTCGACGCGCCGACAATTAAAGTATTACTTGAAGTATTGACCTCGATGATTCGAATGAAGTGTACGTAAGAGTGCATTTTTCATTCGAACGCTGATGCATTCGAATGATGCTGGCAGAAATTGAAGCACCATTTTTGAATCGCGTGGCGATTTTTAACGCTGCTAAAAACGTTTTGGAAAACTTGGAGGACGTACAAAGTATGAAGGCAGCGGCGATATTGATTGGCGCGGGATTTGTGGGGAAGGCGCACCTGGATGCGCTGCGGCGGCTGGGTGTGGAGGTGCGCGGAGTGCTGGGGGGTACGCCGGAGCGGAGTGAAGAGGCGCGCGCGGCGCTGGGACTGGCGCGAGCGTATGCATCGATCGAAGAGGCTGCGGCGGACTCGACTGCGAGCGTGGCGCATATTTGCACACCGAATTATTTGCATTTCGAGCAGGCCAGCAAATTGTTGCGCGCGGGGAAACATGTGCTGTGCGAAAAACCCTTGGCGACCGACACGCGCGAGTCGGATTTATTGGTGAAGCTGGCCGCGGAATGCAAGCGGGCTGGAGGAGTGGCCTACAATTTGCGCTACTACCCGCTGTGCCAGCAGGCAAAGGCGATGGTGGCGAGCGGGGCGATCGGATTTCCGCGGCTGGTGCATGGAAGTTTTCTCCAGGACTGGCTATTGCATCCGACAGACTGGAACTGGCGGCTGGAGCCGAAGCTGGGCGGCGAGTTGCGCGCGGTGTCGGATATTGGGACGCACTGGATGGATCTGGTGACGTGGATCGCTGGGAGAAAGATTACGGAAGTGTGCGCGGATTTGGCAACGACCGTTCCGGTGCGGCAGCGGCCGCGGGGGCGGGTGGAGACATTCAGGGCGAGAACTACGAATGAAGTGGATGAAGTGCCGATTACGACTGACGACTACGCGTCGGTTTTGCTGCATTTTGAAAACGAGATGCGCGGGGTGATGAGCGTTTCGCAGGTGAGCGCTGGGCGGAAAGCGCGCCTGTGGTTTGAGATTGACGGGACCGAGGGGTCGCTGGCTTGGAATTCGGAAACGCCGAATGAGATGTGGATTGGCAGGAGGGACGAGGCGAACGGAGAGTTGATTAAGGATCCTTCGCTGATGAGTTCTGAGGCGCGCGGGTATGCGGCTTATCCGGGGGGGCATGCGGAGGGTTATCCGGATACGTTTGTGCAGTTATTTCGGGATTTTTATGAGTATGTGGAGGCGGGGGATTTTGGGGCGGCGCAGAAGTTTCCTAATTTCAGGACCGGGCATGAGGAGTTGGTTTTGTGCGAGGCGATTATGAAGAGCGCGAAGAAGAGGGAGTGGGTGCGGGTGGCGGAGGGATAGCGAGTGCGGTTTGGAGCAAGGCAGGAACAGCAGGTCCCTCACCCGCCAAAGGCGGCGGGATTCGGGATGACGGGTCTGGGTGGATGGCGGGAGTTTTGCCAAGATCATGAAGATGATGGCGTTAATTCTTGGGCAGACCTGTTTGGTATTGATAGCGGAGTGAGGAAGGCAAACGGTCGGAGCGTTCGCGGGTGTTGAATTCTAATTGGTAGCTCAGGTGTGCGGGGTCGGCGGGATAGTCCTGGCCGGTGGGATACGGATAAGGCAGAAGGGTGTGGCGCGGGAGTGGTTCTACCGTGAAGGCGTGGGCGGCGTAGAAGTCCAGGTCTTTTTCGAAGCCATCGGCATAGAAGAAATAGTCGCGGACCCATCCTGCGGGGAGCGGCGGCAACTTACGCGAATCGAAATCGAGTTTCAGGCCTTCGCCGGAACCGAAGACGGTGAAGCGGTCGTCACTGGACTTGAGAAGTTCGCGGACGTCGCCGTAGCGAGTGTAGTTTCCTGCGGCGCGGGCGTAGGGGCCGGTTTTGCTGAGGCGCGAGAAGGAATAGGTAGTGTCGCTGGCGGGTTTGAGGCGCTGCTCGAACGGGAAGCCTAGAAATTCGAGCGAGGCTGTGGCGAGCGGGACTTCTTCGACGTGTACATCGTTCGTGTCTGGGGTTTGATCGATCCGAATGGCATCCCAATAAATTTTTAAATTGTTGACGATGCGGATGTGGCGCGTGCCGGGCGGAATTTTGCCGGTGAGGTCGGCGACCATGGTGCGCTCGAGTCCTGCGGGAAAGCCCATGTCGTCGATGACGCGCTTCCAGTTCCCTTTCGCGTCGAGGGCTTCGACATATGGCGCGATGACTTTTACTCCGGCTTGGTCGGCTGCGTACATGGAAGTGGCGGTGAAATAATCGGTGTAGCCATCGATGATGAGGCGCAGCGGCTTGGCGGCGTCCCAATTGCCGAGATCGAGCTCGATCCAATGGAGCTGGGCGAAACCTACGAAGGGCGCGGCGGCGAAATCGGTGACGTATTTACGATCGCGTTTGGCGAGGAGGGGAAGAACATCGTTACCGCGATCGTCCCAGGCGCCTAGCGGCGGACGGGGGTCGCGGCTGGCGATGACGCGAAATTCTGGAAATGGCGGAGCGCTGACGAAGCGCTCGTTGGGATTTACTTCGAAAGCGGCGGGATGATCGATGGCCAGGAGGCGAACCTGGTCGAGATAAACGGTTTCTTCCATGGGCTCGAGGAAGCGGAAGCTGAGCAGGCCGTTGCGCGGATGAACGCTGCGGGCGTTGACCTTGAGATATTCGTCGGGATCGGGAACGTCGCGCTCGCCGGGAGCGACCCAGTGGCCGACTACGCCGGGGCCGATCATGTCGGCGATGAATTCGTATTCGCGGCCATTCCAGGAAAAAAGGACCGGGCAGGAACTGCCCCGGCGGTCGAGTTCGGCGATGGAATTAAATTTTTTGGCGGGGAGATTTATTTCGTCCTGCGGAACACCGGTGGGCCAGAGCAGGCGGACGACTTCGATTTCTTTTTCAGAGCCGAGACCAGCGAGGACGGACGTGGAATTCTGGCCGAGATAGCCGGAGGCTCCGGCGACTTCCCATTTCTGATAGAGGGAGCCGGCATAAAGTTCAACTTTTGTGCCGATGCCGGTTTTATTGTCGCTGAGAGATTTGAGATCGATGTGCATCCAGTTGTGGGCGTTGGCGCCTTCGGCGTGAAGGATGAGGGGAGGGCCGCCAAGTTGGGTGACGACGATGTCGGGTTCGCCTGCGCCGCGGGTGTCGGCGATGGCGAGAGCGCGTGGCTGGGTGAGCTTGATCGCGTCGAGATGCGCGTCTTTGGTTACATCGGACCAGCCCTGGGGGCCGAGATTACGGAGCAGGCGTAACTCGCCGCCGGTTGCGGATTCTCCGGCGGCGATGATGTCGAGGTAGCCATCGTTGTCATAGTCGAGCGAAGAAATTCCCCAGCCGCGTTGCCAGGCGAAGTCGGGGAGCTTGACGCGTTCGAGTTTTTTTCCGTTTACGTTGCGCCACAGGCTGATGCCGGGCGTGCCTGTATGAGTGAAGGCCAGATCCATCCAGCCGTCTTTGTCGAAGTCGAAGGCGATGACGCCGACAGCGGGGGGGAGATTTTCTTTCTGAAAATCGATGACGGGGAGCGGAGTGAATTTGCCTTCGCGGGGATTCAGGTAGATTGCGGCTCCTGTTGAGCCGCCGGCGAAAACGAAATCGATGGCGCGATCGTTATTGAAATCGCTGGTGACCAGGCCTGCGCCGGTGGCGGGGATGTTGAGGGCAGTGTCGGCGGAGACGTCGGTGAAACTGCTGTTGCCATTGTTGCGCCAGAGCGCGTTGTGAGCGCCTCCCGGAGTTGAAGCGTCTGGCGCGGCGGTGATGTAGAGATCGAGGTCGCCGTCGTGGTCGTAGTCTGCGAACGTTGCGCCGACGCAGCCTTTTTCGCGGCGGATGCCGACTTTTTCGGTGACGTCTACAAATTGTCCATCGGGCTGGTTGTGGAGGAGATGGATGCCGTCGGCGAGACAAACGGCGAGATCGGTGCGGCCGTCGTTGTCAAAATCTCCCGCTGCGCAGCCGAGGCCGCTGCCGGAGAGTTTGATACCGGACTGTTGAGTGACGTCTTCGAAGCGGCCGTTGCCGATGTTGTGGAGAAGATGGCTGGCGCCATCGGCGGCGGCACTGACGAGGAAGAGATCGGGTTTGCCGTCGCCATCGAAATCAAAGAAACATGCGCCGGTGCTGGGGCCGACGGCCGCGCCGATATTTTGCGCCGTGAAATGCACGGGAATCGCGGGCGGGACGGCGAGCGCGGGATTGGTGACCAATTCGGCGAGGGAAAGGCGGCCCTGATCGCCGTAGCCTGCGCCGAACGGAGTGCCGAGGTGATTGGTGGTGATGTTTTGAAATTTGGCGAGGTGTTCGCGCGCGGAGGCGGAGTCGCCTTTGCGTTGGTAGGCGCGGGCGATGCCGAATTCGGAGGAAGCGTGATTGGGATATAGCGCGAGGCCTTTTTGATAAGCGGCGATGGCTTCGTCGTATTTCTGAAGCTGGGAATTCAGGTAGCCGACGAAATAGTAAGCGTCGGCTTCATCGGGGACGAGTTGGGTGACGTGTTCGAAGGCGGCGACGCCGTGAGTGAAGTCGGCGAGGTCTTTGTAGGCGAGGCCGAGGTTATACCAGGCGTAAGGATCGTTGGGGAGTTGTTTGGCGGCGCCGAGAAGTTCATCGCGGGCGGCTTCGGCTTTTTGCTGGTTGAGCAGGGCGATGCCGAGGTTGAGGCGGGCGACAGCGAATTTCGGGTCGGCGTGCAGAGCCTGCTCGAAAAGTTTTTGAGCGTCAGCGGGGCGCTGCTGATTGAGGTGGGCGACGCCGAGAGTGTTGAGGCGCAGCGCTTTGGAAGAGCCGCTAGGAGCGGCGGGCTCGGGCGAAACGGCCGGTTTCGCAGTTTGCGGCGCGGAGTGTGAGGGCAACAGTGACGCGAAAATGAAAAGCAGGCAAGCAACAGCGGGAAGAACTGCACGAAAAACAAATTTCATGTGGATGACGCGTCCTGCCTACGAGAACCGCGAAAGGTGTAGGGCTTTTTTCAGTGCAGATAAGATTCTGTGGGCTGCGGGTGGCAGCGTCAACCGTTTTCGTGGA
>JBBRZT010000152.1:0-8995 GCA_038236395.1 Candidatus Acidiferrales bacterium
GGTCTCGCCAAGACCGGCCTTCTTGGCAATGGTCTTGAAGAGCTTGTAAACCGTGACGCGATTGAGCTGCGTGGATTTCTGAGAGTTGAAGACGAAGTTGTCCGGATCGGGCCTTCGAACGGCCAGCCATGCCTTCAAGACGGCTCTCTCATCGAACAGGCTGTTGCCTTTCACCTTCAGTAACGTCTGGGTCGAGGCAAGTGAGCCTTTCAGTCGAGCGATGTGCACTTGCTCGTTGTGGAAGTTGACGTCGGACATCCGTAAATTGCAGATTTCCTGTGCGCGGGCACCGTGCGCTACAGCAAAGAGAAACATCGCATGCTCGCGAGGGCCGAACTCTTTGCAAGCTCGAAGGAAGCGCTCAAGCTGCTCGCCGCTCATATAAGAAATTCGAGTCCGCACCTGTCTGGTTCGCTGTCGCGGCATCCTAACGACGTTCTTTAGAATCGTTGGCGTCATGGTGGTCTCCATAAATATCACTATAGATAAGTAATGTTGCATTGTAAAATACCAAAATGACAGGACGCTTGTGTTTATCGGTGTGCGTAGCTTTCCAACCGTTAGGATGCTGATTCAAATGCACTTAATGATGCCCGACCATATTCACATCTTGCGGTGTTCTTGACACGTTCTGCGCAGGTTAATCAGACGGAATTGACGTGCGCTTGACAGGCGTCTGATCGGCCGGGCCCGCCGGAGGTCGTGTCTGCGTGCAAAACGTGCTGCGACGGGAATTAGGTTGGCTCGGGGTCGATGTTTGAAGATCAACCGCGGCCCGCCGGTTTCAAGGTTGGGCATATTCGGGGAGAGCGGTGTTTCTCTTATCGCGCCGGTCGAGACGGACGAGTGGCGCGCCGTACAGTAGCCTTCGTATAAACAACGGCTGACTCGCGGATTTTATAACCCTGCACCCGAAAATATCCTGCCGGGCGGGCGTCGCTTCGCGTGGTTTTTCCCAGCAAAGAGAGTCAGGAGACAGATAACTTCTGTATAGTACGACGTGAAATTCTAGCAGTTGAAAAAAGTAGTGTACGGTATGCAACTATCTTGTCTCCCCAATTCTGCCCACTTGTTTTCAATGACTTGCAGGGATGCTCGGAAGAACTGGGGAGACAACCCCCTTTGGCGGTCGTCTGCTTTTCAAACTCGGGAGACATTGAGGGGACACGTTTGGTCCACCCAGTTTTTGGGTCGCGCCGCCCGCCGCTCACGCCGTTCACGCGGTCAATTCGGCGCGCATCCACGCACCCCACTCCGGACGACCGGTTGTAGTCGTGCCATCCGTGGTTTACAACCAAGGCAGTCCGTGGCACTCGGACAGGCCCGCCGTGCAAATCCGGCTCGATCTGGGACGTTGGGAGCGCTCGGTACGGCCTCAGGGTGCCACAGTTATTTGCGCCTCTCATATTGGCTCCTATTGCGTTTTTTCGAACTGGCATCTCGAAGTCGTGCAATTCGCCGAAATTGCCTGTTTTTTTGACGAAAATAGTTGTTTTCCTCCGAAATGCTCCAATAACTCCTTCGTAATGTGTCAGTTATAATAGTCTCGAAATTAGGACATTTTGAAGGAAAACCCCATTTATTTACCGGTAATTGGCGACAAACGTACCGAAATCCGTCGAAATTGCACTGTTTTGGTGCACTTTTGGGGTCCAACACGGCACTTTGTCGGATATCCACCGTGTTTTCAATAAGATCGAGGAAACGCGCCGGAACCGGGGGATAAGGGGACCCACATTTTCAAAGTTCCCTCACGACCACCGAAACGGTTCAGTTTCACGCTCGATGGCCGTTCTTGAGCATTAGAAGCGATTTGCCGAACGAACTCGTGCGCGCGATCACGCGGTCGAGAAAGTAGTCCTTCCACGTTTCAACCAAGTCAAGAGCACCCCACGGGCGAAAGGAATAGTCATGTCACGAGAAAGTCTTGCGGGCAAGTTCGTCCCGATCGAAATCGGAACCCGCTTCGGAAAACAAGTTGTCACCGGCGACGGTGGATATTTCGAATCGGCCGAGAAGGGGAAACGACGCCGCACAAAAAGCTGGTTGGTTCGGTGTGATTGCGGAAGCCCCGAACGAAATGTTCAAGGTCGCGCGCTCCGCGGCGGCCGGTCCCTGTCTTGTGGTTGCGAAACCAGAGCCGCGATTGGTTCCTTGTTTAGGGAATTCCTAGCGGGCGGGGGTCACAGGGATGAACGAAATGGAAGGTACATAAATCCTTCGAAGAATTAACGGCGGTCGCTTCGCAGTAGCAACAAAAATCTCAGTTAAAGGTCATATATGGAAACTACAACGCAGCAAGAACGGCTGTGCGGCATCATTCGCACTTGGCATCAAGACCGCGGTTTCGGAGTCATCCTCCAAACACACCGCCGTCTTTTCTTCTGTCACATCCGGGAGTTCGACGCTCCCCGCGAACCACGTGTCGGCGAACGCGTGACTTTCCTGCACGGTCCACTGCGACGCGAGGGGGAGCTTCCCGCCGCGCTCGACGTGCGCCTCTGCACGCCCGACGCACCCGCCTCACTGCCTGACACGCTGTCAGAGTTGCCGCCCGCCATGGCATATGCCGGGGGTGCACGATGAACTTCGCAAACGTCGAAGCCGTCCCAACGGTCGAGTCTTTCGCTCCGGACTTTTGGAACCGGAAGACCACGCCATCCACGCCGACGCGACCTGCCCCTCCTGAGCGGTTGCCCGGTCAAACGGGGTGGGATTATCATCGCTCCCAACCATACATGGATTACCTCGCCGCGTGGCAATCTACCGACGAATACAAAGAACTGAAACGCCTCCGCGACGCCAAAGACGCCGAGATGCGCGCATCTCAGCCAGCACGCGCCGAAGCTCAAGCCGCAGGGAAAGTCGCGCGAGAGAATCTTCTCAAGATCGACCCGAATGCAAACATCCATGCGATTAGTATCGAACCCGAGGAAAGTTTCGACTCGCAGGACACGACGGTCTTCCCGGACTGCCCCGTTCTGCCGGGCCCTCTCACTGATTTAGCGAAAGCTCTGTATCCGAGCCTCCCGTTGGAATTCAAACAAATTGGTTTGATTGCACGCTGGGGATTGCTGCGTTCCGGCATCGACCGTCTTCAAGCAGAACAGCACATTCAGCCCCGCTTCTATGTGTCCTTAATCTCACTGCCAAATCGCGGTAAAACAGCGGCGATCAACGAGACTCGAACCGCGATGCGAACGATTCTTGATCGTGCCAAAGGGCTAGAAGTCGCGCCTGAACTTACACCCACAATGAACTTCGGACGCGTTGAGGACATGTCGTCAGCCGACAGCGGCCCGGCTCTCGTGTCGAAGTTTTTCTCATTGATCGAAACGTCTAAACAGGCCGCGATGCCGGGAGAGCAAATCTCCGGCAAGATTCTGCTCGACCCCGACGAACTCTCGGACGTATTCGAAAAGGGCCGTTCATCGGGCACTCGCGCAAGCACACTCTTCAGTGAGTTCTTGAAGCTCCATTCGGGTAATCGAAGTGGAAATTCGACAAAAGGTACTGGCGATCAAGCGGTCGAGCACGCCCATCTCGCAATTCTGGGCGGCGCGACTGTTGATAAGTATTCCACTTTGTGGACGGGCACCGGAGCAGGGAGTGACGGACTTATGTCTCGTTTCGTCCCGATGACAACAAACGCGCCACCGGTTCCGGCCATTCCACTTGCGACCGACATGATTGCTGCTGAACGAGCCTTTGACCGGCTTGCGAGACTTGCACTCTTGCCGGGACAGGAAATTGTATTCAGCCCCGATGCCGCAGCCGTTTTGACCGCGTGGTGGGCCAGCGTGGATAGCAGCAACAAACACACGACGCGCGTGCTCGAGATGGTCAAGCAGTTGTTGATAGTTCTCGCCGTGACAAACGCACCCGAAGACCACACAGGACCAACTCTGACGGTCGGAACCGACTTGATGCAACAAGCCATCGCATTCGGTAAGTACGTCATCGCAGCCCGCGAAATCTTAAACCCCGCTGACAGTTGGTCCGTGGTTCAGGCCATGGAAAATCACATCGTTGCGTGGATGAAAAAGAATTCGCCGGTCACGTCGCCCAAAACGTTTAACGACGCGCGCCGAGGCGTCCGCCCCGACCGCAAACCGGGAGGGTTCGGGGTTTTCAAGTTGGCATGGAGTAACTGCCTTGGAGCCGGTGTGCTGAAGGTTCGAGATAAATCACAGCGAACTGATCGGTATTCCCTTTAATTCATAAACCGTATTTCGGGGGGAACTTCTGTTCTCCCCCACGTAGCGAAAATCCTCAGTTCAAGGAATCAAGTCATGACAGTTAAATTCAAGGTCTCGTATAGGACTATCGAGTATTTAGAAAAAGTCGGCGTCTATGTGCGCGGCCTTCGCGAGCAATTTGACAAGATGCGCGCGCGTCTCGATGCCGGAGAAGACCCGGCACGGGTTGCTATGGACCTCCCAAGCCTTCAAATAATGACGGGGTTGCACCGGAAGCTGTTGGATGCGCCGAACCTCGCCCCTCACGAACCCCTCGAAGCCCTCCTGCATTTCGACGCCGCGTTCGATCTGCTTGCTTATAAGTTTTTACCGGTCATCGTGACGGACGAGGACGATCACCAGCATGTCGCTTATCTTCCGAACCCCGAGACGTACCCCGCCGTTGACCCCCTGCCCGAGGGTGCAGACCCGGACGGTGATCTGTGAGTCACAATCCCCGGACATTCCAGCAAGAAGTATTTCAGATCGATCTGGTCGAGTCTCGTTGTTGACGAGACACGTGCGGCCGAAATTCAAAAGCTGCAACCATTCGACTCCTATCAGACCACGTTCCTCTCGTCTGAGTCTTCGGGCTCGCTGCATGTGGGTCGATCTGGGACGCTCCAGCAAATCCCGCCGCGCGAGCGAGCTATCGACGAGGGTTATAGTTTACGGGCAGCTCGAGTACGGCAACTCTACGCGACGATAGACGCCGTCCGCAAAGGTGACGAGGTTCAGTACCTTGGCGAAGAGCAGATGAAACACGAGCAGCGCATCATTACCCCCAACGGACGACGCGGCTGGATTCGCAGCGAGGGTTGTGTGGAAGCAGCGACCCGGCGCGTCAAGGGTCAAGAGGCACCGCTGATAGTGTGGGAGAGCACGGAGGGCTCGGGAAAGAAGTGGGGTCCGAGCGGGGCGTCGCCGTTGCTGAATACGTGCATAGGACCCAACGTAAAATAATTCAGCAATTCCCACCTCACCCGGCCACTCGAAATTTGGGGTGGCCTTTTTTTTTGGGTGCTAAAATACCCGAATGCAACGCGGTCGAATCTTCAAGCAGCGCAAATCGTGGACACTGTCGTATTACGACACCGTCTATCGCGGCGGTCAAAAGAAACGTGTGCGCGTCAGCAAGAAGCTTGCCACGATCTCGAAGGACTACCCGACCAAGGCGTCGGTGCGCGTGCTCGCGGATTCGATACTCGCGCCACTCAATCGGAAAGACCTCTCGCCCGAAAGTTCCATGCTCGTAACTGACTACATTGAGCAGCATTACTTTCCGGCGGTCGAGAAGCGATTGCGACCTTCGACTTTCTCAAATTACCGTGATGCCATTTACAAGCCGCACTTAAAAAACCGGCTGAAAATCCGCCTCAGGGACTTTCGCACTGTCCACGCACAGCGGATTTTGCGCGATCTGCCGGGACTAAGTCATCGGACGCTGTTGCATTTCAAAAGTTTCTTGAGCGGCGTATTTCGGCACGCGAAACAAGAGGGTGTCTTGGACGGACAAAATCCGGTTGCCGACGCGACCGTTCCACCGCGCCGCCCGGATGAGAAACCGTTTCGTGGAGTCGCGTACACGATAGAGGACGTGGACAGACTGCTCGAAGATTTACAGAACGACGGTGAGCGCGGAGGCGACCCTGCTAAGTTGCTCACCGCGTGCGAGGTCATCGCACTGCTCTCGTTCACAGGTTTGCGACAGGGTGAAGCGCGCGGGTTGCGATGGAAAGACTGGAACGAGCCGACGCAAACTTTGGAAATATCTCGCGCAGTGTGGGGCACGAAGGTGGGTGCTACGAAGAACACGGCGAGCGCAGCCTCGATTCCTGTGCTGCCTCTTCTCCGCGAGTTACTAGAGCGTCGTCGGGACCGTGTGAAACCCTCACTCGTAGATTACGTTTTCGCCGGGGAGAGGCGCGGAGAACCCTTAAACTTTCACAATCTCGAAATGCGAGTCATCGCGCCAGCGCTCAAACGTGCTATAAAATACCCAGACGACGATTTCCGATGGTCGGGATTTCACGGGTTCCGCCGCGGTCTCGCGAGCAATCTCTTCGCGTTAGGAGTTTCACCGGTGATCGTGGCCGCGATGCTCAGACACAGTGATGTCACGACGACCTTGCAGTGGTACATCAAAACACCTGAGGCGGATGTGCGCGCAGCGATGGACAAGCTGGAAGAAAGAATTCGGCACAATGGCAAGTCGAAATAGCACTCGATTTCTCTAAGTCCTTACGGGGCTGTAGCTCAGATGGATAGAGCATCGGTTTCCTAAACCGGTTGTCGCGAGTTCGAATCTCGCCAGCCCCACCACCTATTCCGCTGAAAATTGGGGTGTTCGCCGCTCGATTTTTCTCTTCGACAAATGGAATTCGCTGCGAGCGCACTAGACCTTCCGGTTCGACTTGCGAATTCCGATGCCCAGCTCGAAGAACAAGAATGGCGATTAACTACTTCGCGGAAGGCGGCGGATCGATCGATTTTACGTGCAGATCCAACCGGGGAGAGGGCGATTCAATTTTCATTTCCTTGAAACGCTTCAGGATCGCAATGTAGAGGTCGCTTCTTAGCTTGGTGAAATCTTCCGCCAGACTTAACGTCCATCTTTCAGCGAAAAAACGATTCCGTTAGCAGCCACGTCGGAAAGCTCGACGACGGGAGCCGGATCTTTCCGAACCCCGGCATGGCTGCTGGCAAGTTCAAGAAGATTGTTCATCACCAATTGGGGACCGGTTTTATAAGCGGCCGCGACCGGCAGGGTGATGCGGATTTTGGGATCGCTGACCGTCCAGTTCAGGATTTGTTTGGTGACGAAATCGGAATTAGGGACCACCAAAATCGCGTTGTCATAGGTTCGAATCGAGGAACTCCGCGAACCTACGCGAACTACCTCGCCAGTTTTGTCGCCAAATTCGATGCGATCGCCGATGCGCATGGGCTGTTCGAACAGAAGAATTAACCCGGCGACGAAGTTGCTGACCAGCGACTGGAGGCCAAATCCAACACCGATGCCAAGCGTGCCGCCAATGATGGCCAGCGTCGTGAAATTGATATTTTCAACCTGGATGCCCACCAAAATGCCCACCACGTAAATCGCGAGGGTGATGGATCTGGCGGCGATATATTCGCGGCGCTTGTCGACGCGGGGATTGTTACGAACCAGAAGGCCTAACAGACTCCGGGCAAGCCGGGCAACCAAATTCAGAAAGACGAGAAACAGAATCGTCTTGATAATGAAAAAGACCCTGACCGGCTGGCCGCCAATGCGAAAGAGGAGGAGATTTGATACGGCTGTGAATTGACTGTGCCGCCACCACGCGGCGACGGCGATTACCGCGCTTAACGCGACAGCCGCTGCAACATAGAGTTTACTGACCAGTGAGATACGCACATTTCTTCTCAGGCAACAAGAAAACCGGCTTAGCCATGGCGGCGAGCGCCATCGGCCGTTAGGACGGTTACTGATTTGTTCCGTTTGATGCGTCTCCCACCGTTCTGCGAATCTCCAGCGACACGACGGGAGTGCCATCGCACCGAACGTTGGTGAGGAAGCGAAGCGTGCCCGCGCTATCTTCAAAGGCGAGACCTGACTGCGTGGAAGCGCCTTTGAAGGCTCCCCAAGATTTCGGCACGGACGCAACACAACCGGGTGTCCACACCTGAGGAGCGGATTTTTTGGGCGTAGCAGCGTACATCTTCAGAGAAATAAGCCCGGCAATCACGAGCGCGATGGCGGTAACTTTATGACTAGTCTTTTTCACGGCTCCTCCTAGTGCATTTCAATGAATTGGCTCAACAAAAAATAATAGTTGGCGAACATACTGAACTGCCGCGCAGAAATGTCAACCCGAGCTTTCCACAAAAATTAATGGATACGTGGCGAGTCTTACGACGCGCCGCGTATCCATTGAGGGGCTAGTTCAGTGTGACGGGAGATCTGTGCAACTCCCGGCACGCCTTGTAAATCAGTGAACGGCGCTGGAGGTTTACTGCTTGTCGTATAGAGAGGTGGTACTGGCGGATTTGCCGTCGGCACCCGTGTATTTCAAAACTACGGTTGTGGTCTTGCCGTCTTTTGACACCGTTACTTTGCCGCTTCCAGCTTGTTTGCCGCCCCGCTTCTGAACCACCGTATAAGTGTGGGCGTTCACCTTGGTGATCGCGATCTGATCGAATCCGCCGGGAGCCGTTCCTTCCACCGGGTAGTCCTTGCCGTCATATTTCAGCGTGAAGCTGTAAGCGACGGAACTGCCGTCCGCGGCGGTGCCGGCGAAGGTGTATTTTACGGAGTCACCATCGGCGTCGAGCGTGCGCGTCAGTTCCTTGGGCGCGGGCACGCCGGTAAATTTTGATTTGGCAACATTCAGCTTCCAAGTTCCGAGCGCAGGATTGTCCTGTGCAAATGCCGGTGTGGAAGGAAGGGCAGCAAGTAGTACGACCGCAACATAACCTAGCAAACGCTTCATGGATATCTCTCCTTGAGTTTTAACTTTCGATTTGTTCGGGTCTTCTCACGCGTGGCATGAGGAGTCAGTAAGCCGCTTGTAGTAAATCGCTTTGGGCAAAGTACGCTGAGGAGCACGAAGTGTCAATAGCTTTCGGTTGGAGTGTCGCCGCAAAATGAGAATGTCCGGTTTGTGCAAAGTAGAAATGTCCGGTTTCATGGAAGGCCGAGGGTCCCATGGAAACGGAGCGAATTGCCTTGAGCCAGCGCGAACGGGACCAACTGAAAGTGCTGCATGAGGTAA
>JBBRZT010000153.1:0-8994 GCA_038236395.1 Candidatus Acidiferrales bacterium
GCAAGCGCCCAAGGTATGACTCATGATTGGGGTGAAGTCGTAACAAGGTAGCCGTAGGAGAACCTGCGGCTGGATCACCTCCTTTCTAAAGTAGTAGTGGCTCAACCCGCTATGGTGTGCGGATCATGCCACTCAAATGTGATCTCGGCTTCTCACGAAGCCAGAGGATCACACGTCTCGAAGTACTCACTCATTTGGGCGGATTCTGTCTCATCGTATCGAAGGTCAAAGCGCAAACGCGCACACATCGTATCCAGTTTATCCGCCGCAGGCGGGCATTCAGAAGGGCAGGCCAAATGGCCTGCCTTTTTTTATTTTCGGACTTTGTTCTGGTGTCTACTCGACGGACAGTTGCCCGGAATCCGTGCTGAAAAGCTGTTCCCTTCCGATAAAAACGGGAATCGCGAGCTTGCCCTTGAATGTCTCGTTGACGATGTCGGTAGTCCGGCGATTCCATTCGTTTGACGTGGTGCAAAAAAACACTCGCCTGACCGAGAGCATATCTGCCACGCGTGCATACTTTGCACAGATTGTTCTAACTTTGCGCTCCTTAGAAGCGAGGTCCCCCTGCCTCTTCGCTTCCCCAATGACGAATTGTCCTCGGTAAACCGCGCACAAGTCGATTTCATCTTCAACTGAAGATTCCACTTGGATTTTGATTTCAGGGCTATAGTCAAACGGTTGATCCGAGGTCCTTCGTAGATAATCTAGACCCAGCGTTACTACGTCACCGTCGTTTTCTAGGAAGAGATAAACGATCTCGTCAAGCTTGTAGAAAATTTGAGGAGCCGCTGGATGCTTCCAGTTATTGATTGAAATTACTTGGGAACGTCCGCATCGGGTACATTGAAATTCATCACTCAGAGACGCTAGGGAATACCAGTTCGCGTGGCTGCAAACGCTGCAGATCAATGCAAACCCCCGATAAAGGACTTTTTTCTGCACCAATTTGTCCAACAGTGATGCGGCGGAGTTCTCATCTTCAACAATCTTTTTAGCAGCTTCAAAATCTAGAAATCTGCGTTGTTCAAGCATGCAGCCTTCGTCGAAGGTCCCTTTTGCCGGTGGCTCGTGGTCTAAAAACTTAGCAAGTAGGGCGCCGGAACTCCTGTCTCGAAAGAGGGCCGCTGCCTCAGATAGCCCACCAAATTTTTCGAGTGAATCTCGCTGATCGATGCCTTTATCGGAGAGGCGACACTTCCCTTTGCTTGCCTGAGCAATGAGTGAAACTGCGGTAAACGAGTCGAAGAGCGCGACTTTGGGATTATCAACATTAAAGTTCATGTCGGTGCCAAGGGTCATCATCCCGGGGCACGGATACGCCAGTGCATGGCGCGAAATACGGGCGCCATAGGTGCTGGACGATTGGTTTCGGATTACCAGATGCTCGGCTATATGAGGAGCGGTCGGAATGGCTCTGTTCTCTAACCTCACTTCCGCGATCCACCGATGTCTCGATGCGTCTAGTTTCGAAAATCCCGTAGGTTGCGCAGTTCGAATGTGTCCCACTGATCGTTGACCCAGAAACGGATATATCTGAGGGTGATTAGGAGAATCAAGACAATATGGAGTCAGGAATTGTTTTGGGTCGTCAGCCAACAATTCTGCACTCACGGGTCTGAACTTGTCGCCATTCAAGCCGTACGAAGTGCGATCCTCTATCACCTCCAAACTTTCCAAGACCTCCTCGTTTTGTTTCGATACGCTGCAGATATTCGGTCCGGAATTGCGACGAATCTCGTAGGGAACCCCGTAAAGCAGAGCAAATACGCACGCATGTAGCACGGCACCGTCATCCCCTCGAATCGCTTCAACCCAACTAGATGGCAACCACGTTGCCCGGTGGCCGATGCGCGGGAGGCAGTATCCCAAACAAAAATCACCGATCGAATCGCCTAAAACAAACGTAAATCGGTCAGCCCAACCCCTTCCAACCAAAACTGGCCCGTACCATCCAACGGCAGACATGGAAATATTGAATGGCATCTGCATTCGATCAGGCAGCATCAAGCCGGAGTTGCCTCGCTGAATCTCTCTAATTTTTAAAGATAGAGGACTTAGTTGGTCGGTGGTAATCCACTCTGCGAAGTGCCCAACATCTTCATTCTTAACTTCAACGCTTGTTTCGAGCATTTCAGGGGCCTTCAAATTTTGCAGCTCCAGGCTGAGGGACTTCGAAAACTGCCCGGTCTTGGTCAGCCACCATATGCGATCAATTGCATGTGGCAGTTCGAAGGATACAAACGATTGCGGCCTGCTTACGCAATCTAAGACATCAGTGATGCGAGTTAACTGATATGGCGTGTAGTCGGATGTAACAGATTCAACGTTCGCTTGAAAGTGAAAAGGAATCAGGCGGTTCGAGATTTCGCTGCTCAGATGTCTGTCGATATGGAAACTACCTACCGGGATTTTCTGAAGGTCTTTATCAACTCGATCTTTTTCGCGTTGTAAGTTGCTAACCACGCCAGGAAACCCTTGAATGCAACGTTCCAATTCGGAGGCATATTCGTCAGGGTGAGAAACCTTAACGTCAGCCCAAGTTTTCTGATAAAAAAAGACGTAATCGGGTGAAAATTTTTCGAGAATAGCCCAGAAGACCGACTCAATTCTTGAACCATCTGTGGGAATTATAAGACTGTGCTGGCCCCCCCAAACAGAACTTAGGAATTCAATTATCCTGACTGCGGTGTCGTGCCAGTCGACATCCGAAGAATCTATCAATACTGCAACTCGAGCGGGACGAGCTGTGACGTCCAGCGTCTCGTAGTGCAGTTGCTGGTCGAGAGTAGTCATAAGATTACGTATAGCATGAGGAACATAGGGAGAGACGGGACGTTTCTGTTCTTCTGAGAGCCCGCCAGATGCCCTAACCTTTCATTGCTTGTCGAGCCCGAGTGCGATGAAGTGCTCTTTGAAAGTGGAACTAGCACAAATTTTTTGCGCCACTTCCGGTAGTATCCGTTGCAATGCTGAGAAAAGTTCCATGGCATCATTCTCGGACAGTCTATTTGCGAAAGTTATCCTCCGCCATCCTGCTTTGCACTTTACAAACGAGTTGCCCTTGTGTCCCGCATCCCATTCCAGATCGCGGCATTCCCGGATATCGTATTCGCGCTTTCTCTCCCATCCGTGGATTCCCTTACGAATGCTCAACTTTTGCGAATCGAATTCGATAGTCTCTTCACCGAGAAAGTCGTACAGCAAGCCCAGAAGCCCAAGCACAAGAAAACCGACAAATATCACTCTCATTGAGGAAGGCAATCCCTGCCAATAACGATAAATCGCCCAGGCAATCACAACTTCCCCGCAAAGTACGAACAGATTTCCCCACGCCTGAGGTTTAGGATCAATCCGCACGGAAAGCATCCCGGATGTTTCGGAAAGCTCCATTTTTCGGTCGCCAAAAAAGGTGGTCATTCATTCGTACCTTATCTGAGGACTGCCGTCTCAGCTACTATTTTGTGGCAGTACTCGTTCGAATGAGCAGGCGGACGGCGGCAAAGCAACATTCCGCCCAGAACGGGACTGAATCACTTGGTACTTGACTTCTTGATTACTCTATAGTAATATGATTTATGACGGTCGACATTCGAACGTTCCTAATACTTTCCGAGCGCCGCCACACTCCGCCCGCCGCTTACCCACTGATTCCGCTTCAACCACGTGCCGCTGCTTCGGCGCCACCTGGGAGCTCTTTTCCCGGTCTCTTTGGGTGTCTCTTTTTGTCTCTTTGCGGTTTTTTGCAGCCTCGTTTTGTTTGTTTTCAATACTTTCCAGTCTCTTTTGCAAAAAGAGGGGGGGGTAGTATCGTTGCGAATGGAGAAACAGCGCTTTGTCAGAAAGATATTCCCTGTATGGAGCTCTCACTACAGAAAATCCCAGAATCAACCCGCGTACCGTTGTGCTCTATGGCGTCACGCTTTGACTTCCGCCCGCAACCCTCTTTGGTTCAACATTTTCCACACTCTTTTGTCACTCTTGTCCCGCCGCGTTCTTTGTTTTCAACACTTTCTGCGCTCTTTTGGCAAAAACACCGGGGGTACCTTCCGTCGGCTTGCAACGGGATCCTACTAATATGACCGCCCGGCAGAGTCGCGACTATTCAAAGCGCAGGGCAACGATGGGGTCGATGTCGGAGGCGCGGCAGACAGGGGAGTTGCCATGCTGGCGGGGCATCTGCAAGAGTAGGGAACCGTGACAAAGCGTCGAGACACGCAGGTGAAGTATGCGCGAAGGTGAAAAGGCGGAGAGGATAGCGGCAATGTCGCGGCTGAAGCCGCGACCCACAAGACAAAATCGTACAAAACTTGGGCACGCGGAACTGGGGCGGGCGGCTGTGCGGAGTTTTGCTGTCAATGAGCGGATCAACCAGATGCTTATTGAGCGGCTTGATCCGGCCGCCTGGAGAGCCAGGCCGCCCGGCGAGGTCCGCACCATCGCGGCGATCTTCACGCACATGCACAATGTGCGCACCAAGTGGATCAGGCTTACGGCTCCGCATCTGAAGGTTCCGGCGCAGCTCAACCGCGCGCGCTGCACTCCCCGGCAGGCTCGCGCGGGATTGGCCGAGAGCGCCGCTCGCTGCCAGGAGATGCTCGCTGAAGCGCTCGGCAATGGCGGCGGGCGCGTCGAGAAGTTTCGCAGAGATGGCTGGGCGCGGCCCTGGCCGGTTGGCGCGGAAATGTTGTGCTACATGATTGCGCATGAAGCTCATCACCGCGGCCAGGTGTGCATGCTCGCGAGCCAGCTCGGATTTCCGCTGCCCGAGGAAGTCGCGTGGGGCATGTGGACTTGGGAAAAGCTGATGAAAGACTGCGGCGCGAAATGAAACTAAAAGTTTGCGCGCTTAGATTTTCGCGAACCAGCTTGCGAAATTTGCGAATGCCGCGGAGGTCGCAACGGGAGTCATCAGAATATGCATGGCAATGAAGAAGCCGAGCGCCAGGGCGAACGGCAATCTGACTCGGCCGCGCCTCCACTCCAGGAACAGAAGCACCACCAGGATGGCTTCCATGGTCATCAGCGCGAAGTACAGCGCTTCCGCGAAGCCATTCACGCCCGGCACATAAAATACGAACACCCGCTCCAGCGCCGGCTCCAGCGCAAAGAGCACCGTGCCGGCCATGTAACGAGCGTGGCCATCGACATCGTTGTGGCGAATGCGCGAAATGGCCAGCACCAGAAAAACAACGAACAAGGTAATGGCGCAGAGATCGAGAAAAGTAAATTTCAGCAGCCTGATGGCCTGGGTCTGCTGATATCTCAGCACCATCAACTGCACCATGTGCAGTCCGCTTATCACCAGAACGGGTGCCAGAATCGTCAGCGTTGCCCAGCCGATTCGGCGGTGCAGCGTAAACTTTTGACGGCTGATCAGCCAGGATTGAAGAATCGGCACCATCATCCACAGCGTGGCGCTGACGCCGTGGATTAAATGCGCGGAGTCGGTGGTGGAAAGTTTGCTGAAAAACGACGGCCAGAACGCCGCCACCGCAACAATGAATGCCAGCGCAAAGTAAAAATGAAACTGTCGCAGCAGGCTGGGCTTCGGAAGAGTAGCGGACATCGGGAAGTTTGGACGCTCCTGTAACTCGCAAGGACGAGGCACTCGACAGATAGCTCTGCTCGCGAGTTTCGCCGACGGGTGAGTTTCGGTTCGGCGAATAATATGGCATGCGCGATTTAAGGAGAAGAAAAATAATTGTGGTGCGCTGCTTTGAAGCAACTATTCAAAGCGCAAGGCGACGATGGGGTCGATGTCGGAGGCGCGGCGGGCGGGGGCGGCGCAGGCGATGGCGGCTACTACGATGAGCAGCGCGACGACGCCCACGAGGACCAGCGGATCGCGGGCGCTGCCTTCTGCCCAGCGCGCGAGGACGCGGTTCAGCGCCAGCGTCAGGATGACGCCGGCGGCGATTCCGCTGCCGACGCTTACGCTCACGGAGGCAAAAACAATTTGCCACACGTGAGAGCGCGGCGCGCCCAGCGCCATGCGAATTCCAAATTCGCTGGTGCGCTGCGCCACGGAGTAAGACACCACGCTGTAGAGTCCAACGGACGCCAGCGCCAGCGCGAGAAACGCGAACACGCCGAAGAGCCAGGCGACGAAGTGTTCCCGTTCGTAATCCTGCTGGTGCATGATCCAGTGCTCCAGGTCTTCGACCTGTCCGTTGACTTGCTGGTCGGCGTCCAGCTCGTTGACCTTGAGCGCGATGGAGTGCAGCAGCGTCATCGGCGGAACTTCGGTGCGCACCAGGATTTGCGTCCACATGTGCATGGAAATGGTGAAGGGCAGAAACGCTTCGGGCTTGATGGGATTGCGCAAGCCGTCGTCGCGCTTGTCGGCGATGACGCCCACGATCTGCATCCAGCTGGTGGAGTCAGGCGCGGCTAAACTGAACGGAGGCTCATCGCGAAGGTCGGGCACGCGGAAGGAGTGGCCCACCGGGTCGCCATTGGGGAAATAGCGCTTGGCCATGGTTTCGTTGATGACCGCCAGGTGTGCGGCGTTGTGATTTTCGGTTTCGCTCCAAACGCGTCCTTGCAGCAAGGGAATGCGCAGCACTGGGAAATAGTTGGGGCTGACAAAATTGATGTGAACTTTCTGGTCGTCCTGCGTGGACGCGCCGAGAATTTCGACGCGCTGGGGATTGCCGTTGGATGGCGGCGTGGCGTTACTGGAAATGGCCACCATGGATACTCCCGGGACAGTGCCGGCATTGTCGCGCAGATGCTCGAAGTAGGTGGAGCGTTCCGCCCATGTTTTATAGGTGTTTTCGTGCACCGGGATGCCGACGGACATGACGTTGTGCGGGTCGTAGCCCAGGCGCGTGTGCATCAGGTGGAGGAAGCCTTCCATCGCGGCGCCCGCGACGGCGAGCATCACCAGCGTCAACGCGATTTGCCCGGCGATCAAGACATTATTGGTGGCGCGGCCGCGTCCTCCGCCGGCGATTCTGCGCGAGCCGGTCTGGATGACCTGGCTGATGTCCGGGCGCGAAAGTTGCAGTGCGGGCCAGAGGCCGAACAAAATTCCAGTGCCGATGGCGACGAGCACGCTGAAAATCAGAACGGGCAAGTCGATGCGGATGGCGGCTTCATGCGGAAAAGAATATTTTGGGAGCAGCGAGACCATTACATCGAGCGCTTTGTAAGCGAGTAATACGCCGAGCGCCGCGCCGGTGACGCTGAGCAGAACGGCTTCGGTTAGGAGTTGACGGATTAAGCGGCGGCGCGTGGCGCCGATTGCCGAGCGAACCGCAAACTCCTGTTGCCGCGCAGTGCCGCGCGCCAGCAAGAGGATGGAGACGTTGCCGCAGCCGATGGCCAGCAGCAAGGCCACCCCGGTGAAGAGCAGATACAGCGTGCCGCCCAGGTCGTGCATGAAATCGTCGTTGAGTCCTACGACGTGAAACGCAAATTTTTCCGACGGGAAATGTTTCGGAGTTTGCTTGGCGAATTGCTCGATGAGCGGAGTAAGCGCGGCGTTGGCGGCTTCATGCGTGATGCCCGGCTTGATGCGTATGCCGACGTAGTAGGCCAGCGTCAGGTCTTGCGTGATTTTTTGCGGGATGTAAACGTCGGCGTCTTCCCACGTCATTCTTGGGCCGGCTACTCCGATGATGGTGTAGTTCTTTTTCACCAGCTGAATGTTCTGGCCGACGACCGCGCGGTTGGAATTGAAATGCTTTTGCCAGAATTTGTAGCCGAGCACCGCGACCTGTTCGGGGTCCTGCCCGTCGATAGCGTCGGATGGCTGCAGGCCGCGCCCGAGGAATGTGGGCACGCCCAGAAAATCAAAACTGTTGGAGGACATTACGCAGGCCTGCACATCTTCCGGCACGTCCTGTCCGGTGACGGTGAGGCTCCAGCCGCCTTCGAGGAAAGCGTCTTCGACGACCGGAGATTTTTTAATTTCCTGCCACTGGCCGGCGGTCAAGCCAAAGCCGCGATCCTGGCCGGAAGCGCCTTTCAGGCGCATGTGCACCATGCGGTCGGAGTGCGCGTAGGGGTAGGGGTTCATCACGATGGCGTAAATCACGCTGAAGGCCGCGGTGGTCGCGCCGATTCCGAGCGCGAGGGAGATGATAGCGGTGAGAGCAAAACTTGGGCTTTTGATGAGCTGGCGGAGCGCGTAGCGGAAGTCGTTCAGCAGGCTGTGCATGATGGCTGGTCCCCTAAAGGCGCTTTTTACCGCGATCGACCTGTCGATACCAATATAGAAGATACGAAGTACATGGAGATAAGTCGCCTCGTTGCGATACGAGCGAAGAAGATACGCAAAGACGAGACGCAAAGATCCAATTAAGCACGATGCATCTGCCGCGCCACTCGGCGAGGACTCAAGTTGTTGATTACATTAGACGGATAAATTTGCGGGCGGCGCGCGAGTGTTCGATATCGCAACGCGCTATTCGCAATCGACCACCATCGCTCGCTGCGTTGACTTGATGCGAGACGCACCATAAGATGACCGAACCGATGACCGATTCCCAGTCTCTTCCTGGCCAGACCGTTTCCCACTACCTGATTATTGAAAAGCTTGGTGGCGGCGGGATGGGTGTGGTTTACAAAGCCGAAGATACGCGGCTGCACCGCTTTGTGGCGCTGAAATTTTTGCCGGACGATGTGGCAGCGGATGCGCAGGCGCTGGCGCGATTTCAGCGGGAGGCACAGGCGGCGTCGGCGCTGAATCATCCTAACATTTGCACTATTTACGATATTGGCGAAGGGTCCGGCAAAGCGTTTATCGCCATGGAGTATCTGAACGGACTGACGCTGAAGCACGCCATCGGCAGCCGGCCGATGGAACTGGAAAATTTGCTGGCGGTGGCGATCGATGTGACGGGGGCGCTGGAAGCGGCGCATGCCAAGGGAATTGTTCACCGGGACATCAAGCCGGCGAATATTTTTGTTACCGAGCGAGGGCACGCGAAGATTCTGGATTTTGGATTGGCGAAGGTTGGCGCGGCGAAAAAAACGGGTGTGGGC
>JBBRZT010000154.1:0-8991 GCA_038236395.1 Candidatus Acidiferrales bacterium
ACTTGGTCGTCATGAAGAAAGATGAGTGATCCCTCCATAAAAACCGGACCGCGAGACTGCCTCCCAGAGAAAACTGAGGCAAGTTGAACGTATTGCAAGAAAGCCGACTTCTCTGCAGTCCGGCTTCACACAGCACCATGCACATTTCGGCGAGAATTCGCGGATTATCGCGTTTCACCCGGCGGAGAAGCCAATTGACCAGACTAGATGGCGGAGAGGGTGGGATTCGAACCCACGGTAGGATTTCTCCTACACACGCTTTCCAAGCGTGCTCCTTAAACCGCTCGGACACCTCTCCACGTGCGTGTCGCTATGCGCCCAACCAATTTAGCAGAATCCCGTTTCCACCGCACATTTCCGCCGCACTTCTTTTCTGCGTGTTCACCGCCGCATGTCGCCACCGCACATCGCCATCGCACATTGTTGCAGGTAATGCCGCGCCGGACTTCTGCGATGCGGCGTGCCTCTGCTAAACTTCTTGCGGCTACTCCGGGGTCGTCTAATCGGTAGGACTCCAGACTTTGAATCTGGCTATCGTGGTTCGAGTCCACGCCCCGGAGCCAACTTTTCATCGCGTCGAGTCCTGCTATGCCGACTGTCGAAGCCCACAGCGATTCCGCGCTCGACGATGCGTTACTCTCGGTGTGGCGTCAGACCCTGATAGAACAAAACAAAATCGTAAAAGTCGGCGAAGCGACTTTCTCGGTCCGCCGCACTTCCAAAAATCGCCTGGCACAAGTTGATTTTGAACTGAACGGCCTACAATTCCGCGGCCTGGAACAAAATCCACACACAACTTCACGCTGGGCAAAAATGGCGCGCGAAGGTTCTCGTGTTATGCAATTCTTGCGGGCGGGCCGCTACGTGGGCGTAGTAGCCGACGGAATCGTGAAACACTACGGCCCAAAATCTAAAGGCCTAAGTCCATATCTCGATTAATCGTTGGAATACGAATTACCTAATCCACTTCGTCAGGATTTCGCTGGGAGGGCGAAAATTTACTCCTGGGTCATGTAATCGTCAGAGTGGTTCCAGTCAATCGTCGGATCCAAGGCGGGGTCGGTTCCCGTTTCCTTCGGGGTGGTCTTATCCATTTTGCGTTGGACGCGCTTTTCTTCCTTCATTTTGCGCTTTTCCATACGCTTCATTTCCTTTTGCCGCTTCTGAAAAGTCGTCGTCATTCCCTCTCCTCGCCGCAAAGTGCGCTTCGTTCATGTCCGGCTCGTGCCTGAACCAATTCACGCCACGCGCGAAGTTACCAGCGCGGTTCGCGCGGCTGCCTGGCCGATTCACGGTAATCTTCATTGGAAAAGCGCTCGCGTCCACCGCCGCCGCCTTTGCCGCGCCCGCCGCCACTGCCGCCGCCCGGACCACGCCCGGCGTTCGGCCCATAATTTTTCTGTCCGCCGCTGCCGCCGCGGGGAGGCCCGCCTTCGCCCTTCGGCCGCGCTTCGTTCACCTTCAGGTTGCGTCCGCCCAATTCCTTGCCGTCGAGTCCTGCCATCGCTTTCGCGGCTTCCTCATCATTCGGCATCTCGATAAACGCAAAGCCCCGGGCGCGTCCCGTTTCGCGGTCCATCGCCATGTGCACGCGCGTGATCTGCCCGAACGGCTCAAATGCTGCCCGCAGGTCGCTTTCGGTGGTCTGAAAGCTCATGTTCCCCACAAATAGACTCTTCATCTTCGTTCTCCCGGTACCCTTCGAAGCGCCTGGAATGCGGGAACTCGGCACAGCCGTTTCCGGCACGCAGAAAACCTGGCTGAAAAATTGACTGAACCAGTGGAGGGAAAGGCGGAAATCTCGCGTTCCAGGAAGTTCAGGCAATCCAACTTCGGGAGCCTAAGCACAGACCATATCATAATTTCATGGAAAACGCCGAATGGAACCTTCCCGCCGCGGGTGCCGCCGTCTACGCCTGCAACTCTCCAATCGCCCGCCAGGCCTGGTCAATCGCGACATCGGTGTAAGCGCTGGCTCCCGCATCGGAGTTGGCAATCGCGATTCGTCCCACTCGCCGCCGCCCAATCACCCACGGCTTTTCCTCTTCTTTCCAGTCGGGATCGAACAACGGATTGGGCGTGAACGCATATCCGTGCGCCCAGCGATTTACAGTGATGCCTTCGATGTCGCGCGCCGCATCAAAACCCGCCGCCCCCAGCATTCTGTTCAGTTGGTCGCGAATATTTCTTTCGAATGTCGAAAATGGCGTGTCCATTAACTCCCTGCGTCCGGCGCGGCTTTGTTCCCGATGGCTGAGCCCGGGCTTGCAGGGAGTGCGCAACATGAACAAAACGGCCGGTTCGTTCGACGATGCCGGAAATTTGTAACTTCCCAGGCTGACCGGAAAATCGAGTGCGGTGTAAGTGTGATAGCCGCCGGGAGCCACGATGTGGTGCGCGTTCAATTTTGCAAACGGCTTCCAGTTTCGCAGCGCCACATGGGTGTACACCAGCGGCGATTTCACCAGGTAAGACAGCGCCTCACGTTGTTCCGCCGGCAGTTCCGGACAAATATACGGAATCATCACGTTGTAGCACGCCAGAACACAATTCTTTGCCGATACCGACTGCAACTTGCCGCCGCGCATGTAGGAGACCTGTACCTGCCCCTGCTCCGCGGCGCCCGGCTTGGCTCCGTTTTCTACGTGCACCACCGTACTATTCAAGCGTATGCGCACCGGCGAATCGTCTGCGTCCAGTTTGCTGTACACCGCCTGCGCCGTGACCACATCTTCCATGGAACTGCCCGGCATCGCCGCGGGAATCAGCGAGCGCACCAGCAGCCTGGCGATCGATGCATTGCCATCCGGAAAATGATAGATGTACGGCTCCTCTTTTCCAGCCGGCGGAAAGCCCAGCCCGTCGAATCCCGCATACGTAAACGACTCGTAGTCGTCCCCCGCCTGAAAACACGCCATCGCCGGAACCGCTTCAATCCCCACGCAAAACAAGTCGTGCGTGAAAGTCTGAAAAAACGGCAGCGCTTTGGGAGTCAGCTCGCAATATTTCGTCAAATATTCCGCGTAGCTGATTTTCCAGAGCAGCGCTGCCTTTTCTTCCAGCGACTTCCCTGCCAGGTAATCTTTCTTGTCGTTATAGACGCGCGCGATGTCGCTCCGCACTTCATCCGTAAGCGGAGCCTTGGCCAGAAATTCGGGCCATGGCGAGGCGTTCATCCCCGTCAGCAACCGGTCCTCACCAAATGTCTCCTTATCAAAAAACGCCGCGGTGCCCATGTTGGAATAAAGTTTTTGATCGTACGCCTGCTCAAATCGCTCCACCCGCACGCCGATATCCCGAATCAAGGATTTCGCCACGTCGCTGTACTTTCCCGGACTCTCAATCGACTGCGTCCCGCCGTAGCTCAACACCATGCGCCCGCCCGCTTGAAACTCATTGCGCTTGGCGTGCCCGCCAAAATCATCGTGATTGTCCAAAATCAGAATGCGCGCGCTCTTCCCTGCCCGCTGACGGTAAAAATACGCCGCGGCCAGTCCGCTGATTCCGCCGCCCACAACGACGAGGTCGTAAACTTCGCCAGTGCTCGCGTCTTTCCCCAGATCGCTCCACTTTTCTCCATCGCGCAACAGGTGCGCGAACGTAAACGACCCATCGTGATTCCCGCGCATCCCCATTTTCGCCGGCGGATAATAATCCGCAGCACGTTCGGGAGAAAATTCGTCCAGCGCGGCGGCAGCCAGCAGCGTTTCTGCCCCCAATCCGCCCGAAAGCACGGCCGCGCCCAGCATCGCGCCGCCGGTGGCCACGCTATTCAGAAAATCGCGGCGCGCGATCTTGCGGTTCATTCCCAATTCCTTGTCGCTGCGTTCCTCATCCTTCATCGCGCTATCCTCGATTGCCGTTCATCATCCAGCTATTTTCCCCTGAGCGCCGCCAACAGGCCAATTAGGCTCCTGCCCCGCGTCGTCACGTATGCGATACTCCGTGAATTGAAAATTTGCCGCATCCACGCTGAACGCGACACCGGGTCATGAATTCGCCGCGCAAAGTGCCTCACGCCTGGCCCTATCTCGCGCTGGCCGCCGGCGTCCTCTGCATCGCGTGGTCCGCCATTTTTGTGCGCTGGACGGACATGCCCGGCCCAGCATCCGCATTCTATCGCATGCTCATCCCCGCGCTGGTGCTGGTTCCTACCTGGTTGATCGGCCCGCGCTCGCCGCGCGTAAATCCCAAAACTCTCGCGGTCATCGCCATCGGCGGACTTTTTTTCGCGCTGGATCTCGCATTTTTCAACACTTCGATTCTGCAGACCTCCGCCGCCAACGCCACGCTGCTCGGCAACAATACTCCCGTCTTCGTCGGCCTCCTCAGCTGGCTGGTATTTCGTCAGCGCCCCAGCACAGCTTTCTGGCTGGGATTATCGTTAGCGATCGCAGGCTCGGCCGTCATCGTCTGGGGCGATCTCGCGCGCCACTTCAGGCTGGGCTGGGGAGACGCCATGGCCCTCGCCGCATCGGCCTGCTTCGCTGTCTACATGATTGCCACCGAGCGCGTACGCATGACCACCGGCACGCTGGCCTTCCTGCGCCTGGCCATGATTTCCAGCGCTGTATTCCTCGTGATCATCAATCTCGCGTTGGGCATTTCTCTCAAAATACCGCCCGGCCGCTCCTGGGCCGCACTTTTCGGCCTCGGCCTGATTTCGCAGTTGGGCGGATACCTGGCTCTCACCTACGCCCTCGGGCATCTGCCCGCCACTGCCGCATCCATCAGCCTGTTGTCGCAGGGACCGCTCACCGCCGTGCTCGCCGCTTTCATCCTGGCTGAACCGCTGACGCGCTGGCAGATCATCGGCGGCGCGCTGGTGCTCTCGGGAATCGCGCTGGCCAATCGGCGCATGCGCCCCACCGGCGAAGTCCCCGCCAATTTGCTCGAAGTCTCCGAGCACAAATAATTCCTGAAACATTACGCCGCAATTTCCGTTCCTATCCTAGAACGTCACGTAACATAGCTCCGTCCGGAACCGCCGTCTTCGCCGCCTAGTTGTGAAGGAGTCTTCATGCCCAGCCGAAATCGTTCTACCATCTATGCCCTTGCCGCCGTCTTACTGGCGGCCGCTGTCGTAATGACCTCGAAAGAACGCACTCAGCCATCTCCAACCGACACTCCGCAGTTCACCGCCGACGGCAAACTCACCCGCCCCGCCGACTATCGCCGCTGGATCTACGTTTCCTCAGGCTTCGGCATGAGCTACAACCCCAACGCCGGCGGTAATGGCGCCCCCGCGTTCACCAACGTGTTCGTAAATCCCGCTGCATACGATTATTTCCAGGCCAACGGAAAATGGCCCGACAAGACCATGTTCGTCCTGGAAATCTACGGCTCCTCTTCCAAAGGCTCCATCAACAAGAGCGGCAGCTTCCAAAGTGATTTCATGGGCCTGGACGTGGAAGTGAAAGACGAAGCACGCTTCCCCGACAAATGGGCATATTTCAACTTCGACGGCGACGAAAACACGGCCAGCGCCACCAAGCCCGCCAGAAATGATTGCTGGAAATGTCACGAACAGAACGCCGCCGTCGAACATTCCTTCGTGCAGTTTTATCCCGCACTGCTCAAAGTCGCGCGCGCCAAAGGCACCATCAAACCCGGCGTAAAACTGGATTAGTCAGGAAATCGGCGGACGCCTACTTTAAGGCCAGCACTTCAACGGCATTTCCAGAGGGATCGCTGAGGTAAACGGATCGTGTGCCATCCCGGTGCGTCTTCGGATCGCCGTAAAGACCCGGATCGCGCAGCAGCGCAAAATGCGGCGGATGCTGCTGCGGCAGCACAAACGCCACGCGTATATTCGCAAACTCAAGCAGCGCCCAGGTCTCGTCCTGATACGCCACTTTGCAGCTGAAATTCTTCAGGTACCAATCCACCGTGCCTTTCACATCGCTCACCGAAACCGCCAAGTGGTCCACCGTATCGAAAGCTTTGCGTTCCTCAGCAACTGGCATCTCTACCTCGCTTCTTGCGCAACCGGCCGCTGGCCAAAAACAATCGCGCGCCGGTGTCTCAAAATAGCTTACTCCAAGCTCTCGAGGACATAAATCGTCAAGAACACTCAGTTTGAAGTTTTGTCGACGCGATTGAATTGTGAGGTGTTACGTGACGGAACAGGGTTCGACTCTGCGCGACGCCCCGAAAGTAAAATCTAAACCTACGGCGTGAACGGGCTTTCCGGCGGCTGTTTGCCCCCGCCCGTATGCAGCAATATCGGAATCAAAATCCCCGCGCCCACCGCGGCCGCAATAATCTTGAAGTGCGACAATCCCGCTGCCGAAGGCTTCGGCCCCAGCTTGGCCGCCAACGCGCACACCTTGTGCTCGTGTCCGCGGTGATACTCCGATTCGTCGGGCGAAATCGCCGGGTTGCGCGACTCGTTGACCGAGTATTCCGGAATCACATCATACTCATGCGCCTCTTCCAGCGTTTTCGTTTCCTTGCCGCTGGTGGCTTCCAGCGTTCCATGTTGAACCTTTACCTGCAGGTCGCACGAAGAGTTCATAGTGATCTGTACCAGAACCGGCCGCGCATCCTTCGGTACGATTCGAACGTCCGACGCAAATATCTCAAATCCTTCCGCCGCGCTGTTCAGAGCGACGATCAGCGTCCCGTGCCGCAGCTCCGCCACCGCCCCCGAAGGCCCGGGAAAGAACGCCGCGTCCGTCTGTCCAATCATCTGAAACATGGTGTGCCGCACCCGCAGTCGCGCGTGACCGTCCGACTCGGTGTTGACCACGTCCCCAACATAGAGTGAGCTTCCCGCGGAGAGGTTGGTGCCGTTCACGCTGGCCCCGGCAACCTCCAGGGCCACGCCAGCTGCTTGATTCTGCGCGGGATACATTGGCGCACCCGCCAGGGACCCGGCCATGGCGCCGGCTAATCCTGCTCGAAAAATCCAGTTCATATCCTGCCCCCAAGTAGCCGAGACTCCGGCTACTGCGAGGATATGTACCTAGTCCTGATGGTACTAGAGCTATCTGCGCCGCTGTACCGAACCCGCCATTTTTCGATAGGGCACTTTTTCAGGTGCCCCAAAGTGCGCCTGGGGAGGCTTAATCGGGGTCTCGCATATACCGCTCGACGTGCCGTCGCCGACAACTCCTTCCGCGCCAGAGGTTGCCCCCTGCGCGGCCCGGCGGCATACTCACAGACATGCGCGCCCGTGGGCTGATCCTTGGCTGCATCGTCATCTGTATCGCTGCGCTCGCCGTGCCACGCGCGCTAGCCGATGAGATCCGCCTCAAGGACGGCCAAAAGCTCTACGGCGTGATTGTCGCCTTCGAAGACAACATGTTTAAGGTGAAGACCGACTTTGGATTCGTGCTGGTAGAAAAGGACAAGATTGCCGCCATTATTCCTACCAGCCCGGGCAGCCACCCGGCGGCAAAGCCAGAGACGCAACCGGCGAAGAGCCCGTCCCCGGCGCCCGTGAAACCATCCGCCTCAAAGCCCGCACCGCCAGTCACAACGGCTCACAAGGAAGTTCCGGTCCCGGCAACGCCAACTCCGGCACCCGTAAAATCCGTCGCTCAACCGCCCGCATCCAGCAACGATTCGAAACCGGCAAAGGTGGCCACGGCCGAAGCGCCAAAACCAGCTCCAGTTTCAGTTTCCGCGGCGACGTCGCCTGCCGCCGCGCCCAGCACCGCACCCAAGCCGCTGCCCGAAAAGAAATCACCGCCGCCATCGTCCGCTCCAGCGGCCGAGACCGCCAGCGCCGCGAAGCCCCCCGCAGCATCGAATGTCCCGGTGGTAACTCCAATTCCCGCGAAGCCCAAGGTAATCGAGCCTCCCCCCAACCGCGAAGCGGTGCAGGGCAACCTGTACATCAATTACTCCCACGGCTTCCGCATGTACAAAGCGCCGAGTTGGAAATTGATCGAGGACGCGCCGCAAGCGCTGCCCAACGCCATCGTAGCCATGGGCACCGCCAATGAATCCACGCTTATGGTGGTCGGCCAGGAAAAAACCAAATCATCTTTGGAAGCCACCGCCGCGGACGTCGAAAAGCGCCTGCGCGACACCTACGGAAATTACCGCCGCATCTCCCTGAACAAGACCGTCGCCGGCGGATTCCCCGCCATCGAAATCAAATACCGCGGCCTCGCCGAAGATCACGACTGGTCCGGAACGCTGCTGGTAGTCTCCCGCAGCGGCGACATGTTTTCCGTGCTGGGAATGACCTACTCGGACACCGACCTGATCCAGATCCAGGAAAACGTCATCGCCCGCGCCATCGCCAGCCTGGAATTCAATTCCAATTAAGTTAATTTGAATTTGAACTTGAATTTGAATTTGAATTTGAATTTGAATTTGAACTTGAATTTGAATTTGAATTTTAACTATGCGGCTGATGGGAACGCCGGCCTGCAATTGATCTTGGCAACCACTCAATGTAAGCGCGTCATTCCGCATCCCGCTGTATTTCCAGGCGGGTGAGCCTGCCCGCCGTGTGTTGGGCGGGGAATCTGCTGTTTATGTGTCCTTCGGATTAGCTACGCGAACCTACGCCCCGGCCGCAGCCGACGGCTCCGGCAACTTCCGGTGCTCACGAATAATCGCAATCAGCGACTGCGCCGCGCGCGGCAAGCTGCGATCCCGCCGGTAAACCAACCCCAGCTCCCGCCACAAATCCACGCCTTCCACATTCAGCAACTTCACTTCCCCGGCCTTCACCTGGTCGCTCGCAAAACTCTCGCTGATAAATGAAACTCCCGCGTCCGCCGCCACAAACCGCTTGATCATCCCGATACTCGGCAACTCCATGGTCACGTGCAACCGCGAGCGGTATGGCCGGAATAATTTGTCCAACACCTGCCGCGTAAAACCAGTCCGCGGAAAAATCAGCGGCTGGGCCGCCACTTCTTCCAGCGTAATCTTGTTTCTGCTCGCCAACGGATTCCGCGTGCTGACCATGAACCGCAACCGGTCGCGATAAATATGGTGCACCTTGGTGTTCAGCGCCTTGATCGGCAA
>JBBRZT010000155.1:0-8981 GCA_038236395.1 Candidatus Acidiferrales bacterium
GGGGCGGCAGGATGAAAATCGGGCTCGCCAAGTTCGAGGTGGATGATGGAGCGGCCTTCGCGCTCGAGTTCTTTGGCGCGGGAGAAAACGGCGAGGGCGCCTTCGCCAGTCAGTTGAGAAACGCGCGTTGCAAGTGGACGCATGGGATCGGAAGTTCCGTGAGGAATATTATCACTTCGCGGCGGGCGGTGGAGTGACGGGGATGCGCAAGCCGTCGATGAAGCGAGGGAACATTTCGAAGGCTGCCGCGGTTAAGAATAATTCGACGATGGCGGCAGGAGCGAAAGCCTGCTGGAGCTGCTGGTAGAGAGTGTCGTCGATGGCGGAGGCTCCGCGGTGGAGGCGATCGGCGAGCCGAAAGCCCAGCTTTTCGGTTTCGGTGTAAGGGCCGCTCTCAAAATCATGGATGCCGGCGAGCTGGGCTTCGGAGGCGCCTTTTTTCTGAGCGGAGATGGTGTGAGCGCGGATGGCGTATTCCGATTGGCAGAGGACGGAGATGCGCACGGCGACGAGTTCTTTGTACCAGCCTGGAAGCGGGCCATCGCTGAGAAGGGGCTTCAGGAAGCCGGCGACGCCTTTGGCGACGTCGGGCGAATAGGCCAGGGCTTTGAACATATTGGGGACGACGCCTCGTTGGGCGAGCAGGGCGTCGTAGATGGCGGCGGCTTCGGGAGTAACAGCGTCGCGTTCGAGAAGTTTGATGCGCGGATTTTCGTTGGTCATTGATTGTTCCTTGTGGTTATTCCTGGATTATGGATGCGCGCGATTATCGCATCAGATGGACATGAGAAAAAAGATGAAGGGCGCAGCTTCCAAATTTGCACTGTGGAAGATGCGCCCTGTTTGTTTATGCGGCGCCTGACTAGAAGGCGTAGCGCAGGGAGAACTGGATCAGCCGGGGCGTGCCCACGGTGGAGAAAATTTTACCGAACGCCGGATTGGAGATGTCGGTGAAAGTTGGGTTGGCAAAGTTGGCGTGATTCCAGATGTTGAAGAAATCCGTGGTGAAGCGCAATTCCTGGCGCTCAGTGATACGGAAATTCTTGAGCAGGGAGAAATCCCAGTTCTGCTGGAAAGGTCCGCGATAAATGTTGCGGGCGAGGTTTCCGAAGGCGGTGGTGCAAGCGTCGGCATCGAGTGCGCAGCCGGCAGGATCGGCGGGCGGCGCAAAAGTGAAGTTGTCAATATTGAGGTAGCCGTTGTCCACACGGGAATGAATATCTCCATGGGTTATGCCGGCGTTGATGGTACCGCCGTCGACCAGCTGGGCGCCCGAAGTGGGAGATCCCAACCCGCCGCCAATGTAGGCGCTGCCGGCGGAGCCGTCGAGAACCGAGAATGGCGTGCCGGACTGGAAGATGGTGATGCCGCTGATAGCCCATCCGCTGAGGGCTACGCGCTTCCAGCCCTCGGCGTCCTTGAAAAACGGAAGCTCATAGCGATAGCTGACGACGAAACGGTGAGTGCGGTCAAAGTCGGACAGCCCGCGTGAATCGTCCAGGGTGACTTCGTTGTTGAACGCGGTATTCAGCGCGGTATTGCCGCTTGAGGTGGCATCCGTGGAGCGCGAAAAAGTGTAGGCGGCCTGAAAGTATCCGGCGCCCCAACGGCGGGAGGCGGTTGCCTGTAGGGAATGATAGTGAGAGTAAGCGTCGTCGGCGAAAATCTGCATGCCGTTATAGAAGTTGATGCCCGGATTGGGTGAACGCGCCGGGCCGTTGGCGACGGTGCTTTCGGTAATGGTGTAAGGCGTCCCGTCCTGCGCGACGACAGTGAGCGGATTATCGGCGGTGGCAAGCTGTGCGCCGAAGGTGCGGGTTTCGCGCAAGTGCACGGCGTGAGTGCCGATGTAGCCTATTTCGAGAACCCAATCGTGTCCCAGAGAGCGCTGAATGGTGAGGTTCCACTGTTGAGTATTGGGCGCGACGAATTTTCTGGGGACGATCAGGCCGAAAAGGAATTGTGAAGGTATGAGTCCCGGACCAGTTCCGCTGCAGGCGTAGTCGGGCGCACCGCTCGTGGGTCCTGAGAAACCCTGGAAAGCGCCCAGGCAAGGAACGAAGTTAGGATCGAGCGTGCCGGCGGGGGGTAGAGCGTTGGGATTGCCACCATTGGTCTGGCAAGCGGGGGGCGCGTTCGCCGAGAAGAATGTCGCCAAGCATCCGGGCGCGCCTGCGCCAAAGGCGATGGGAAGAAACGGTCCCTGGAAGGAAAGCTGGTCGGCGGTGCCAACGTCTTCGCGGACGTAGTAGATGCCATACCCGGAGCGAATGGTGGTGTTGTGATGACCGAAGACGTCATAGGCCAGACCGATGCGCGGTCCCCATCCTGAGGTGTAATTGTTCTTGTAAGTGGTGTTGCTTCCGGTGGCATCCAGACCGGGAAGGTTCAGTTTTTTCACGCAGCCGCCGTAGATGAACGGATATTGCCCGTTGGCCGCGAGATCCTGATCAAGATTTCCGATGTGGCAGGCGCCATCCCGGAAAGCGCCCAGTTCTTCGAGGCGCAAGCCGAGGTTTAGAGTGAGGTCGGGACGAATTTTCCAATCGTCCTGCGCGAAGACAGCGAAGTCGTTGGTGCGGTAATGGTGGTTGAAAACGCCGCCGCCACCGAAGCTGCCATCCGGCGCGCCTTCCAGAACTTTCTGAAAATCAGTCAGGCCGCCGGCACTGGGCAAGGTGGCCGTGGAAGGAGAACCGGGCGAATTGAAGAAAAACAATTGGCCGTTAAAAACCTGAGGGAAAAGTTTGTCGAGATTGACGCGGGTATATTCGCCGCCGAAGCGGAAGATGTGCGCGCCGCGGACCCAGCTGACGGTGTCGAGAAAGTTGTAATTATTCTGGGTCTGAAATTGATCGGCAGGCGGCGTGGGGCCGAATTGAAAACCTGCGGAGCCGAACTGAGTGAATTTGTAAATGGAATTGGTGATGTTATTGGTGGGGCGGTCGATGCCCAGATCGTCGGTAGTGACCGGGGCGATGTTCAACAAGCTGTAGTTGATGCGCACGTAGCCGAAACGGAATTCGTTGACGAGGGCGGGGGAAAACAAATGGGTTTCGGCCACGCTGAAAAATCTGCCGTGCACGGGAAGGTCATAGGGGAAATTCAAATCGGCGGCGCCGATGCTGCTGGCTAGCGTGCCACCGAGCGAGGCCTGCAAACCTCCGGCGCCAAAAGGCAAAAAGGATTCCGCATCGGAGAAAAAGAAGCGGGCAGAAAGCTTGTCCTGGCCGCCGCGGAATTCGCGGTCCCAATTGGTGGTGAACTGGTCTTCGGTGTATTTGCCGGGGCGGCTGATGATGAATGGGGCGGTATTCAAGCTGACGGAGCAAGTATCGGGATCCACCACGACGCCCGCATCGGCAGGATTGCCAACCCCGGGGAACAAGAACCCGTTGGGATCGCCGAACTGATTGCTCTGGAAATTCAAGAGGGACTGGATTACGGGGTCGATGGCTATGGGCACCGCAGGGCAGCCGCCGGGATTGGCACCTGTGGGAGCGGTGGCGGGTGTGCTGAACACGGCAGCGAGATTCCCGGCGGAACGGTCTGCCGGCAAAATCGGGAGAGCTGGGTTATTGATTTGCGTGCCGGGAGAGAGGGCGCTGCGCTGGCGGGTGCCCTGGTAGTTCACGAAGAAGAAACCGAATTTTTCTGTTCCGACCGGGCCACCGACGCTGGCGCCGAAAATGTTCTGCTTCACCGGGGGGCGCGGAGCGCCGACGGCGTTCAGGAAATATTCATTGGCGTTCAGCACGTCGTTTCTAAAATATTCGTAGACGTCGCCGTGGAGGCCCTTAGAGCCGGAGCGCAAAATGGCGTTGACGTTGCCGCCGCCGTTGCGGCCCTGGCTAGCGTCATAGAGAGAGGTTTGGACTTTGAACTCCTGAATGACGTCGGGATTAGGCAGGGGCACGTTCGTGGATTGCGAGACGTTGTAATCGGTGGAGCTGATGCCTTCGATCAGGTAGTTGTTATTGTCTTCGCGCTGGCCGTTGACGATGATGCGCACGTTTCCGCGGCCGAGTTGCGCGGAAGCGTTGAGCTCGCTGCTGGTGCCGGAAGAGAGCGACAACAACTGCTGGTAGTTCTGGGTGGCCAGAGGAAGCTCGCGGACTGTGGCGGTGCCGATGGATTCGCCGGTGGTGGCGTTGGTGGTTTCGACGTTAGTGACCTGAGCGGAAATTTCAACCCGTTCGCTGACTTCGCCGGGTTTCAGAGTGATGGTGACGCGGGTGGTTTCCGTGACGCGCACTTCGATGCCGTCGGCGCGGGCTTGTGAAAAACCGGATTTGTTGGTTACCACGTAGTAGGCGCCTGGGGGCAACAGGGTAGCGGCGAACGCGCCGTCCGAGCCGGAGGTCACCTTGCGGGCCAGTTGGTCGGTGCGGCTGTCGATGATTTGTACTTCGGCGTCGACGACGCTGGCGCCGGTGCTATCGACGACGACGCCGCCGATGGCTCCTGTGGCACCGCCCTGGCCAAAGGCACGGCCGGTAAAAAGGCTGAACAACAACACTACAAGCGCAAACCTGGACGCACTTCGCATCGGAACCCCCTCAGATGTAGGACTGTGCCGGAGGACGGAGGTAAGCAAGCTCTAAGGTCTGGCCTGCGATTTACTGGAAAACACCCCGAATAGCCTACCCCGGCGGACAATTCCCTAATTGAAACTAACGTTACATTTTTACTGTGTCAAGAATTCTGGGATTAAAAGTTCCGATGGGGAGTATTTGCCGCGGAAGCAAGTTGTAGATACCAATTTGACCGAGCGTGGTGGGACAACGGGCTGCTCGTACAGTTACAGAATACCCACACGCAAATTCGGCGTGTGGGGCACCCGAATTGAGAGAATACGATGATTTTTTGGTGTGGTGATTATGCGCCGATGTAGCGGGCGTAGAGGGAGCGGGCGATGGCGGGATCGGTGGTGCCTTTCAGGATGGCGCGGCCGTCGGCGAAAACGGTCATTTCGTAGGGAGCGATGCGAAAACGGAGGAGGAAGTCGTTGTGGCGAACTTCGGGGATGGTGCGGGTGAGGCGTTGCTGTAAAGCGGCGAGGTCGAGGGCGCGATGGTGTTCGTGAATCTGCACGGAATCGCGACCACACATGGTTATATGGGGTTGGGCCTGGCCATGCAAATAGGTGAATTCTTTTTGAACGCAGGCGCGGCATTGAGGGTTGCGGGGGACCTGCACGGATTGAAAATGGCCGGTCCATACGTTGCAGGAGATCAGGCGGCGGTGGAGAGCTTCGCGATTGCCGGAGAGCAGCTTGATGGCCTCGGTGGATTGCAGCGAGGCGATGAGATTGACGACCGGGCCGAGGACGCCAATGGTGTCGCAGGTTTCCTCCATGCCGGCGAGGGTGTCTGGCGCGCCGAGGAGGCAAGCGAGGCAGGCGGTGTCGCCCGGGAGCACGGTCATGGTGAGGCCATAAGCGGCGACAGCGGCGGCGTAAATCCATGGGCGGTTGGATTGGACGGCGAAATCGTTGACGAGGAAGCGGGTTTCGAAGTTGTCGGCTCCGTCGAGAATGGCGTCGAAGCCCTGGAGCAAATCGGACGCGTTTTGAGGATTGAGATCTGCGACGATGCCCTCAACGGAGACGGTGGAATTAATGGATTTGAGCTTGCGTTCGGCGGCGACGGCTTTGGGGAGGGCGTCGCGGGCGTCATTTTCATCGAACAAGGTTTGGCGCTGAAGATTGGAAGGCTCGACGAAATCGCGATCGAGGATTCGGATGCGGCCGACGCCGGCGCGGACCAGCAAGCTGGCGGAGGCGGCGCCAATGGCTCCGCAGCCGACGATCACGGCGCTGGAGGCGAGAAGGCGCTGCTGACCCTGGAGGGCGAGACCTTCAAAAAGTATCTGCCTGGAATATTTTTCCTGAAGAGAATCATCCACGACTTTAGCGGCCCCGGCGGGTTCCGCGAAAGGGCCCGCATCTGCGATGATAGCGCCAAACACGACAGAACAGGCAACGCCGCTGTGCTACGCTTCGTCTGAGACGAATAAGACATGAAATCGTGCTGGCGGAATGGGTTGCGAGGAATTTTGGCGCTCGCGCTCCTTAGTGGAGTCGCGGCGACGCATGCTCAAACTCCGGCAGAAAATCCCGCTAAAGCGGCACCGGAAAATCCCACGCCCGCAGTGGTGGCGACGCGAATTGTCACGGAAGCTGGGCAGGTGTTGAGCGAGCCGGCCAAGGGTATCAACGTAGAAACGGGAAAGCCGCTGGAGCGCGCAAAAGTGGCGCAAAGCCTGCGGTTGCTTTACCGCACCGGCGACTACGCGGATGTGCGCGCGGAGGTTACCCCGGTGGAAGGCGGAGTGCGCTTGGATTTTGTGGTGCGCGAGAACCTGTTCTTTAACCAGGTGGTGATCGAAGGGCTGACAGCTCCGCCGAGCGACGCGTCGGCCGCAGCGGCAACACAACTCAACCTGGGGCAAACCTATCGCAAGGAACTGGTGGACGAGGCGCTAGAACGGCTGCGGGAAACGCTGCGGCAGGAAGGGTTGTATACCGCGGAGGTCCGGGCTGAAACCGTACCCTATCCGGATACGCACCAGATGGATGTGGTTTTTCATGTGAAACCGGGGCTGCGCGCGCGAGTAGGAAGCGTGAAGGTGAAGAACGAGACGGAATATCCCGACGCGGAGATTTTGAAGCGGCTGAAGATGAAAGAGGGGCGGGAGATTACTTCGGCGCGGTTGCAGAGCGGGACGGATCGCATCCGGAAATTTCTGGTGAAAAAAGGAAACCTGATCGCGCACGCGGTGGCGCGGCGAGGCGCGTATGACGCGTCGAAAAATACGGTGACGTTGGACCTGGAAGTAACGCAGGGACCGAAGGTGAAACTGGCGGTGGTGGGAGCGAAATTATCGAAAGGGGAACTGCGGAGACTGGTGCCGGTTTATCAGGAGGGGGCGGTGGACGCGGACCTGCTGGAAGAAGGTAAGCGGAATATCCGAGAGCGGCTGGAGCGCGAAGGATACTTCGATTCGAGCGTGGATTATACGATGGAGACTTCGCCGACGGCCGCCAACCCGCAGGGCTGGAAAGGGACCGAAGAAACCATCACGTATCACGTGACACGGGGGGACAAACACAAACTGGTGAACATCGGGCTGGCGGGCAATCATTATTTCAGCGAAGAGCTGCTGCGCAACAGATTGCAGATATTTCGCGGCGCGTTGGGATCTGCGGGGCGGTTCAGCCGGCGGACGGTGGAATCGGACGCGCAATCGATGCGGAATTTGTATCAGGCGAACGGGTTTCTGGACGCGAAAGTGGATGCGGTGGTGGCGGACGACTATAAGGGTAGGAAAGGCGACCTTTCGATTCAATTCAACATTCAGGAGGGGGAACAGACACGCGTGGCGGCGCTGACGCTAGAGGGAGTGCACGCGTTCACGAAAGACGAATTGTTGGGAGATCTGGCTTCCACACCGGGGCAGCCTTATTCGGATTTTAACGTGGCGACCGATCGCGATGTGATTCTGGCTTTGTATTACAACGATGGATTTCCGGAGGCTACGTTTACGTCGAAGGCCGATCGGGTTACGCCAGAGGCGAGCGGCGAAGGCGAGAAGAAAGCGGAGAGCGCTGGCGGCGCGGGCGCGACAGCGGGTAAAAAAGAAAACAAGAAAGCCGGACAGGGCACGACGAACATTCAGCAGGCTGAGCCGGTGCGGTTGACGTATCGCATCGAGGAAGGACCGCAAACGAGAGTGCGGCGCATACTTTATTCGGGCTACGAACATACGCGCCTGAATGTGATTCGACGAGAAGTGGAAGTGAAAGCGGACGCGCCGCTACGCGAAGGACAGGTAGTGGAATCGCAACGGCGACTGTACAACCTGGGAGTTTTTAACCGGGTGACGATTGAACCGCAAAATCCTGCAGGCACGGACCGCGACAAGGATCTGGTGGTGCTGGTGGAGGAAGCGAAGCGATACACGCTAGCGTACGGCGGAGGATTCGAAGTGCAGCGACTGGCGAGCACATCGAATCCAGTGGCGGGCGAAGTGCAAGCGGCGCCACGCGGCATTCTGGAAATTTCCAAGCTGAACCTGACGGGGCGAGCCGATTCGCTGTCGCTGAAATTGCGAGGCAGCACGATTGAAAATCGCGCGCTGTTAGCGTATTCCGACCCGAACACTTTCGGGCACAAGGATTTGAGTTTTCAGGCGACGGCGTACACGGAAAAAACGCAAGACATCAATACGTTTACGGCGACACGTTACGAGGGGGCGTTGCAGTTAACGGACCAGGTTACGCCGCGAACGACGCTGCTCTATCGTTATGTGTTTCGAAAAGTTCTGGTGTCCAACATCAACGGCACTATCAATCCCGTGGCGATCCCGCTGTTCCAGCAGCCTACGCTGGTATCGCAATTTGGTGTGACATGGGTGCTGGATCGGCGCGATAATCCCGCGGAGGCGACGAGAGGCAGCTTCAACAGTGCGGATTTTGGAGTGGCCGACGGGTACATCGGATCGAGCGCAAGCTTCCTGCGATTTTATTATCAGAATTCCACTTATTATCCGATCAAGCGGCGATTCAGTTTTGCGCGATCGATTCGGTTTGGCGCGCTGGTGCCCTACCGCGACACTGTTTCGTTGACGTTTCCTCCACAAACGACGCCGCCATTGCCGACGGTGATTCCGTTGCCGGAGCGTTTTTTTGCGGGTGGAGGAACATCGCTGCGGGGATTCGCGCTGAACCAGGCCGGGCCGCGCGATGCGCTGACGGGCTTTCCGGTGGGTGGGCAGGCGCTGCTGGTGTTGAACCAGGAATTTCGTTTTCCGATGCGCTTGCCATATTTCGGAACGTCTCTGGGCGGGGCGATTTTTTATGATGGTGGAAACGTGTTCAGCCGGGTGAGCCGTATTACTTTTCGAACGTCGACGCCCAAGCCGACATTCGATACCAGCGACCCAGCCAACGCGACGTGCCTGACGCACTGCGACAACGA
>JBBRZT010000156.1:0-8932 GCA_038236395.1 Candidatus Acidiferrales bacterium
CCTACCGCTGGTCCATCACCACCGCCGAACAGTGCGTCGTCACCAATCGCGAGGCGCTGTTGATTTTGCAGCTGGGCTACAAACTGCCGCCGGACCGGGTGTGGTTCAGCGCCAATGGCGTCGGCGAGGAATATTTTCACCGGCGCACTTTCTCCGATTCGCCGGCCCTGAAACTTTTATTTGTAGGAACGTGGATCGACCACAAAGGCATCTATCCGCTCGCGGAAGCTTTCGAACAATTGCTGGCGCTTTTTCCAGCGGCGCAATTGACGATTGCCGGCTGTGCTGTGCCGCGGGAAACTGTGCTGGGTTATTTTCCAGCAGCAACGCGTGGCTCGATCCGCGTTGAACCTTTCGTGGCTCGGTCGGCAATGCCGGGACTTTATGCCGAGCACGATATCTTTGTTTTGCCTTCGCTGGTGGAAGGCATGCCTCTCGTGCTGCTGGAAGCGATGGCTTCCGGCCTGGCCGTAGTGACCACCGAATCGAGTGGCATGACCGATCTGGTGGAAAACGGTCACGATGGCCTGCTGACCGTTCCGGGTGACGCTCACTCGCTGGCCGCCGCGCTCGGCAGCCTGTGCCGCGATGCGCGGCTGCGGAGCGATCTGGGGTCCGCGGCGCAGGAAAAAATGAAGCGCTTCACCTGGAGGCGCAGCGCGCTTCGCCACGAAGCGGTATTTCTTCGCGCTCTGGGGATCAAGCCGGCGCTCTCCGCGCGCGAAACTGAGGCGCAAGACGCCGAACATTCGCCGCGTTCCGGGAAAGCTGTCGCAAATTGAGTGCCCGCAATATCGATTTCAACGAGGTGGACAACCCGCACAGCGCGATTCCGCGCGCGCTGCAGCACCCGTTTTTTTCCTGGGCTGGATTGCGGCCCATTCTGGCGCAACACACGTCAGCGGAGCATCGGGCGCTAGAGAAACATGCCGGCGGGCGCAAGCAAGTCGTTGAAATCGGAGTGGCCGAGGGAGCTTCGGCGATCGCGCTGCGCGACGGAATGGATCCCGGCGGAGATCTCTACCTGATCGATCCTTATCACTTGTCGCGGGTACGCTCTCTCAATTTTCTGCGTCGGGCGGCAAAGCGCGCGGTCAGCGTGCAAGCGCGACCTGCAATTCATTGGATAGAATCGTTCAGCCAGGAAGCGGCGAAAACCTGGAATGCGCCGATTGATTTTCTGCTGATCGATGGCGACCACGCGGAAGATGCCGTTCAAAAAGATTGGGAGGACTGGCACCCCCACATGGTGGATGACGGCATCGTGGCTTTCCATGATGCGAGGCTGTTTCCTTCGGGTTGGACGTCGCCGGCATACGGCCCGGTTAAATTTATCAATCGTTTCTTCCGCGAATCTTCGCAGCCGGATTGGGCCATCATCGACGAGGTGGATTCTCTGGTTATACTCCGCAAGAGTGGCAGCTCAACTCCAATGAAAGCTGGCACCTGACGCACTTGCTTACGCTCGGCATAAATTACTCACAGATGCATGATTCCTCCGCGTGCATCGTGCGCGACGGTGAACTGCTTTTCGCAGTCGCGGAAGAGCGGCTCAGCCGGATAAAACACGACGCCGGTTTTCCGCGCCTGGCGATTCAGGCTTGTCTCGATTTTGCCGGCGTGCCGGCGTCGCAATTGGACGAAGTATGTTTTGGCTGGCCTCGACCGGGCGCTGCGTATCGTCACGACCTGCGATGCTTCGCCACCGGCAAAATGCCCGCAAATTATTTAAATGTGTTGAACTCCACTCTGCATTTTCTGAGCATGTGGCATCAGCAGGGCGGTGCGAAGCGTTTCACGCAGCACTTTGGCAAAGTGAAAGCGCGCATGCGTTTTGTGGATCATCACCTGGCCCACGCCATCAGCGCGTACGCGTATTCGGGTTTTGCCGATTCAGCGGTGGTGGTGATGGATGGCCGCGGCGCCTGGGAAGCTACCTCGATCTGGCATGGCCACGATGGACGGCTCGATCATGTGCTGACCGTTCCGTTTCCCGATTCTGTTGGGCATTTCTACAGCGAGTTCACCGCGTATCTTGGTTTTCAACGCAACAGCGACGAGTGGAAAGTGATGGGGCTGGCGCCCTATGGAAAATCTGGAGTGGATTTGAGCACGTTCATCGATGCTCAAGGCCCCCAGCCACATCCGTATCGCGCGCATACCAAACGGCTTTTTTCATCTGGCTCCAGGCCCTTCGCCAGAATCGCAGAATTATTGGGGCCGCCTCGCGTTCCCGAAAGCGAAATCGACGACCGCCACAAGAACATCGCCTACGCGGTGCAGGAAATGTGTGAAATCGCGGTGATGAGCGTGGTGAAGACGGCCATGCAGAAAACCGGCAGCCGCAATCTGTGCATGGCCGGCGGCGTGGCCCTCAATTCCAAAGCCAACGGAAAAATCGTGGCGTCGGGCCTCGTCGACAATATTTTTGTGCAACCCGCGGCCTCCGATGATGGAGTCGCGCTGGGCGCCGCGCTCGCTCCTTACCTTGACGGCAGCGGAAAACTTCCCAATCGCGCTATGCGCCATGCCTACCTGGGCCCGGCTTTCGACGACGAGGCCATTGAGTCCGCGCTGCGCACCTATAAGTTGCACTACACGCGCGTGGATGATGCGGCCTCCAGCGCCGCCGAACTTCTCGCTCATGGGAAAATTATCGGCTGGTTTCAAGGGCGCATGGAGTTCGGTCCCCGCGCCCTTGGCAGCCGGTCCATCCTCGCCGATCCGCGCGACCCGGCGATGACCGTCAAAGTAAATAACGCGGTCAAATTTCGCGAGTGGTGGCGGCCCTTTGCTCCTTCTTTCAAAAAGGAAGCCGCGGCGGATTATCTGGAAAGCGTCAGCGATTCTCCCTTTATGATTCTCACCGCGCAGGTGCGGCCGGAAAAACGAACGGTGATTCCCGCGGTGACCCATGTGGACGGGAGCGCACGGCCGCAAACGGTAGAAAAAGAAGTAAATCCGCTTTATTGGCGGCTGATTGATGAGTTCGGCAAGCGCACCGGTGTGCCGGTGATCATGAACACTTCGTTCAATCTGCGCGGCGAAGCCATCGTGCACACCCCCACGGATGCGGTGCGCACATTTTTCAGCTCAGGTATGGATGCCCTGTGTATCGGCAGCTTTTTGGTGGAGAAGTAGGCTCACCACTTTTTCGCAAGCACAGCGACAATTTTCCCCAGCGCGTCGAGATCGTGCGTGTCGATCACTTCACCGGGCGAATGCGCGTAACGCAGCGGCCAGCTTAGCGGCACGTCGACAGCTCCATAACGCACGAACACCGCGCCGTCATTTCCGCCGCCGGTCGCGCCATATTGCGCCGGGATTTTATTCTCCCGCGCCAGTTTCACGACACGGTCCACATACTGTCGCGGCGTGATGTTCGAATTGTCCACCGCGCGAATCACAAAACCTTTGCCGATTTCCGCGTCGGCAAAGCGTTTCGATTCGAGCGGTGAATCGGAGCTTACGAAAGTATCGATGGCGAAAACAAAATCGGGCGACGTTCCGTCCTTCGCCATGCGCTCCGCGGCAGCCGCGGCGCCCTTCAAGCCCACTTCCTCTTCTGTCGACCAGATAAATGTAACTTGACGGTCGCCAACGTCGGGGCCCAGCACCTTAACCGCTGCGATCAACGCCGCACAGCCCACGCGGTCATCAAAGCTTCGCGCGTTCGCGCGCGTGCCAATTAGGGGGCGGTATTTTTTGGGAATGGTCGCCCAGTCGCCAACTCTTATCCCCAGTTTTTGCGTTTCCTCCGCAGAATGCGTGCCCACGTACAGATGCACCGCCTCGTCCATGGCCTGCGGTCCATGCGGCCACTCAAATGCCGGCTGGTCCCAGCCTGAAGGAAGTTCCAGAACGCCAGCGACAGAGCTGCCGTCCGTTTTTTGCAGCAGCATGACGTGTCCGAGAAAATATTCGGTGTAGCCGCCGCCGAGCACGTCCATCAGCAAACGGCCATCCGGCTCGATGGAGCGTACCTGGTAACCGATCTCATCCATGTGCGCAATAAAAACCAGCTTCGGCGCGTTCGAACCAGCTTTCGCAGTTCCCAGTTTCAAAACTAAATTTCCCGCGGCGTCGGTTTCCGGCTTAGCCCAGCCGGGCAACAATTTTTTCACTTGTTCTCGAACTCTTTCCTCGTGCCCGCTCACTCCGTACGTTTCCGTCAGCGATTGAATGAGAGGGATTTCGCTGAGCCCGCCGCCGACCCCTCCGCCAAGTCCCGCACCGCTTTCAGGAGCACTGCCCGCTGCATAGCGGTACAGCAAAGTTTCGAGCGCAGCAACGTCGCCAGTGCTGATCGTCTCCGCAGGAGTGACCGGAAAAAGGCTGGCCACCCCGAGATGCACAAACTGCGCGGGCAAGGGCGTCGGCTCGGCGTATCCCCCCATCGTCAGAGGAGTGGCCAGCAGCGCTTTGATGGTGACGTGCTGCTCTTCGCCCATTTTCTTCAAATCGGCCGCCAACCCGGTGAGCGCGCCGGAAATATCGGACACTCCAAGCAGAACTCCCGCGCCGGGCGCCGCAACCGGATTCGCGCTGGCAGTGCCCGGTTTTGAATCTTCACTTCGCGGCAGCGTGATGCGGGCCACATAAATCATTTCGTGGGGATGCAGCTCATTCAACAGCCGGTCCAAACCGCGGCCGCCGGTCCATTGCTGCGCGGCAAACGCGACCGTAAGTGTTCCCTTCAAGTTGCTGGTATGGCCGTGCAGCAGTCGCAGGACATCAACCAGCGCTTCGCAGCCGAAACGGTCTCCGATGGCCGGCGCGGTACGTTCGTCGCCACCCAAATTTTGCAGCGTGCGGCTCAGCGCGACGGGATCCAGCAGATCCACTCCCGCCGCGCTCACTTCCTGCGCACTGGTCGCGCCAATATCGACGTACATCTCGTCGGGATGCGCCATGGTCGGCGCGTTCTTGCGGCCCGGTTGGAGGTGCACGGAAAGGCCGGCAAACACTCCCGGAATTTTCTTTCGGTCGCGCGTCATCACCCACACCGGCTGCGCCGCGTGCAGCAAATCGAATACTGCGTTGGGCGCCCTTTGCGGAAGGCGCTGCACACGCAAATATCCGTCGGAAGTAATTTCGCTGACCACGTATCCGGGCTCGTCCATGGGAGTGACGATCAATCTGTGGGGCGCTCCCGACCCCAGCGTTACGATTACGTTTCCGACATTGTCGGTTTTGGGCGAGAAATCCTTGAGCGACTCGCGAAGCGCCGACGCCAGCCCCTGTTCATAGCCGCTCACGGCCGGCGTGGTCAGCAGGACATCCTGCGCCCTCGCGGGCATTTCGAGACTCAGGTACAGCAACAGCCCGGCTATCCCCAGAACACAGCCCAATCGCCTAGTCATAAATTTCCTTCCATTCGAATCACCGGCACAACGCCTCGATCAGCGCCTCTTTCTTTTTTTCGGCAAGCTCGCTCAACGGTTGCAACGACGCCAAGTATCCTCCGATAGCTACCGCCGCCAAAAATGCAAACGCTTCCGCGGCCAGCCAGGGATTGCCCGACAGCTTCGCGCTCCACAGCACCAGCGCCGAGATGGCGCCCATCACGATCTGCGCGCCAAACATCAGCCAGACCGCCACGCCGGATTGCCGTTGACCTTTCATGGAGCCGAATTCCAGCTTGCGCGGAAAACTCAGTGAAGCCCAGTTGGCGATGGGCAGTTGCGCGGCCACTGTAAACGCCAACGCGAACACCGTGGCGACCAGCGTCGGAACCGAGGGCCAGCCAATACGCCAGCCAAGCACCGTGCCGCAAATTACTACCTCGATGGCTATGGTGGCTGCCATCACGATATTTTTGCCGGCGAAAACGTCCGCGAATTTCAACGGAGCCGTGAAATATGTCTGAATTCCCCGGCTCTCATAGGCAAACGCATTGTACGCCGGACCCATCAACACCAGGATGGTGTAGGCCATCATTCCGGGAAACAAAAAATCCGTGCTTAAGCCTTTGCCGAAATGAAGATAGCCTTTTCCGCCAAACTGCGAGCTGAACAAAAGCACCTGCGCCGGCGGAAGAATCAACAGAAGAAACGCAAAACCGTTTCGCCGCAGGTAGGACAATTCCTTGCTCACGATTGCGCCGATCTTCGGCGGCAGCAATCCGCGGACGCCTTCGCCCCGCAGACCTGCTGTTTTCGCGCGCGGTCCTCGCGTCGGTGCGACACGCTTTGGCGCGGCCGATTCGCTCAATTCTTCTCCGTGGTACTGAGCGGCAAACCTTTGCCACAACAACGCGGTAAAAAACGCGGTGAACACCGCCAGGGCTCCAAGACCGATGACGATATTCAGGCCGTTGTGCGCCACCAACCCCGCGATTGCCCGGGCTGCCAGCGACGGCGGAAAGGGCGCCAGATATTTCACCAACCCCAGCAGCGCGGCGGGATTCCCGCCGTGGGCCAAGCGGATCTGAATGGGTCCTATAAATTGCAGGGAAAACATCGAGAGGATAAATAGCGCAAAAAATATTTCCCGCGTGCGCCGGCGCGCCAGCAGCCTCTGTAGCCACGACCCAACCAGCCTTTCCATGGTGACGTTGAGAAGAATAAACATGGGCACAACCAGCAGCAGGATGGGCAGCAAGGCAGGCCGCGCCGCCGTGGCTCCCAAGCTCAATGACAGCAGCCAACATACCGACGCCAGCGCCGGAAAATCAGCTAAGCCGTAGGCCAGGCCGATGAGATAGAACGCGGTGCCGTCAAACGGAAAGCGCAGCAGCGAGCGAAAATCAAAACTTGTGCCGAAACCAACCGCGAAAATAGGAATCATCTGCCAGAAAATAAAAATTGCCCAGAACGGGAGCGCCAGCCATTGGAGTTGCCCGCCTGAAACCAGCGAATAGCCCGAAAAAGCAAACAAAAAACATGGCCCGATCACCAGTATCGCGCCGAACAGGGACACAAAAATCATCCCCACCAGATCCAGAGCTGAATTTTTCTTGCGGACGCTGTTCAGCAGGATGCGCCAGCGAAGTTTGGCCACCAGCCGGATTTGTTCCGCGAGACCGACCGGGCGGATTACGTCAGCCATGACAGCTCATCGACTTGAGGTTCCGCTCCGCTCTTTCCCACAATCGAAAGAAAAATCTGTTCTAGCGTTTTCTTCTCACCCGCTTCGCCGGCAATGCCAGCGCGTAATTCATCAAGCGACCCCTGCGCGACCAGATGCCCTTTGTGAATTATTGCCACGTGGCTGCACAGGCGTTCCACAATTTCCATCACGTGCGAAGTCAGGAAAATCGTCACGCCGCGCTCCGTCATTCTTCCTAGCAGCGCTTTCAGCGCTCCGGCGGCCAGCGCGTCCACGCCTTCGAAGGGCTCATCCAGAAACAGGATTCGCGGGCCGTGGATGACCGCGGCGGCCAGCGCCAGTTTTTTCTGCATGCCGTGGGAATAGTCGGCAACCATGGTTTTCGGCCGGTCGGCCAGTTGCATGAATTCCAGCAACTCTTCCGCGCGCTGGTCGGTGGTTGTTTGATCCAGCCCGTACATGCGTCCGACAAATCGCAGATAGTCCCCGCCGGTCAGCCGCTCGAACAGCCCCATGCCTTCCGGTACCACGCCGATCTGGCGTTTTACCTCTACAGGATGCGCGGCGAAATCTATGCCCAGCAGCTCAATGCGTCCCGACGTCGGCGCCAGCAATCCCGTCAGCATCTTGATGGTGGTCGATTTTCCCGCTCCGTTGGGGCCGAGAAAGCCGAAAAATTGACCAGCGGTTACCTCCAGATCCATGCCGTCGACGGCCACCAGATTTCCGAAGCGCCTGCCGAGTTTTTGCGTGCGGATTGCCACATCCGTCATGATTGCTCCGTCTCTGTGCAGCAGAAAACTCTAGCACGACAATGGCGCAAGCCTGCAGTGACGTATTTTCATGCTTTCGCCGCGAATATTTTATGTGGATTGGGAATACCGCTCAGATTTTTTCGGTAACGCTCGACTTGTCAGCCACGCCCGCGAGGTGCAATTCCTTGGAAGGCAGAGTGGCCAGCACCGCTTCCAGTTCGACGCGAAACACCGCCCCGCCCCGCTGGCCGTTGTAACAGAAGATTTTTCCGCCGTGCTCCTGCATGATGCCGAAGCAGATGCTGAGCCCGAGGCCTGTGCCTTTTCCAACCGGCTTGGTGGTGTAGAACGGATCGAAGACCCGGTGCGCTTCCTTCAGACCCGGCCCGTTGTCGGTGAAGAGCACCACTACATTGCCGCGATGCCGCATGGTCTTGATGGTGAGGGTTCCGCCGTCGGCTGCTTCCATGGCATCTATCGCATTGCTGATTATGTTGAAAAATACCTGCATCAATTGATTTCCATCTCCGCGCACTGCCGGAAGCACCGACTCGAGTTGCATTTCGATTTTGATTTTCGTGTCGTGCAGGTCGAGGGTTCGGAGTTGGACCGCGTTGGCCACCACGGTATTTAGATCCAGCAGCGTGCGCTCCACCGGCACCTGCCGCGCGAAGCTCAACAAATTTCCCACCAGTGTTTTGGTGCGGCGTGCTTGATCGCGAATCTTCCCCGCGGTGATACGCGCCTTTTCCGAAAGACTGGGGTCGTCGGCCAGCAGGTCGGAAAATCCCAGGATGGCCGTCAACGGATTATTGATTTCGTGAGCCGCGCCCGCCGCCAGTTGGCCCAGCGACGCCAGTTTTTCCGATTGCACGATTTGGGTTTGCAGCCGTCGCAAATTGACTACCGACTGTTCCGCTTCGTCCAGCAGCCGCACGCGGTCGGCGTCAGCCAGATGCGTGCGCATAAAAACGAGAATTGCCAGCGGTATCGCGGCTATAAATGTGGCCATCAATCGAAAATCGCGAACCGCCGGGCCATCGTTCGAGAATTTTACGGTGTAGATGGCGAATATTGGCAGGGAGATCACCGCGGCCATAGCCATGCGCGCCGCCCATACGCTTTCG
>JBBRZT010000157.1:0-8921 GCA_038236395.1 Candidatus Acidiferrales bacterium
AAAGCGAGAGAAGTGGGACATCAGTGGTCCGCACTTTGCGGGCTGGGAATTATTTCATTTGAAGGGCTCGCCGGTGGATCCGAACCGGCTGTATGCGTCGCAGTGCAGCGGGTGGTTCGGCCAAATGATCCAGCGCTCGGATGATGGGGGAAAGACGTGGGCGCCGGTAGGAAATAAATTTGTGTATGACGGGGTGCCGGGCACGCACCAGTGGTATGACGGGACGGCGCATCCGTGGGAATTCAAGCGGGTGTGGCACTTGGAGCCGTCGCTGACGGATCCAGATACGGTTTATGCCGGAGTGGAAGACGCGGCATTGTTTCGGTCAACGGACGCGGGACAGAACTGGGAAGAACTTTCCGGGCTGCGTAAACATGGGTCGGGACCGAAGTGGCAACCGGGCGCGGGAGGAATGTGCCTGCACTCGATTATTCTGGATCCCAAGAATCCGGAGCGGATTTTTATCGCGATTTCCGCGGCGGGAGCGTTTCGAACGGATGATGCGGGGAAAACGTGGCAGCCAATCAATCGGGGACTGAGATCGGAATTTATTCCAGACCCGGAGGCCGAGGTGGGGCACTGCGTTCATCACATCACGATGCACAAATCGCGGCCGAATGTACTGTTCATGCAAAAACACTGGGACGTGATGCGCACGGATAACGCCGGGGATTCGTGGACGGAGGTGAGCGGGAATTTGCCGACGGACTTTGGATTTGCGATCGATGTGCATGCGCACGAGCCGGAGACGATTTATGTGGTGCCGATCAAGAGCGACTCGGAGCACTACCCACTCGACGGGAAACTGCAGGTATACCGCAGCAAAACTGGCGGAAACGAATGGGAGGCGTTGACGCGCGGGCTGCCGCAGGGCGATTGCTACGTGAATGTGCTGCGCGATGCGATGGCAGTGGACACGCTGGATTCCTGCGGGATTTATTTCGGGACGACGGGCGGGCAGGTGTACGCGTCGAAGGATGCGGGAGATAACTGGGCGCCGATTGTGAGGGACTTGCCGGCGGTGTTGTCGGTAGAAGTGTAGAAGTGCAGACGCTCGGATGATTCGAGTTGTGCTACCGGCGCATTTGCGGACGATCTCCGGTTGCCAGGGCGAAGTGCATCTGGAGGTGAATGGGCCGGTGACCGTGCGGTCGGTGCTGGACGCGTTGGAAGCTCGGTTTCCGATGCTGCAGGGGACGATTCGCGAACATGTGACGCAGCAGCGGCGGCCGTTTTTGCGTTTTTTTGCGTGCGAGGAGGATCTTTCGCATGAATCGCCAGATGCGTTGTTGCCGGATGCGGTGGCGACGGGAAAGGAACCGTTGCTGATTATTGGAGCGATTGCGGGCGGGTAGGATTTGGCAAAGGGGGAAATGCATGGCCGCTGAAAGCCAGACGATGGCGTCAACGAAGAAAATGATGTGGGCCGGACGCGCGATCAGCACTTTTGTTGTGCTGTTCCTAGTGCTCGACAGCACCATGAAATTAGTAAGATTACCGATGGTGCTGGATGCTTTTAAGCAGCTGGGATACTCGCCGGACCTTTCGGTGACGATTGGGGCGATGCTGCTTTTGTGTACGGTGATTTATGTGGTCCCGCAGACTGCTGTTTTGGGCGCGATTTTGTTGACCGGTTACCTGGGTGGAGCGGTGGCTACGAATTTGCGGATAGGCGCGCCGATGTTCAGCCACATTTTGTTTCCGGTTTATATGGGGGCGATGGTTTGGGGAGGGTTGTATTTGCGCGACGGGCGGTTGCGGGAATTGGTGCCGGTAAAAAGCTAAGGGAGAAAGCATGAAAGAAATTGCGGCGTATTTAACGTTTAATGGAAATTGCCGAGCGGCGATGGAGTTTTATCAGAAATGTCTGGGAGCGAAGCTGGATATGATGCCGTTTTCGAGCGCTCCAATGAAGGTGCCGGAGGGCGCGGAGAATTTGATTATTCATGCGCGACTGGCGAAGGGCGATGCGGTGTTGATGGCGTCGGACTCGATGCCGGGGATGCCGTTTCATCCGGGGAATACTTTCTGGGTAGCGATCAAGTGCGAGAGCGCTGAGGAGACTGAGAAATTTTTTACAGCGTTCAGCGAAAACGGCAAGGTGGTGATGCCGGTACAGGAGACTTTCTGGGCGGCGCGATTTGGGATGTTGATGGATCAATTTGGAGTGAACTGGATGTTTAATTTCGAGAAGGCGCGGGGGTAGATTAGCGTTCACGGAGCACTGGCCATCGGTTCAGGCGGTGCATTCGACAACCTGGGCGGGAGTCGCGTTGACTTGCGTGCGCGCGAGGCTAAAGTAGAAGAGTCTCTCCCGGGGGGCTTTCATGGCCTGGAAATGGCCGAGTTCGTCGAAGAATAATGTCACGGAAGAATGGACCGGATTTATCGATCAGGGCGTGACTTTTGAAGGCACGCTGCAGCTGACCGGGACGTTTCGCATCAACGGAACGGTGAAGGGGAATATAATTTCGGAGCAGACGGTGATTTTGGGGGAAGGCGCGAAGGTGGAAGGGCAGATTGAAGGGAACCGGGTGGTGATTGCGGGGCGGTTTGACGGAGTGATTTTCGCGAAGGGGCGGGTGGAGATTCAGGCCAAAGGTGTGGTGACCGGCGAAGTGCATTCGCCGTGCATGGTGGTGGATCCGGGCGGGATTTTTGACGGGCGATGCCACATGCTGGCGTCGTCGGATGCGACCTCGGGAGTCACGATACCGATTCGGGCGCTGGGGCGAGGGTAAGTCGTAGCGCGTTTTTCTTCTTTGAGTTTGCACTGGTAAATTCCCCGCAGAAAAATTATGGTTTTGGATTTGCGTCTATAATGGCGATGGAAATGGTGTGTGCGAATGCGGGAATTGAGGGTGCGGGCATGAAGGTGTTGTTGATTGGCGGGGGCGGGCGGGAGCACGCGCTGGCGTGGAGATTGAAGCAGAGTCCGCAGGTGGAGAAGATTTGGTGCGCGCCGGGGAACGCGGGGATTGCGGCGGAAGCGGAATGCGTGGCCGTGGAGGCGGGCGATGTGGCGGGGCTGGTGGCGCTGGCGGAAAAGATTCAGCCGGATCTGACGGTGGTGGGTCCGGAATTGCCGCTGGTGAACGGGATTGTGGATGCGTTCGCGACGCGGAAGTGGGCAATTGTGGGGCCGACGCAGGCGGCGGCGCAACTGGAAGGGAGCAAGATTTTTTCGAAGGAGTTTGTGGCGCGGCACAATATTGCGACGGCGGAAATGTATGGGGCGTTCGAGTCGGCGAGCGAGGCGTACGCGGCGTTGCGCGGTGTGAAGTGGCCGGTGGTGATCAAGGCGGATGGATTGTGCGCGGGAAAAGGAGTTTTTCTGGCGCCGGATGAAGCGGCGGCACGGGATTTTATTGCGCGTGTGATGGAGAAGCGGGAGTTGGGCGAAGGCGGGGCGCGGATTTTGCTGGAGGAAACACTGGAGGGCGAGGAGTTGTCGTTCATTATTTTGACGGATGGGGAGCGGTTTGCGGCGCTGGCGCCGACGCGGGATCACAAGAAGGTTTTTGACGGGAATGCGGGGCCGAATACGGGCGGGATGGGAGCGTATTCGAACGACGAACTGTTGCCGGAGGCGTTGCGCGAAACGATAGTGGCGAAAATTGTGGAGCCGACTTTGCACGGGCTGGCGGCGGACGGGATTCGCTACCAGGGATTTTTGTATATCGGCGTGATGCTGACGAAGAGTGGGCCGAAGGTGCTGGAATTTAATTGCCGGCTGGGCGATCCGGAGACGCAGGCAATTGTGGCGCGCATGGATTTTGATCTGGCGGAGGTGTTGGCGGATGTGGCAGCGCGGCGGGTGGATGCGGCGAAATTGAAATGGAAGGCGGGGGCGAGTGTTTGCGTGGTGATGGCTTCGGGGGGTTATCCGGGGAAATTCGAGACGGGGAAAACTATTGGCGGATTGCGCGAGGCGGGCGAGGTGCGTGGCGTGAAAGTGCTGCACGCGGGAACGAAACGTGATGGTGAAAAAATTGTGACTAGCGGCGGACGGGTGCTGGGCGTAACGGCGGCGGGGGCTTCGCTGGACGAGGCGCTGGCGAGCGCGTATGAGGCGGCGGGGAAAATCGAGTTTGAGGGCGCGCATTATCGGAGAGATATTGGGGCGCATGCGACGGTGCAGGCTGCGGGAGACTAAGCGGGCTGCGTAACCAATTTAACGTTTAGGGATTAGGTTTGCGGCGGAGTGACGGGGCGCTGGGCGGGCGCGATTTGTCGTCGGTTTTTTCCACGGGTTCATCGGGCGGGACGATCCATTCGAAGCCGTGTGATTCTTCCATAGTGCCAAGAAAAAATTTGTGACCGTTGGAGATGAGCGGTAGAGCGGCGCGGAGAAAATCGGCGGCGTCGGTGGAGGGGACTTTTTGGGCCTGGCCCTTTTCGATGCTGTCGAGGTCTTTGGCGATGCGCGGGTCGCTGGAGCGGAGGCGGGCGATGGCGGGATCGCCTCCCTGGATGAGGGCGAGGAGAGGTGGATCGTTATTCTTTTTCGCGGGTGCGGCAGCGGACTCGGCGGGGTAACGGAGTTCGATGAGGGTGTGCGTGCCGTGCTTGCCGCCTTCGGGCGGGTAGAGTTGGGTGAAGCGCGGGCGGAGAATGCGCGTTTGCCAATACTCGCCGCGGGCGGCGACTTGCTCCTGTTCAATGCGATATTCGACCTGCCAGACTTCGGGGCCGTAATCGTGCGCAAAGCCGAGAATGATGAGCTGGAAGAGCGGCTCGTCGGGAGGAAAATCGAGTTTGTGATGGAGCTGGGAGACGAGGGGGCGGAGTTTTTCGAGGAAGGCGACGCCGAGAGTTTCGAGGTCGGGAGCGGCTGCGTCGGGAAACGGGTCATAGTGCTGGTCGGGAGTGCGGGGAATGGCTTGGAAGTCGCGGTCGAGACGGACTGGCGCGGGGGCGGCGGGGACTTGCCACTCGGTGGCTCCGAGGATGATGCCGACGTGGCCGGCGTCGAGCTGCAAGAGGCGCGGTGGGACGGAATTGGCTTCGACGGGCTGGTCGATGGCTGCGAAGACGATGACGTCTTCGCGGGCGACTTGAATAATGATGCGGCCGCCGGCTAGGCTGGCGACGATTTCGTCTTCGCGCTGGGTAGTTTGCGCGGAGGCGGTGATGGAGAGGAAGGATGCGACGGTGAAGGCGGCGAGAAATGAGCGGTGTCGCACGATAGAGTTCACGTTACCACAGTGGCTTGGACTGAGGGTTGGACGGGCCGGCGTTAAGGTTCCGTAAAAGCGGGGATTTCGGTAGAGTCTTGAGTGCAGGCGCAAGCTGGCTGGGTACGCAGAGGCGCGTTGCGCGAGCGTTGCGCGATAGACAGGCAAGCGAGGGCAAAAGATATATGGGACTGAAGAAGGCGAAGAGCATTACGCACAAGGGGAAGAAATTGACGGAGATTCTGGAGGAGCACGAGCGATTTTTTCGCGGGCATGATGGCGGGGTGCGTGCGGACCTGGCGGGGGCGGAGCTATCTGGCGCGGATTTGAGCGGGGCCAACCTGAGCGGGGCGATTTTGCGGGAGGCCAACCTCGCGGGGAGCGATTTGCGGAAGACGAAACTGCCGGGGGCGGATTTGTCTGGCGCGCGTATGCATAAGGTGGACTTGCGGAATTCGGATTTGACCGAGGCGATTTTGCCGGGGGCGGATTTGTCGGAAGCGCAGGCTAGCGGGATCGAGTTTTTTCGGTGTGATTTGTCGGGAGTGAATTTTGAGAAGGCGATATTGAGGAATGCGAATTTTCGACTGGCGAATATCCGCGGGGCGAAATTTGCGGGGGCGGATATGGGAGTGGCGATTTTGCGGGAGACGGATTTGGAGGGCGTGGATCTTTCGGGCGTGGATTTGGCGACGACGTTGATGCCGAAGGGGTATGCGGGGGCGAAAGTGAAGGGGGCGTAGAGGGGCGCTTTGCTTCAAGGGCTGAAGCCCTGATTCGTTAGTTGGCTAAATGTCGCGCCGAAGGCGCGACCCGCAAAGCGCAACAGCGGATTCCTCACCCGCTGGAAAAGCGCGGGTTCGGAATGACGGGTTTGGGTTTTTTTGCTGGTGGTTGCCAAGAGCAAACGAAAAGAACAACACAGGTGAATGCGGTGGCGGCGACGGCGGCACAATTTGAACGGTCGATGGTGCGTGAACGCGTGATTGAGGAGATTCGCGCGTTGCTGCGGGAATTGGGGAGCGCTGGCGCGGTGACGATGCTGAGCGGAACTTCGCATCTGGAGCGCGACTTGGGATTGGGAAGTTTGGAGCGGGTGGAATTGATGGCGCGGCTGGAGAATGCGTTTGGCGTGCGCATTTCCGATCAGGACGCTACGCAGGCGAATACTCCCGATGATCTTGTTACCGCGGTGTTGAATGCGCCGGAGAGTGCCCCCGAGAGCGGCGCGGAGACAGCGGAAATTTCGGTGGCGGGGACTTCGGCGTTGCGGGCTTCCGTTAAGGTGCAGCAACTGCACCGCAAAGCGGAAGAGATGGGGATTTTGACGGCGGAGACTTTGGTGGATGTGCTGCGCTATCGCGCGGCGCACGATGCGGAGGGGGTCCACCTGGAGATTACGGAGGATGCGGAGGGAGAAGACAAGAACGTTACACTGACGTTTGGCGAGCTGCATGCCGCGGCGGAGCGATGCGCCGCCGAACTGGCGCGGCGGGGAGTGAGCGCGGGAAGCCGGGTGGCGTTGATGCTGCCGACCTCGCGAGCGTTTTTTGTTTCGTATGCGGGGATTTTGCTGGCCGGGGCGATTCCGGTTCCGATTTATCCGCCGTTCCGCGCGGATCGGATTGAAGAGTATGCGGCGCGGCAATCGGCGATTTTGAATAATGCGGGAGTGGTTCTGCTGCTGACTTTTCGGCGGGCGGAAGCGGTGGCGAAACTGCTGAAGCCGAGGGTCAGTTCCCTACTGGCGGTGGCGGACGCGGAAAAATTGATTGAGGCGGCAGATAAAGCTCCCGCGCCTTCGCCGGGGGTGCGGCCGGCGCATTTGAGCGGGGCGCGGGCGCGAACGGGTAGCGATATTGCGCTGCTGCAATACACGTCGGGCTCGACGGGCGATCCCAAGGGCGTGGTGCTGACGCACGCAAATCTGCTGGCGAATATCAAGGCTGTCGGCGAGGCGGTGCAGATGGGGCCGCAGGACGTGGGGGTGAGTTGGCTGCCTTTGTATCACGACATGGGATTGATCGGGGCGTGGTTGACGCTGCTGTATTACGGGATACCGCTGGCGGTGATGTCGCCGATCGCATTTTTGGCGCGGCCGGAGAGATGGTTGCGGGCGATCCACAAGCATCGCGCGACGATGAGCACGGCACCGAATTTTGCGTACGAGCTATGCGTGAGGAAAATCGCGGATAAAGATCTCGAAGGGCTGGATTTGAGTTCGTGGCGGATGGCGATGAACGGAGCGGAGCCGGTGAATCCCGGGACGCTGGAGCGATTTGCGGCGCGATTTGAAAAATATGGATTTCGTCGAGAGGCGCTGCTGCCCGTTTATGGATTGGCGGAGGCTTCGCTGGCGGTGACGGTGCCGGCAATGGGGCGCGGGCCGGTGGTGGACCGTATCGAACGGGAAACTTTCGCGTCGGAAGGGCGAGCGGTTGTTGCGCGCGCCGGGAATGAAAATGCGATTGCATTTGTTTCGGCGGGGAGGGCGATACCGCGTCACGAAATTCGAGTGGTGAGCGACGCGGGCGCGGAAGTCGCGGAACGGACCGAAGGGTTTTTGTGGTTTCGCGGGCCGTCGGCTACCAGCGGCTATTACCAGAACAAAGCGGCGACGGAGGCGTTGTTTCCGGCCGGGAAAGCCACTAGAGACGGGGAGTATGCGTGGGTGAATTCCGGCGACCGGGCCTATGTGGCGGATGGCGAGCTGTATGTGACCGGGCGAGTGAAGGACATCATCATCAAGGGCGGGCGGAACTTGTATCCGCACGAAGTGGAAGAGCTGGCTGCGCGGGTGGAGGGGATTCGCAAAGGATGCGTGGTGGCGTTTGGAATGAAGGACCAGGCCAGCGGAACGGAAAAAATGGTGGTGGTGGCGGAGTCGCGAGAAGCGGATGCGGCGAAGCGTTCCGCGATGTCGGCCGCCGTGACGCAGGAAGTGTCGCGCGGGTTGGGATTGCCGCCGGACCGGGTGGAACTGGTTCCGCTGGGAAGCATCCCGAAGACTTCTAGCGGAAAATTGCGGCGCGAGGAAACCAGGCACCTGTACCTGGCGGGAAAACTGGCGGCGGGAAAAGCTCCGGCGTGGCTGCAAATCGCACGGCTGGGAGCGGGCGGAGCATTGAGCGCGACGGGACGCGGGATTGTGAGCGGCGTGAAGCGCGCGCTGGAGGTGATGTACGGCGGTTACTTTGTGGTGGTGTTTTCTCTGTGGATTGTGCCGACGTGGATGATTGTGCAGTTGTTTACTGATCATAAGGCGGCGGGGCGGTTCACCAACGGGGCGCTGAGGATCTTGTTTTTTCTGATCGGATGCAAGGTGACCGTGAACGGCAAAGGATATATGGAGACGCCGGGCGCTAAAATCTATGCCGCGAATCATACGAGTTATTTTGATGTTCTGGCGCTGATGCTGGGGCTGGGGGTGCCGTACCGGTTCGTGGCTAAGATGGAGGTGGCCAGCATGCCGTTTATTGGAACGTTTATGAGGCAAATGGGACACCTGTCGTTTGACCGCACGGACGCGGGGTCGCGACTGCACCAGGCCACAGAGATGGAAGATTTTCTGCGGAAAGGCGATTCGGTGTTTGTCTTTCCGGAAGGGACGTTTACGCGGGAGCCGGGAGTGCGGCAATTTCAGCTGGGGGCGTTCAAGGCGGCGGTGGAGACGGGCGCGCCGGTGATTCCGGTGTCGTTGCGGGGGACACGGGAGTTTTTGCCGGACGGAGCGTTTTTGCCGCG
>JBBRZT010000158.1:0-8921 GCA_038236395.1 Candidatus Acidiferrales bacterium
CAATTTTCGTTTCCGTAGGATCGAAACCAGTTTCCCGAGTCGTCGTGCCATTCGTAGGCGAAGCGCACCGCGATGCGATTTTCGGTGAAGGCCCAGAGCTCTTTGATGAGGCGGTAGTCCAGTTCTTTCGCCCACTTGCGGGTAAGGAAGGCGACGATATCGGCTCGTCCGTTGACGAATTCGGCGCGATTTCTCCAGCGAGAATCGACGGAGTAGGCCTGGGCCACTTTTTCGGGATCTCGAGAGTTCCAGCCATCTTCGGCCAGCCGAACCTTGAGAATAGCGGTTTCGCGAGAAAACGGGGGCAACGGTGGACGCGTGCTCATCGTTTGTTCCTCTCAGCCTGTTTTTTGTGCAGGCGCACATTGTGAAGTTTTTCGCGGAGCCGTTACAGGTCGAGCACCACGTCACTCCGCGGTTGGGCGCAACAAATGAGCACATTACCCTGCGCCGCCGGCTCAAGCGGGTCGGGTTCATAAGCTACGTCTCCCGAAATCAAACCACTCTCGCAGGTGTGACAGACTCCCGTGCGGCATGACCAGCGAACCGGCACATCGCACGCTTCCGCAAAATCGAGAAGACTCGAAAATTTCGGATCCCAAGGCACGTTCAGATTACTTCGAGCGTAGGACACGCTTGGGCCAGGGCCGGCTACGCCTTGCGGCGGGTGCGGCGGTGGATGCGGCCCTATAGCGACGCCGGGCGTAATCGGTTCACCCGCGCCAAAAATCTCGGAGTGCACCCGATTCCCCGCTATCCCCCAAGCCGAAAGCCCGGCCGTCGCATCGCGCAAGAACGCGGCGGGGCCGCACAAATAAAAATCGGCATTCCGGGGCACGCCAAGCTTGTCGAAGTCGTTGATCGAAATGCGGCCGGTGGCATCGAAGTCTGTGCCTAAACGATCTTGTGCAGCAGGGCGGCTATACCAAACGCGACTTTTGCCCTGAGGTAATTTTTTGACCAGGCTGGCGGACTCTTCCGCAAAGGGATGGTCGTCCCGATTACGCGCACCGAATAACCACCACACTTCGCGTGGCGAAATTTCATTTGCAAGCGCGTGGAGCATGGATAAAACCGGAGTCGCGCCCACTCCTGCGCTGAGGAGCACCACGGGATTCGTGCCGGTCTTCAACGTGAAATTGCCACGCGGCGCCGCGACATCGAGCAAATCACCTGTTTGTACGTGTGAGTGCAGGTAGGTGCTGGCCGCACCGTTTACTTCCTGCTTGATACTGACGCGATAGTGGCCTGTAGACGGCAAGTCGGAAAGCGAGTAGTTGCGCATCAAGGCTGGGCCACCAGGCTGCGGCAGTACGCGCAAGACAACAAATTGTCCTGGCAGCGCGGCAGCGAGCCGGCGGTCATCCGCCGGGACCAGTGAAATGGAAATCACGCTGCTGCTTTCGCGTTGGATTCGCGACACGCGCATGGGGCGAAATCCCGGCCACGCGGGAGGCGGACCGCCGGCGGAGACCAGCCCCGGATTGCCGGTCGCCGCTGGGCCCTTCGCATCCTCTTGCAAAAGCGCTTTGAAGGATTTCTGCCAACCTTCACTCAACGCCGGAATGCGCAACGCACGATGCAACTGGTCCCGAGTGTGGCCGCTAAGATAGAGCAGCGCGTCGACTTCGGCGATGCTCATGCGCTCGGGCCCGTCCGCGATTTTTACAACTTCATCGCCGGCTCCGACTTCGCCTTCTTCCAGTACGCGAAAATAGAAGCCGGGCCGATGATGGGCAACCAGCTTCATGGCCATCTGCGGTTCGTCCATGCGAATTCCCACGCGGTAGCAGGTGACGCGTGGCTGTGAAATTTCGAACAGGGCGGAGCCGATTCGGTAGCGATCGCCGACACAAACTTCAGCGTCGGCCAAGCCATCGACGGTGAAGTTTTCGCCAAATTGTCCGTAAGATAAATTGCTGTGGCCGAGTTCGCGTTCCCAGTAACGGTAGGAATCGGTCTGGTAAACCATAACGGGGCGATTCACGCCACCGTGGCCGCCGAGGTCTCCCTGGCCGTCGCCATCGATGTTAAGTCGCCGAACCATAACACGGGCTGGCGTCGGATTTTTCCAAATGCCGGTGTGGACGGTCTTGCCGCGCCAGGTAATGTCGCGCGGGAGACCTACGTTCACGGATACAAGTCGTGCTGGCAAAGCTGCTCCACTTTGAGTTGGGCTTACCCGAGTGTATTTCGCTTCGCACTTATCACAATCAATAAATCACAGGGCAATGTGATAGGCTGTTGAAAGCACGCCGCGGAGAGGTGGCAGAGCGGCTGAATGCGGCGGTTTGCTAAACCGTTTTAGGGAATAAACACCCTAACGGGGGTTCGAATCCCCCCCTCTCCGCCAGATTAGCTTATTCCCATATCTTTAAGATCGCCCTTGCCGCGTAGCCATCGTCACTAGAGGTGTTTACCCTGTTAAGCCGGATGGCAGGGGAGGGTGGAACGTCGAGTTTTTCGACCACAAACTCAGCGCCGCCTACCCGGGGCCATTTACGCCGCTGAGAAACCCACCGAGATGACCCGTCAAGACGATAAGCAGGACTGCGATGGCTTCGATGGGCAGGCGGCACAACGGCAAGGATTTTTCCGGATGACGACGCTCACGCCAGTGAATCCAAAAAACCAGCCAGATCAGCACACTGGAAGTACAACCGAGAATCAGATGCATAAGCAGGATCCCTTTCAGTTTTTGGCCTTCGAGGGCCCATTGCCACGCTGCAAGGCCGGTGGCCACGACTGGCACAGTAAAGATCGCGGCGAATAGAAGATTGAAATAGGCCGCCGCGGCAAGCGTTCGATTGGCGGTCCACTGCCCGAAGTAATCGAACGCCACGGCCGCGATAAACAGCGCGATCGGAAAGTGGATCAGCACAACGTGCTGCGCGTGTTTGGCCAAGAAGACGGTTTTGAGGTCGAAGGGATTTACGCTCATCGATCGCTCACTGCACAACGACCTTGCCGGTCATTTTCGGGTGAATGGAACAAAAGTACTCGTATGTGCCGGGTTTGCTGAAGGTGAACGAAAATTTTTCATCAGTATCCAACACTTTAGATTTGAAGACCTTGTCGGTACTCACCACCGTGTGCGGAATATCGTCGCGATTGGTCCACGTAACAGTGGTTCCCACCGGCACGGTCAGCGTCCCAGGCCCAAAACTGAAATTGTCGATCTTCACTTCCAGCCCCTGGGGCGCCTGTTGGGCTCTGGCCGCGAAATTTTCCGTCCCGCTGCCGAGCGCCTCGATTCCGAACGCAAACGTTAGCAGCAAAATTGCTGTAGACACACTTCTACGCATGATTTCCTCCTTTTTATTTGACTACTCTTGAAAAACTTTTTTGATGTGGGGTTTTTACGCCAGCGTAGAATCCACTACCGCCAGCGCATGCTGCCCGCGTACATAATTCACGTCGGTTATTCCGAGCACGCTTTTCAATTGCTCGGCAGGAACTTTCATCGGTCCCGGGGAAGGCGCGGTGCCTGGCGCCGGCTGAGGGAACGCGGTCGATGCGGCGGTGTGAAAAGTGACGTTTCCTTCAACCTTTTGCATGGTCTGGTGAATATGCCCGTTCAGCACGGTTACCGAACCAAATTTCTTCAGGTACGCCAAAGCCTGCGCGCTATCTTCGGTGCCCCAACCCCACTCGGGATACACCGACCAGAGAGGAATGTGTGCGAACACCACGAGGGGAGTGCTCGGCTGCAGATGCTTGACGTCATCCTCCATCCACTCAAGCTGTTCGTGACCCAGCGTTCCCAGTCCGCCCGCCTTCAAATTCAAGACGTTCACCAAGCCGATGAAGTGCACGCCCTTTTTGTCGAAGCTGTACCATCCGGCGCCCTTGCTGTTTTTTCCGTAACGTTCTAGGAACTGTTTGCCGTCATCATTGAGCATGTCGTGCTCACCGGGTACGTAGAAAACATCTTTGGGATTTGCGCCCTTCAAAATCTGGTCCACGGCGTCGAATTCTTCTGGTTTGGAAAGGTGACTGATGTCGCCGGTATGCAGCATGAATTCCGGCGGTGTTGAGAGACCGTTGATCTTGTCTACCGCGGCCTTCAGGGTGCCCGCGACATCCGTATTGGCTGGCTTGTTGAATCCCATGTGGCTGTCGCTGATCTGCACGAAGCTCAGCTCTCCGCTGGCGGGCAGACCGGCAAGGTCAGACATCCGGCTCATGCTGTAGGATTTCAGCACGCCGCCTTGCATGATGCAGAATGCGCCTGTTCCCGCCCAAGCCATGCATTTCAGAAAACCCCGCCGGTCCACTCCATCCTTGTTGTGATCATGCAGAAGTTCATCTTTTATCTTATCCGCCATAATTCCTCCTCAGCTTCGTCGTGTAACTTGCACTTTTGGTCCTAGTCCGGGAACCTTTGGAACGAGCGGCGCAGGTTCGAGGGAAGCGAGGTGCACTGCACCGCTCCGGACGTGTTACACCTGTGCAGACCACAAGACCTCGGGGTTTATTCCATCAAACGCGGAGAAAAAACTTTTTCACGATTCGCAAATAAAAATGACGGAATGGGAATAAAATCGCGTCGAGGGGAGTCCCTATCAGTGAGCAATCCTGTCCAGGGGAAAGGTTCGGACGTGCTGGACTCGCAGGATCAGGTGCGCTTCGAGGCGCTGGTACTGCCGCATCTCGATGCGGCCTTTAATCTGGCCCGCTGGCTGTTGCGCAGCGGCGCGGACGCCGAAGACGTGGCACAGGAAGCCATGCTGCGGTCGTATCGCTTCTTTCCGGCTTTCCATGGCGGAGATGCGCGTGCATGGCTGCTGCAGATCGTGCGGAACACCTGTTACAGCTGGCTGGACAAGAATCGCCGCGTGAGAGAGATGACCGAATTCAATGAGGAAGTGCACGGAACACCAGGCGCAACGCCCGAAGCGCTGGCCATCGAAGGAGACAACCGCGAGCGTCTTACTCGCGCGCTCGAATCGCTGCCGCCGCGCTACCGGGAGGTCATTGTGCTGCGCGAACTGGAAGGTTGTTCTTACAAAGAGATCGCTTCCATTGCCGAGGTTCCCATCGGGACGGTAATGTCCACCCTCGCTCGTGCTCGCCGGCAGCTTCAGGCGGCGCTTAGCCATCCCGCTCGCGAGGAGGCTGCCCATGAGCTGTGAGCAAACCGAGACCGTGCTTCATGGCTACTTCGATAATGAGCTGGATGCGCTGGGCGCGGCGGAATTTGAGCGCCATCTGGCGCAGTGCTTCGACTGTACCGAGGCGCTCCAGGGGCTGAAAGCCTTGCGGTCGTCGATTGGGGTTTCGCAACTGTATGAGAAAACGCCCGCTGCGTTTCGCAAGAAAGTCCTCTCCGAGGTTAGTCCGCGGCGGCCGGTAACCATAGCGCCTGCTCGCAGGAACTGGCGATGGCTCGCGGTTGCGGCCACCTTGCTTTTGCTGGCATATGGAACGTGGAGAATTGTTTCTTTTGGCCGTGCCGATGGCTACGAGACCAGGTTAGCCGCAGAGGTTATCGATGCGCATCTGCGATCGCTTCAACCGGGACATCTCATCGACGTAGTTTCTACCGATCAACACACGGTGAAGCCATGGTTCGACGGCAAGCTGGATTTCTCTCCGCCAGTTCGAGATTTCGCCGATCAGGGATTTCCTCTGCAAGGCGGCCGCCTGGACGTTGTCGACAACCGCGCCGTCGCGGCTCTGGTCTATGGACGGCGCAAACATCTCGTAAATGTTTTTATTTGGCCCACCAATGAAAGGGACACGGCCCCGCGCTCAGGATCGCGCCAAGGCTACCAGTGGGTGGAGTGGCGCAAGAGCGGGATGGAATTTTGTGCTGTGTCCGACAGCGCGGCTTCGGACTTGGGTGAGCTACAACACCTGATCGATCGATGAGCGGCGGAAGCTCGCCTGGTTCGGCGATTGCTGCGGGCTTGAGCGCCCACCGGCGGCGCTACTTTGCGAAGAGGCGCGAGTGGAAGGCCAGGGACGCCGGGAGATGTTCGGCGAAGTAGGCGGCGTCGTGGCGGCCCGGGTAGATGTGGAATTCGTGCGGGATATGGCGGGAGGTGAGGACTTTGTCAAGGCCGGCGGCGCCGGATTCGAAGCCAAAATCGTCCTGGTCTCCGCAATCGAAATAGATTTGCAGGCCGGCGAGATTTGCTTTGCGCGCCAAGGCGATGGGGCTGTTTTGTTCCCAGAAAGCTGGATCCGGCGGGTCGCCGAAGACGCCACCCAGCACGCGTGAGCGCGGGGATTGTGGCGAACGGGCGCCGAGAAACTTAGGGAGCTTGTCTATCAGCGCGGCGCTGTGGGCGCTGATGGAAGAAAAAAGTTCTGGGTGGCGAAACGCCAGATGCAAAGCTCCGTAGCCGCCCATGGAAATGCCGGAGATGGCGCGGTTGCTGCGGCCGGGTGTGACGCGATAGTGCTTTTCGATGTACGGGAAAAATTCCCGTAGCAGGAAATCTTCGTAGCGTTCTCTACCGTCTTTCGAATTGATATAAAAAGTGGAACGGGCTTCCGGTGTGGCGATCAGAAAATCCTGGACCTCGCTTTTTTCGCGCATGTCTTCGAGGAGATTCCACGCACCGGTGTGCACGAAAGACTGTTCGTTGTCGCCGAGTCCATGGAGGAAATAGAGGATTGGAAAGTGCCGGGCCTGATCGGCATCGAACGCGGGCGGAAGAACGACGCAGTAAGGCACTCGGCGCGTCAGGATTTTGCTGGGAATGGAGTTGCACTCGACGCGACCGGCGGCAGCGAAGCTACCCGGCACGCCGGCGAGCAACGCCAACGTGAGAAAAAAAACAAATGCGCGAAGAAACTTATTCATAGCGCAGGGCATCGACGGGATTGAGCTTGGCGGCGCGAGAAGCAGGATAGAGGCCGGCGGCAAGACTCACAAGTACGGCGAAAGCGAGAGCAGAGAGCATCAGCCACACGGGCACGGAAGAAAGCTGGATGGGATTGAGATTTTGGCGGTGGAGATAAACGTTGGTGCCCAGAGTCAGCGCGCGGCCAAGAAGCCAGCCGAAGAGTACGCCGAAAATTCCGCCGAAGAAGCCCATGACGCCCGCTTCTACGAAGAAAAGCTGCTGAACGTCGGAATCGGCTGCGCCGAGCGCTTTCAGTACACCAATTTCGCGGCGGCGCTCGAGGATGGCCATCACCAGGGTGTTGACGATGCCCAGCGTGGCGACGGCCAATGCCAGGCTCCCGAATATTCCCAGGAGGAGATCGAAGACGGAGAAGAATGTGCGCAGGGATTTGGAAGCGTCCAATAAAGAAAAAGCGTTGAAGCCGAGATTCTTGATGGTGGTTTCGAGGGCCTCCACCTGCGAAGGGGATTTGGCGCGAACGGAGAGGGATGGATAGGTGACTTTGCTGGCGTTCGAATCGCGCACCATGTCGCGTAGGTCGTTGACTTGTGCGGCGCGAAGTGTGGAGGCGGTTTCGAGCGGCATGAGCAGGCGGGCGTTGCCATAACCGCCATAGCCTGCCGCGGGTTCAGTTTCCACCACGCCGACGATATTCAAGCGCAACTCTTTCGGGACGACCGAGAATCCGCCTGTTGGTTCCTTTGTATCGCTAGGCGCGTCGGCGACCGGATTCGCAGCGAGCGCCTGGCGCTCGGCGTAGCGCAGAGTCAGTTCCTTGCCGATGAGGGACTCGGGTTTGTCGGAAAGTTCTTTGGCGAATTCAATCTGCAGGATGGCTTCGTGCGCGGCGGGCGTGGAGAAAAAGCGGCCCTGCATGCCGTCGAAAGAACCGGAATTTTTGGAAGAAGCGGGCATGCCGGCGACTACCGTGGCGTACGGCTTATTGTTGAAGCGCACTTCGGTGAAGAAGCGGACCTGCGGATAGACTTCGATGACGTTGGCGAGTTTTTCGATTTCCTTGCGCGCGTCTTCGTCGAGCGGGCGTGGAGGTTTGTCGGATTGCACTTCGCGTTGCGGGCGGCCCATGCCGCGGAAATTGTTTTGGGGGGTCACGAAAATAGTATCGAAGAGGCCGCTCTGCGAGAGGCGCTCGGAAGCGAGTTTCTGAAGTCCCACGCCGAGGGAGAGCATGGCCACGAGGGAGGCCACGCCCACCGCAACGCCGAGAGTGGTGAGCACGTTGCGAAATATGGCTTCGCGGAGATTGCGGAGGGCGAGATCGGTGAGGTCGCGAGCTTTCATTGCGCGAGCCCTTTCGCCTGCGAGGTGGACTGGAGTTTGCCGTCAACCATGATGGCCAGGCGGTCGGCGAATTTTTCGGCCAACGCGCGCTCGTGAGTGACCATGACAATGGTCATGCCGAATTGCGATTGTTCGCGCAAGAGCATGAGGATGGCTTCACCGGTGGCGGAATCGAGATTGCCGGTGGGCTCATCGGCGAGCAGAATTTTCGGGCGGTTGACCAATGCGCGCGCGATGGCCACGCGCTGCTGCTCGCCACCGGATAGTTCAACGGGACGATGGCCCATTCGGTGAGTGAGGCGAACGCGCTCGAGGACTTCGCGCACGCGCGCGGGGCGCTCCGCGTGGTTCACTTCAGCGAGGCGCAGAGGCAGCTCGATATTTTCTTCGAGGGTCATGCGCGTTAAGAGATTGAAGGACTGGAAGACCATGCCGATAGTGTTGCGGCGATAGCGTGCCAGTTCCAGCGACGAAAGCTCTGCGATATTCTGACCGTTGGCGACGATGGAGCCTGAGGTGGGGCGATCGAGACCGCCGATAAGATTCAGGAGCGTCGATTTTCCGGAGCCCGAAGAGCCGAGGAGGGCGAGGAATTCGTTTTGATGGACGGAGAGCGACAGGTCATCGACGGCGCGCACGGTGGCGCCGCCCATGGAATAGTGACGGGAGATGTGATCGAGTTGGATGGCGGGGTCGGAAGCGGGCATGAGTTTGTGCGTCAATTGATAATACGCGGGAGCGGGGCAAAAACTTTCATGG